>CAYRVP010000040.1:0-23919 GCA_964427845.1 uncultured Caldilineaceae bacterium
ACCGTCTCACGCGCCGTAATCTTGTCGCCCATGCGCTCAATCGCGTCGGCGCTGGGGCCTATGAATGTAATCCCGGCATCGACGCAGGCCGCGGCAAACTCGGCCCGCTCGGAGAGGAAGCCGTAGCCGGGATGGATCGCATCGGCGCCGGCGCGGCGCGCCACATCGATAATCTTGTCGATGCGCAAATAACTCTCGCGGCTGGGGGAGGGGCCGATGTGGTAGGCCTCGCCCGCATAGCGCACATGCAACGCGGTGCGGTCGGCGTCCGAGTAGACCGCCACCGTGCTGATGCCGCGCTCTTCACACGCGCGCAATACGCGTACGGCGATTTCGCCTCGATTGGCCACAAGCACTTTTCGGAACATGGGCGGTGCCTCTGCCTATGGAGCGTGCGCTCCCACTCAACCGCTGATGCGGGCGCGATGCAAACGTGCGGTGACGAAGAGCCGGTCGTACACAAAGGGCTGCGGAGGCAGCGCCTCGGTTTCGTGGAGTGCGCCGAAATTGGGATCACCCGGCGTCAGCATCAGGCGATTGAAGTGCCAGACGGTCACGCCCACGGCCTCGCCAATCCCCGCTGCGAAGGCATCCTCCGCCAGCCCCTCAAGCAGCAAATGGCCGCTGATGGTCCGGGTTTCCCACGTGCCCCAGGGCAGCGTGCCGTCGGCCTGCGCCAGGCAGGTCACGCGCACAGGGGCAATGCCGCAATCCACCAGCAGCACGCCCCGCTGTACGTCGCCATCCTTGAGCAGATCCGCCGCACGAATCTGGCCGCAAAAGGCATATTGCGCCAGTCCCGTGCGTACAAGAAGTGGCGGCAGCCGCTCCTTCTGCACCGCGTACCAGGTCAATGCGCCCGCCTCGGGCAGCAGCAGGCCGCCGTCAAGCAACACCGACAGGGGCTGCCCCTGGCGCAGGCCGGGATAACCCATGGCCGCAAATTGCTCTGCGCTCAGTTCAAACTCAATTTCGTCGAGGGGCATGGTGGGTGGAGGCATCCTTTCAATAATCAATAGTCAATCGTCAATAATTGATGATTGATGACTGATCATTGGAGTTACAGCGGAATATTGCCGTGTTTCTTGGGCGGGATGGTGCGCTGCTTGTTGCGCAACATCTCGAGGGCATTGATCAGGCGCGTGCGCGTCTCGTGCGGCTCAATTACGTTGTCAATATACCCGGCCGATGCCGCGACATATGGATTGGCAAAGCGCGCGCGATAGTCCGCCACAAGTTCTGCCTTGCGCGCGACCGGGTCCTCCGCCTCGGCCAGCTCGCGCCGGAAAATGATGCTCACCGCGCCTTCCGGGCCCATGACCGCAATCTCGGCGCTGGGCCAGGCCAGCACCATATCGGCGCCGATCTGGCGCGGGTTCATCACGCAGTAGGCCCCGCCATACGCCTTGCGCACAATCACCGTGAGTTTGGGCACAGTCGCCTCGCAAAAGGCATAGAGCAGCTTGGCGCCATGGCGAATGATGCCGCCATGCTCCTGGTTGATCCCAGGCATGAAGCCGGGCACATCCTCCAGCACAATCAGCGGGATGTTGAAGGCGTCGCAAAAACGAATGAAACGCGCGCCCTTCTGGCTGGCCTCGGTGTCGAGCACACCTGCGAGCACCTGCGGCTGCTGCGCCACAAGGCCCACCACATGGCCGCCCAGGCGCGCAAAGCCCACAAGCAGGTTCTGCGCATAATACTCATGCACCTCCAGCCACTGCCCCTCGTCCACAATACCGCGCACGACAACCTTCATGTTGTAGGGCTTGTTGGGGTTGTCGGGCACAATCGTGTCCAGGTCATGCGCCTCGCGCAGCGGGTCATCCTTGGGCGTAACTGCCGGTGCATCCTCCATGTTGTTGCTGGGCAGGTAGCTGATGAGGTTCTGCACCAGGAAGAGCGCGTCCTCCTCGCTCTCAGCAGCAAAGTGGGCCACGCCCGACTTGCTGGCGTGCACCAGTGCGCCCCCCAATTCCTCAAAGGTGACATCCTCGTGCGTCACCGTCTTGATCACGTCCGGCCCGGTCACAAACATGTGGCTCGAGTCCTTGACCATGATCACGAAGTCGGTGATGGCCGGGCTGTAGACCGCCCCGCCCGCACACGGCCCCATGATGACGCTGATCTGCGGAATGACGCCCGACGCCAGCGTGTTGCGGTAGAAGATCTCGGCATAGCCCGCCAGGCTGTGCACGCCTTCCTGAATGCGCGCCCCGCCCGAGTCGTTCAAACCGATCATGGGCGCACCATTGGCCATGGCCGCATCCATCACCTTGCAGATCTTCATCGCGTGCGTGTGGCTTACGCTGCCGCCGAAGACCGTAAAATCCTGCGAGTAGACGTAGACAAGGCGGCCGTCAATTGTACCGTAGCCCGTCACCACACCATCACCGGGGATGCGCTGTTCTGCCAGCCCAAAATCGTTGGAATTGTGCGTGACGAAAATGTCCATTTCGCGGAAGCTGCCCTTGTCGAGCAGCAGATCCAGCCGCTCGCGCGCCGACATGCGGCCGCGTGCCTGCTGCCTGGCCACCTTGTCGGCGCCGCCTCCCTGGCGTGCAGCGGTCTTGCGCGTGCGCAAGTCGGCAATGCGGGGGTCGATCGTTTCACTCTCCACGTAAGGGTGCCTTCTTTCCTGTATGGGGATGCCCTGCGCGCTGCGGGCCAACTGCTGTCAACTCAATAGAGAGGGCGTTACTCCACTGCGCTCTTCCGGCTCATGCCCAATGTGCGCTGCAAATGGGGCCGCTTGCGCTCGGCCCAGGCCGCCGCGACGAACATCCCTACTCCAAGCAGCCACGTGACGGCAACCGTGCTGTTGCGAATGAAATCGAGCGGCAAAATCGGCGGCACACCAGGATGCCAGCCCAGCCCCCATGCCACAGGACCATAATCCACCAGGTCGCTGAGTGCAAACCAGGCCAGCGCCACCAGCGCGCCGCTGCGCAGCGGGACGAACCAGATAAGCAGGAGCAGCCCTTGCGCCGCCAACCCAACGTGTGCGATCGTCATGAGGATGCTCTCGGCGGTGAAGAGTGGCGCACCGTAGAGCGCCGCCGTGTTGCGCCAGAAGAGCAGCCATGCCGTAATTGTCCAGATGCCGTACTTGATTTGCCCGGCAGCCACAATGCAAAGCAGCCAGTTAGGGTTGCGCACAAAGCCGAATGCGAAGAGCAGCAGCGAAATACCCAGCAGCCCGTAGAGCGCCGCCATGCCGCGCAGACTTTCGCGATCACCCGGCAGCCAGGCCAGCCGATTGGCGAGTGCGAGCAGCAGTGCCACCATGCCGCCGCCTAACAGCCATCTCTGCATCGTGCGCCGTTGTGCATGGCTCCAGTTCTGCTGTGCCAGCACAAGCAGCAGCGCCAACCCACCCAGCAGCCCAAAGAGCGGGCAATCTGGAATGAAAGGCCACGCCCACACAGGCGTGTCAGGCTGGCGCAGGACGGGGCCATACCAGCCCGTCATGCCGGCAAAGTAGCCCAGCGCATCGAGCGCGAGGATGAACGCAAGCACTTGCGGCAACGCCACGAAGCGCTGCACCCCGCGCACACTCTCGGTATAGCTTTTCATGAATGGCGACAAGGGCCCCGTGCCCTGTGGTGCGCAGCGGATTGGCCGGTGCGGGCCAAGTGCGTCAGGCCGAGTCCGGCAATGGCGGAATGGAGTACTCTCTGCGGGCTGCGGCCATTATAGCGAAGTGTGGAAGGATTGAGGAATGATCATTGCGCTTGGGGTCATTTTCGCAGCGCTGTGGCACTTTGGGGCATAAGCGCGGCAACGGCGGCGCCGACAGGACACGTCAAAGAGTGCGTCTTCCTGAGGTTACCGCCGTTGTCGCGTATTACGCTATCTTGCGTTCGTCAGGCGTAGCCGGTTGCCACGTCTATCAGGATCTTGCCGTAGTGCTGGCTGGAGACGAGGCGCGCCATGGCTGAAGGGAGTTCAGCAAGCGAGTAGACCGAATCAATGATTGGGTCAAGATGTCCGGCGAAGACCTGTGCCATCACCTCGGCGTAGTCGCGCTGCGTGCCCATCGTACTGCCCAGAATGTTGAGGTGGCGTCCAAAGATCAGGTTTACTGGAATGGAAGCCTCATAACCGGCCGTGCCGCCTACCGTGAGCAGACGCCCACCCGGCCGCAACGTGCGCAGACTGCGCGCCCAGGTTGGCGCGCCCACATTATCCACCACGGCGTCGATGCCCGTGCGACCGGTGGCGGTGTAGACAGCACGGGCCCAGTCTTCTTCGGGGTTGGCGCTGCGATCAAAGGCCCAGGTCGCGCCCATGGTCAGCGCGCGTGCGGCCTTCTCGGCGCTTCCCGCAATCACATAGACTTCTGCATCAAACAGCCGTGCGATCTGCTGTGAGGCGGTATTGACACCACCGCCCGCGCCCACGACCAACACCTTCTCGCCGCGACGGACGCGTCCCACAGTCACCAGGCTGTGCCATGCGGTGGAGTAGGTGAGCGACGCCGCGGCTGCCTTGCGCACATCGAACTCCGCAGGAATGCGCAACAGATTCACTGCGGGCACAATCACCGATGCGGCGCATGCACCCCGGACCTGCTCACCCAGAATCCGCCCGTCAACGCAGCGGTTCTGCTCACCGGCCAAACACGCTGGGCAACGGCCGCACCAGAGCATGGGGTTGGCTGTCACCCACTCGCCCAGTTCCCAATCCTTCACACCCTTGCCCAGCGCCGTGATAACGCCCGAAAAGTCACTGCATGGAATATGGGGAAAGGCTAACTCTAGGCCCTTCCATCCCTGACGCACAAAGTCATCGAGACGATTGAGGGCGGCATAGGCAACGCGCACGCGCACCTCGCCGCGGCCGGGTTGCGGCGCTGGCAGATCGCCAATCCTGTACATATCAAGCGACGGCGAAAACCCATTTATATATGCTGTCTGCATATCGTTCCTTTGCTACAAGGGGGGGCTTCCTTCTCGCAATGGGTACGATCCCGGCTACGGAGGCCGGCACTGTTCTGGCGATGTGGCAAGTGAAACTCGGTGGTGAGTTGAAAGGGCTCGACGTTTCGGCGGAAAGCGAGCCACGCGACATGGCGGGAACCTCCTGTCTTCGCGATTCGAAGGCGGTGCGATACGGCGCTGGCTAGGCGCCGACAACAATGAACAAGGTAGCGGCAAACGCACCCATCACCATGCACAGGCCAAGCACGATGAACGTAATGACGATCAGCGCACAGCTCAGCCCAATCGTGGGCAGGGCAGCGGTTGAACCGGTTGCCGCACTGACGAGCGCGCCCGTGGCGCCCACCGCAAAGCAGAGCGCGAGCACTGCGAGCGCGACACTCACATCCACGCGCAGCAAAGCAACCGTATAGGCGATGTAAAAGGTGATTACGCCTGCCGCGACACCAAAGGCGGCGCTCAGCAGGACAATCGGCAGGGAAGGCGCACTGCGCGCATCTTCGTCAAGAAGTTCAGTCAACGCTTCGTCACGGTCCGCGTAGCTGCCTGCCATGGGTGGTCGTGGCGACATCGCCGGCGGCGCCTGCTGTGCCGTTTGAGGTGCAGCACGCGGGCTGGTGAGCGGGTTGGATCGCGCTGACACAACGCCAGGCGTTCCGTCGCGCGCAGCTCCATACGGCCCTCGCTGCTGGTTCGGCGCGCGTCCCATCGTCGGACCGTCCATATCGTAATCGGGGGGGTGTCTTGCGGTCTCTTCAGAGGAGGCTAGCCGCTTGTGCTGGGGGTGCAAGAACGGCTTCTCTAGCATGATTACGCAAACCGGGGGCCGCAAGCGACCCATTGCGCAAAGTCATCGCATTCCGTGCATGGATGACGCCTTAAGGATACCTTTACTTGACCAATTGCACAACCTCCGCTACGCTCTGATTTCAATATCGGCGTGCAACTCAATCCTGCTCGAGACCCGTCTCGGGCGCCTCCGTTGGCGGCTTGCGCACCTGGCTCCACTTTCCCGACTGCATGCCCATGCAATCAGCCATGCAACCCGATATGCAGCAGAACGCATCGCTGGATTTGGCGCGCATCGCCGACTTTCTGGGTGATTGCGGCCGGCCCGATAATCACCCGGTGATTGATTTCTACCCGGTTGTGGATAGCACAATGCGGCTGGCGCACACGCTCGCCCTGCGCGCCGAGATTCGCAGCGGCAGCGTTGTGGTGGCGGATGCGCAAAGCGCGGGACGGGGGCGGCTGGGACGCCAGTGGCAAGCGCCCGCAGGCAGCAGCCTCCTCGTGAGCCTCATCATCAAGCAGCCGGAAACCACCTACAACCAGACACTCATACCCGTCATTGCCGGCTTGACGCTGCAGCGCACGGTTGAAGAACTGCGCATACCCGGCGTGGCCGTGGGGCTGAAGTGGCCGAATGATCTGTTGCTGCGCACGCGTGACGGCGCTGAGCGCAAAGTGGCCGGCATTCTGGTCGAGT
Organism: uncultured Caldilineaceae bacterium; assembly: GCA_964427845.1. Lineage (GTDB taxonomy): Bacteria > Chloroflexota > Anaerolineae > Caldilineales > Caldilineaceae > UBA5069. The sequence continues at coordinate 6,433 of CAYRVP010000040.1, forward strand.
CGACGCTGGACCGCACGGGCGACGCCGGCCACGTGATTGTGGGAATTGGCGTGAATGTGCTGCAAACGGCTGCGCAGTTGCCCGCGGTGGCGCCTCCCGCCCCGCAGCCGACGAGTCTCCTGCTGGCCGGCGCCGGCGCCGTGGACCGGACCCAACTTCTCATCAGTCTCTGCAGAAACTTCTGGGAGATTTACGCGCTGGGCAACCCTGTTGCAGGCGCAGCAGGCAAGCGGCGCCTCATGGATGCCTGGCGCAACGCGCTGTGGACGCTGGGCCGCGACGTGTCGGTCCACCACGCCGACGGCACGCTCCTCCACGGCACGGCCGTGGACATTGACGATGCCCCTGGCGGCAGCGGCGCGCTGATTGTGGCCGACGTCACGGGCGTACGCCATACCATCCACTCGGGAGATGTTTCGCTACGTGCCGACTGAAGTGACACCGGAATGAAGACTCTGCGCCGCACGAATCGATTGCATTGGCTGGCTGCGTTGCTGCCGCTACTCGTGGCGGCCGGCTGCGCGCTGCTGCTAGCGGCGCGCCCCGCCCTGGCTGCGCCCGATGTGACGCCGGTGCAGCAGAGTGGGGTGCAGGCGACAGACGCGCTCACCTTTACAGTCGAGGCATCCGTGGGCACGGCGGCCAGTCAGTGCTTTAGCCGCGCGATTACAGTGACGCGCGGAACGCCGGTCAATACCTGCTATATAGTCACCAACAATAGCCCTGTTTCGACAACAATCACATCGATTATCATCTCCGAAGATTACCAAGGCATGAGCAAGCCGATCGTGAGCTGGACGTTTCCAGCCACACTCACTGCGGGCATATCTCGCACATTCACGATGCCCACATTCGTCCCCGAAGGCGAAGGCGTTGTGGTAATTGGAGACGTTGGAGCAATTGCCGGTTCGGATATCGAGCAGATCAACCCACGCGTCAGCGTCACAGTCACCGTTATCGACCCCGCGATCACGGTGCGGCAAACGCTCAGCACATCACCCAGCGGCTGCACGAATGATACGACAATCACCGTGCCCAGCAACGCGGCTGTCTATCGCTGCATCACTCTCACCAACACAGGCGACGTGCCACTCGAGCCCGTGACGCTCACTGTCTCGCTCGGGAATGTCTCCGCGCCATACACCGTCACGGAGCGCATCGAGCCCGGACAGCCCCTGCAACTTACGCATGCTTCTGCTGAAGCGGCCCTCCAGCCCGCCTTCACTTTTGTGAGCGGCACGGCTTTGACCGAATCCGTTGTTAGAGCAAAGGCGGCCGCTGCCAACAACCCGACGCTTTTTTCGGGCGAAACTGCAAGCACGGCCACGGTCAATGTGGACACGGCCTCGACCCAACTCACTGCCGCGCTCAACAACAATGAAGGCTGCGGCCCGTCGTCGGACATTACCCTCAACATCAATCTCAATGAGCCGGTCTGGTACTGCTTGCGCGTCCGCAACACGGGCGACGTGGCGCTCTTGAGCCATACGATTACCATGCCGGGCCAGCCCACTGTCACCATCAATGCGCCGTTGGCCCCCGGCGCCCTGGTCGAAATCACCCCGGCTCTGCTCGCCGAGCAGGGCCAAGCCGCCATCCTCGGGCCGGTCACAGTCACCGCCAACCAATCAATCATCTTCACAGTCAACTCGTCGGCGCCGGGCGGCTTCAGTTTTACGGCGCCGGCGCCCAGCGTGAGCGTCTTCGCCGTCACGCCCACGTGGACGCCCACCTCCACATGGACGCCCATCCCCACGGCCACGCCCTGGCCCACGTGGACGCCCTGGCCCGTTACCCCCACGTGGACACCCTGGCCCACATGGACACCTATCGACACGCCGCCGCCCCCCACGCCCACGTGGACGCGCAGTTTCGAACTGTCCAACCTGCAGACACCAACGCCGCGCGCCGACTTCCTCGCGGGCGCAGCCGACCCCGCGGCGGCTGTCGATTTTCAGGCCACGGCGCTGGCGCAGAGCGACCCCAACGCCTTCTTGACGCCTGATTTCGCGGCCAATCCGCCCTTTGATTCCGGCCTGCCGACCCCCGTCATCGACGCCAACAACCCCGAGCAGGCCGGCGTGGTCTTCCCCATTCCAGATACCGAGACTCCAACGATCGAACCAACGCGGACGCCTCTGCCAACACAGACGCCCACGCCCACGGCAACACCCACCGCCACGCAGCGCCCCATTGTCTATGCCGCGCCCGCGCCGCCACCAGGCTTCGGCAGCCTCTTTGTGGGGGTGCTCGATTCTACGATGGCCGCAGCGGGCATTCTCTTTGTTACCACGGGGGCCGTGGTCTTCTTCGCCGTGCTGGCAACGGTGCTTGCACTGGGCTTCCTGCGCAACAGCCGCCGTCCCTATGAGTTGCGCGAAACGGACGAGGACGACCCCAACTTTTCGCCCTCGAGCGGCGCAAACCGGCGCGGCCTCGGTTCTAGCGCAAACGGTGACCGCTGGCCCACATCGCTGCCCTGACCTATGCTGCAATCCCCCACCGCACAGCCAGCGCCAACAGCAGATGCGCGCAACGCAACAGGCCGCGCTGCGCAGCGCACGCGCCTGCTCCTGATTCTGCTGCTCCTGGCCGCGTTTGCGCTGCGCGTGAGCACGCTTGCACGCCAAAGCCTCTGGCGCGACGAGGTGGACGCCATCTTCATGGCGCTGCGCCCGCTTGAGCAGACCCTCTCCATGTTCACGGCCATGGCGCAGAACGGGCCACTCTACTTCCTGAGTTTGCGCCCCTGGCTGCAGATCGCGGGCAGCAGCGAGTTTGCGCTGCGCTTCCCCTCGGCGCTGGCGGGTGTCGCTTCCGTGGCGCTGCTGTGGCCGGTGGCTCGCAGCCTTGTACGCGGCGCACCCGCGAGCGTGGCCGGCCTGGCCGTGCTTCTCCTCGCCATCAACCCCTACGCCTTCTGGTACAGCCAGGAAGGCAAGATGTATGCGATCGTCACGCTGCTGGCGCTGGCCGCCACCTGGGCGTGGCTGCGCGGCGCGGAGTACGGCGGCGCACGCGCATGGATTGCCTACACCGTGTGCGTTACGCTGGCCATGTACTATCACCTGCTGGCCGTACTGCTGATTCCACTGCACCTGCTCTGGTTTCTGATCGCGTTCCCGGCTGCGCGCAGGCAGTGGCGCGGCTACGGCTTGGCGCTGGCGGCGCTCACGCTTCCCTATCTGCCGCTGCTCTTGTGGCAGTGGGCGATGCTGCGTGCACCCAACCAGGTGACGGGCTTCAACTTCACGCCCCTCGGCGAGATGCTCAAGACGATCTTCCTCAACCAGGCGCGTGGCTTCATGCCCGGCGACCCAATCTGGCTGCTCACGCCTATCTATTTTGCGGGCGCGCTGGGGCTGCTGCTGGGCTGGAGCGAACTTCACCCCGTGCCCGCCTCTGCGACCGGCGCACCAGGCAACCTGATTGCGCCGTTGCGCCGCTTCGCCATGATTGTCGCCTGGCTGGCTACGCCCATTCTCGGCATTTGGCTGATGAGCCTGCGCCAGCCCGTCTTCACCGACCGCTACGTCGCGTGGACGCTACCCGCCGCGCTGCTGCTGGTGGCGCTGGGGGTGCAGGTGGTGCGCAGCAATCTGGGACGCGCAGGCGCAGCGGCTGCGGCGCTGCTGGCGGGTGCACTCTGCGCCATCTGGCTCTACGCCGACTTCCAGCAAGTGCGCACGACGATCAAGTACGACTTGCGCGCCGCCGTCCAGTATGTCACAGCGCGCCGCTCGCCAGACACGCTCCTGATACTGCAGATTCCTCACCTGGAATACGCCTTCCGCTACTACAGCGGCGACCAGGGGCCGGCCCCCTTTGCCGGCAGCGATGAACGGCTGGGGCGCTGGGTGGGCGGCCTGTGGACGAACGGCGCAGTCGATGACGCCGCCGCTGCCGACGAGGCCGACGTGCAGCTGCGCGGCATCACCAACGCCGATGCTGAACTCTGGGTGATGCGCAGCGAAGCCGACATGTGGGACCGCCGCGGCCTCATGGATGCCTGGCTCACCCGCTACGCCACGCTGCTCGAACAGCAAGATTTCCACGGCGTGCAGGTTTCACATTACCAGATCAATCCAAACACCTTTGATCCAACCTACGACGCCACGCTCGATGAAGGCTGAACATGACTACGCTCACGACTACGCGCAAGATCCGCTGGGACAAAACGCCGCGCCCCAACTCCATTGGCCTCGCGCTCGGCGGTGGCGCCGCGCGCGGCATCGCCCACATCGGCGTGCTGCAGGTGCTCGAGGAGAATGGCATCTACCCAACCTATGTGGCGGGCACGAGCATTGGTTCGCTGGTGGGCGCGTTCCACGCCGCAGGCGTGTCGGCCACACGCATGGCGCAATTGGCATCCACCATGCGCTGGCGCAGCCTACTCTCCTTCAACATCCCAACACTCAACCTCTCGCTGCAGAACCTGAGCTTTGCAGGTGGGACACTGCCCTTCCTCGAGGGAGCCACCGGCTTCTTCGAGCTTGACAAACTGGCTGACTGGTTCGAGTCGGTCATCGGTGGCGAGGTCACCTTTGAGCAATTGAACATGCCCCTTGCGGCGATGGCAACAGACTTGATGACAGGCGACGCGCTGGCGCTCAACACAGGGCGCATCGCCACGGCCGTGCGCGCCAGTTGCAGTGTACCGGGCATTTTCACCCCTGCGCTGCGCGACGGCCAGTTGCTGGTGGATGGCGGTGTCTCGCAGAATCTGCCCGCGTCGGCGGCGCGCGCCATGGGCGCCGACTACGTGATCGCAGTCGACATCCTGCCGGCCGGCGGCGCGACTGTCTTCAGCCGCCCCGGTGATCTTGACTACAAGCCGCACCACATTGTTGATGTGGCGATGTACTCGATCTACTCGCTCATCCGCATGACGCAGGTCGACGAGATGGAGGCGGATTGCGTCATCACCCCTGCCATCGGACATATCTCCTTCACCGACCTGGGCCGCCACGCCGAGCTGATTGCCGCGGGCCGCACGGCCACCGAAGCGCTCCTCCCCAAGATGATGGAGGACCTGGGGCGCGCGTAACCCCGACGCAGAGGCGCAAAGACGCAAAGAAACGCAAAGAAGAACAACAAGTAAAGACAACAGGCGAGAATTGGCTCGTTGTCTTTACTTGTCGTTGTTCTCTGCGTTTTCTTTGCGCCTTTGCGCCTTTGCGTCGGGTTTAGTTGAGCCGCTCGATGATGCCTGCCGCGCCCATGCCGCCGCCTATGCACATGGTGACGAGGCCGACGCGCTTGTCCTGCCGCTCGAGCTCGTGGAGAAGCTGCACCGTAAGCTTGGCCCCTGTGCAGCCCAGCGGGTGGCCCAGCGCAATCGCCCCGCCATTGACGTTGGTGATCTCCTCGTCAAAACCAAGCTCGCGCATGACAGCCAGCCCTTGCGCCGCAAAGGCTTCGTTCAACTCGATCAGGTCGATGTCGCTCAGGTTCATGCCCGCATACTTGAGCGCCTTGGGCACGGCGGCAATCGGCCCGATCCCCATCAATTCGGGCGGGACGCCGCCCACGGCAAAGGCGACAAAGCGCGCCAGCGGCTTCATGCCCAGGGCATTGGCGCGTTCCTCGCTCATTATCAGCGCAGCCGCTGCGCCGTCGCTGGTCTGGCTGCTGTTGCCCGCAGTCACAGTGCCGCCCATGGCGAAGGCCGGCTTGAGCTTGGCCAACGCCTCCATGCTTGTGTCGTGGCGCACGCCTTCATCGACGTCAAAGACAAATGATTTCTCCAGCACGCTGCTGCCGTTGCCCAGCGCCAGGTCCACATCCAGTGGCACAATCTGGCTGCTAAAGCGCCCCTCGGCCTGCGCAGCGGCGGCGCGCTGGTGGCTGCGCAGCGCGAAGGCATCCTGATCCGCGCGGCTGACGCCGTACTTCCTGGCCACGTTCTCGGCGGTAAGCCCCATGCCCAGGTAAACGCCGGGGTACTGCTCGGCCAGCGTAGGGTTGGCGACGAACTTGTTGCCGATCATCGGGACGCTTGACATGCTCTCGACGCCGCCCGCAATGATGACATCGCCCATGCCCGCCATAATCTGCTGCGCAGCGGTGGCAATTGTCTGCAAGCCGCTCGAGCAGAAACGGTTGACCGTTTGCCCGCACACGCTGTCGGGCAATCCGGCGCGCAGGGCTACGATACGCGCCACATTCATCCCCTGCTCGGCCTCGGGGAAGGCGCAGCCAAGCACCAGGTCTTCAACTGCAGCCGGATCGATACCGCTGCGCTCGACAATGGCCTGCACCACAACCGCGGCCATGTCATCGGGCCGCACCGCGCGCAGCGTGCCCTTGGGGGCTTTGCCCACGGCGGTCCGTGCCGCCGCCACAATCACAGCATTCCGCATCATCATGGTCTCTCCTAAGTCATTTACACTTCAACGCAAGGGCGCAAGGTGCGCCAGGACGCAAGGAAAAACACAGGCAGGAACAGCCTAGAGGCCATTGACAACTCGATGGGTTCCCTTGCTCACGAGGGCCTCGCCGAAATTGATCACCAGCGCAAGTTTCAGTTTGGTAAGCCGCAGATATGTAAGTGCTTGCGCCTCAAATACCGGGTTGTATTCTGCGACACTCTTGCACTCCACAATCACTTTACCGTCGACCACCAAGTCAATGCGTAGCGGCGTTGCGAGTGTTGTGCCCTTGTAGTGAACGGGCAGCGGCTTCTGCCTTTCGACACGCAGCCCGGCTCGGGTTAGCTCCCACGCAAGTGCTTCCTCGTATACGCTCTCCAGCAAACCCGCTCCGCCAAGGGTTCTGTGGACTTCTACTGCGGCGTGATAGATACAGGCGCTAATATCGTTCTCGTCCATGCTGATACTGTTCCAGTCCGAGTTGTGCGGGCAGTCAATAATTCCGCTGTTCCTGCTTTCGCTTTTCCTTGCGTCCTCGCGCACCTTGCGCCCTTGCGTTGAGATTTGCTAGTTGCGCAGGGGCTTGCCCGCCTGGAGCATGTACATGACGCGCTCCTGCGTCTTGGGGTTGCCGGCGAGACTCAGCGTGGCCTCGCGCTCAAGGTCGAGGAAGTATTGCTCGTCCATCCACGCGGGCTCGCTCAGCGCGCCGCCGCAGAGCACGTGGCCCAGGCGGTTGGCAATCACGCCGTCATACGCCGAGATGTAGCCCCCTTGCTGCATGGAGTAAACCTCAATCTGAACGCTCGCGAGCATGCTCTTGCCCGCAGCGTATACATTGCCGGAGGTCACAGGCGGGCGATAGCCGTCGGCGGCCATCTCCAGCACCGCACGTTTGGCCTCGGCAAGCTGGAAATCGCGATTCATCACAATTTGGTCGCCGGAGGCCAGAAAGCCCAGCTCGCGCGCCTGCGCCGCCGACTCGGCAACCCTGGCAAAGCCCACGGTCTCAAAAACCTGGCGCAGGTAGGGCATGGGGTTGACGTTGGTGGCGTGCATGTGGACGCTCACATTGCGACGCACCATCTCCTTGCAGCCGCCCCAGCCGGGCACAATGCCTACCCCCACCTCCACCAGCCCCATGTAGGTCTCCGCATGGGCCACAATGCGGTCCGAGGCAAGACAGGACTCAACGCCGCCACCCAGCACGCGCTGGTGCGGCGCGGCGACCACAGGCTTGGGCGCGCGCCGCAGCGCCATGAAGGTGTCCTGCCCATACTTGAGGAACGCCTCCACGCCCGCCCAGTCACCCGACTGCACAAGGATGGCCACCTGCAGCAGGTTGGCCCCCGCTGAGTAGTCTCCGCCCTCGTTGCCCAACACCAAGCCGGCCGCGCTGCCGTGCAGCCGCTCCACCGCCTTCTGCAGGATGTCAAAGCTGCCTTGCTCGAAGACGTTCATCTTGCTGCGCGCCTCAAAGAGGAGCACGCCGTCGCCCATATCGTGCAGTGCGGCGCTATCGTTCTCGGCCAGCGGGCGGCTGCGGTGGCGAATCGCGGCGAGCGTAATCGTGCGCGGGTCGGGCGAGGCAGGGCCATATCCCTTTCCCAGCGGGCTGTAGACCTGCCGCACGCCCTTCTCGTAGCAGTAGAAGGACTCATTGCCGGCAGCAAGGAATTCCTCCACCCAGGGCGCGACCGTGAAGCCTTCACCCACCATGCGCGCCGTCGTCTCCTTCACGCCCAGTGCGTCCCACGTCTCAAAGGGGCCCATCTCCCAGCCAAAGCCCCACTTCATCGCGTTGTCAATGTCCACCAGGCTGTCGGCGATTTCGGGAATGCGCTTGGAGGCGTAGGCCATGGTGCGCGCCAGTGTGTGCCAAACGAGGTCGCCCGCCGGGTCGGCGGCGTTGACAAGCGAGCGCAGCCGCTCGTCCAGCGGCAGGTCCTTGGCTTCGCCCACGCTCGACCACTTCGGCTTCTTCGGAGCCACGTACGTGATCTCCCCCTCTGCCGCCGCCTGCAGGTCGAGGCCGTGGAATTCCTTCTTGCCCTTGCCGTCGGTCACCGTCTTCCAGAAGCCCTGCCCGCTCTTGCTGCCCAGCAGCTTGGCATCCACCAGATTCTTGACCACCGCCGAACCATACTCGCCGCGCAAGACCTCGCGGTCCTCATCGTTGGGAATCAGTTCATACAGGTTCTGGCTCACCATCGCCAGCACATCGATGCCTACCACATCATTGAGGCGGAAGGTGCCCGTCTTGGGGCGGCCGAGCAGCGGCCCGGTCAGTTTGTCCACCTCCTCCACCGTGTAGCCGTTCTCGATGGCAAACTCCATAAGGTCGCTCTGCACGAAGGAGAACATGCGGTTGGCAATGAAGTTAGGCGTGTCCTTGCAGATGACCACCCCCTTGCCCAGCGCCGTCTCGGCAAATTGGCGCATGCGCTGGACAATGGCGGGGTCCGTCGCGGGCGTGGGGATGAGTTCGAGCAGGTGCAGGTAGCGGGGCGGGTTGAAGAAATGGGTGCCCAGGAAGCGCTTCTTGAAGGCCTCGCTGCGCCCCTCACTGATGATGTGAATGGGGATGCCCGAGGTGTTGGAGGAGATGATGGCCGTCGCGGGCGCGATCATCTCGATGCGCTCCATCAGCGCCTGCTTGGGGCCCGGGCGCTCGATGATCACCTCGATGATCCAGTCGCTCTTGCTCACGGCGCCTTCGAAGTCATCCTCAAGATTGCCCACGCGGATCAGGCGCGCAGTATCGCGCGTGAACAGGTTGCCGGGCCGCGCCTTGATCATGCGCTCAAAGCCCTGCTGCGCAGTGCGGTTGCGCACCTTGGGGTTCTCCAACGTTAGCCCGGCGGCGCTCTCCTCGGACGATAGCTCGGCGGGCACAATGTCAAGCAGCGTCACCGGTACGCCCGCGTTGGCCAAATGGCCCGCAATCGCGGCCCCCATGGTGCCCGCGCCAATCACTGTCACATGGTTGATTCCATTTGGCATGGTTTCGCTCCTCGGCCCACCTGCAGGATGGGCCATCTCTGCTGGAACCGGCGCGCGTGACCGGTTGATGGCTGTGCCAATTTGTGCCGGCATGCGCAAGACAAGAGGCGCGCAGGCCAAGCCTGCGCGTCGGGACTGCGTCGATTGTTCCAGAAAGGTGTTTTGGCAGGGTTGCCGCGCTGTAGGCCAGCGCAGAAAGCGTGGGGGCAGGCGTGCGCCTGCCCTCCATGAAGACCAGACGGCTGTGGCCGAAATGGCTACTTATTGACTACGGGGATGTAGGTCTGGTGGGGCCCCTCTGCATAGTTGAGCCTGGTAAGCGGATCGCCAAGCAGCATGAAGCTCTGCAGAATGTCCTCATTGCCCGGCGCGCTCAGCGACAAGTTCAGATAGCCCGCATCCAGAAGGTCGCCCAAACGTACAGCCGTGCCCGGCTTGGCAAAGAGCTTGCCGAAGAAACCGACCTGCAAGGCTTCGTGCCCCTCGACGAGGCTGAGACCGCTGGAGCCCCACACCGCCACTGCGCCGCCCCGCTGCGCGAGGAAGAATGCTTCGTCAATCGTCGTGCCTGAATTGGCGGGCGTCGCAAAGGCAGCGGTCAGGCAGGTCATGGAAAGCTGGACAAAGAGCTGGTTCGGCTTGTAGAGCGTAAACGGGTCATTGAGACTCAGCATAAAGACGCGGTCTGACGTCCCCGCCTTTTCCAATTCGCCCATGTTCCACAGGTTGGCGTGGCCGTTGTAGACCACCAGTGCAGGGCCATCCTGCAAACCGGCCAGCGCGCGCGCCCGCGCCTGGTCGCGGTCTACAACGCGCCACCAGTCATTTTGCGCGGGCGGGGTCTGATAGAGGGGAAAGGGATCATAGTAGACACGCGGCGTCAGGTTGGTGTTATCTCGGTTGGGGTTCAGGGAACGCACGGCGTCGGAGTGGGCGGCAAAATTGCCCGCGCTGTCGCGGCAGCCCGTCAAGCAACTCGATGTAGTCGCCGACGGCTTGAGATAGTTGTCGGCCAGATAGAGCGTGGTATTGCGCCACGGCGCCATGACATCGGTGGCCGTTTCATAGCTCACAATCTTGCCGACAATCAACGCCAGTTCCGGCGCATCCTTGATGGGAAACCGGCCCACCATCAGGTCCATGGCAAAGAGAGTCGCGCCGTCGTCAAAGTGGCCGTAGCAATTGTCGCACGCGGCCTCGCCCAGCCACCTGTCAATGCCCTCTTTCATATAGGGTGGAATCAGCGCGGGCGTTCGATCCTTCTTCTCATAGTTCTTGGGATCATAGGTGCCGTCGCCCACAAGCACCACGGACACCGGCTTCGGGTTCTTCCACGTGGAGTAGGCATCCTTGAGGAAACTGCGGATGGCGGCAGGGTCCACATAGCCGCCGCTGTAGCCGTCATAGATGCGCGTGACATCGACAACGCGCACCGTGTAGCCCTGCTTGACGCGCAGGTCAGTCAGCGGCTTGAGCGGCGCGGCGTATTCTGCGCCGGGGATGATGTAGATGGCGTGCGCTGCGGGCAAGCCGCGTGCGTAAACGGGGCTATAGGCGCGCACTGTGGGCGCATGAACGAAGCCCTCACCGGCGACAAGGTAGCGATGGCCCGCCTCACTGTCCTGAAAGCCTGCCGCGCCGGCGCCGGTGAGCGCCACGGGGTTGGCAGGGTCGGTCACATCCCACACGCCATAGCCACCGGCAAATTGCGGGGCATTGCTCCAGCGGTAGGTTGTATCGCCAGGGTTGCCCCAGAAGAGCGCGCCACTGTTGCCCATGGAAAGCGCAACCGGCCGCGCATAGCTGATGGACTCAAACTGGAGGGTGCGCGTCGCGTCTTGCGGGACGAAGGTCACCGTCATTGCGTCGGGGTTGGTGGCGAGGTTGAATGCCACCGACACGGGACCAGTGGTTGCTTCGAGTCTGACCGGCTGCCCGGCAACAGTGAAGGTGAATTCCTTGCCCGCGACGGGCGTTGCAGTGAAGGTGTAGGCGCTGGTTGCGTTGACCAGTGGCAGCGTGTTGGGAGGCAGAATCCTGGCGACGTCGCGCAGGTTTGCAGTTAACCCGGGTGCTGCGTCACCCGCCTCCGTGCTGAAGAGAGCCGAGTAGTAATGATCGCCATCCGCGCCTGCATAATTCGAACTGTACTTGGAAGCATCGCTCTTGCTGAGCGAGTACTGGTCTTTCCATTCACCGCGGTCGATGACCGTCGAGATACCGCCGGCTCCTGGCGCAGCCAGTGGGCGCGTGGCCATGGGCGGGCTGCGGCGCGCCGGCTCATTCTCAAGCGAAACCTGGAAATATGAACTTGTGTTCCAGCGGTCGCCCACGCTCTCCACGTAGAAGCGCAGTTCGTCACCCACCACCTGAACCGGCACGACGACGCCTCGGTTTGTGAGGCGGACAGTGGCCAGGCTCGCTTGCTTATATGCGGCGGGGAGCAGGCTCCCTGGCACGCCAATCTTGACTACCTGGATCCCCGGGTTCGCCACAACAAGCGTCACCGTTGCGGTCGCTGCATCCACAGCGGCCGCGTCGACGGCAGGTTCATACGTAGGCTGCGCCGCATCCGCGGCGTCAATCACCGCAGCGCGCGACTCACCGTATTCCCACGGCGTTTCGAGGATTGCGTTCGCACCGGGGATGCTCGTCTCCAGCACCGTGGCCAGTTTCGTAACGCCGCCCTGTGCAAAGATGGGGCTGATGGCCACCATCACAAGATACTCACCCTTGACGACTCCCTGACGCAGCACAAAGATGGGCTGCTCGGGCAACGCCACGGTTTCCGTGGCAACGGGCGGCTCCTGCCCCTCTTCCAGAATCACAGGGGGCTCTTCAGGCGCGCCAGGCACAACCAGGCCGGCAGGCAGATCGATTGTCTCCAGGCGTGTGATCTGCGGCAGCATCACGGCGTCCGGCCCCGAAAAGCGCAAAGGGACCACCTTAAGCGGCAGGTCGTAGCCCTGGTAACGTTGCAGCGGCAATTGCACCGCCAGCGCGTCGATCAGGCCATCAGTGCCCGCCGCCGTCACTGCAGGTGCACCACCCCAGACAATCTGCACGCCACCCGCACCGTTGGCCACATGCAATGCCGCCGCGGGCGCCGGCTCCTGCGCGGCCAGAGGCTGCACCGCAGGCAGCAGCAAGCCGCACGCCAGCAGCGCAGCCAGTACGACCTGCAGCCAGGTCACATGGGTCGGTATCGTGCGCAAATCAACTCGGTAATCGCTCATTGCCTCATGCTTGTCTCTGTCGCCGGCCCGAACTCTCGCCTGCGCAACGGAATCCTGCAATGCAAAAAGAGTGGCCGGGCCGAAGGGCCCTGTCAACGCATTCTTTCTGCGCGATTGGACGGGGGGGGAGGAAGGGTTGGCGGATGCAACTCCACCATAGGAATAATCGTTGGCACACAACGATTCCTTCGCATCGCCAGAGCGCATTGTACCTTGTGACCGCCCAGATCGCCCCAACGCCCGCTCTCCGCCTGCCCTCCGTCGTACGCCAGACACCAAGAAAATCAGGCGACCCATGATGGGTCGCCTGAAAGAGTGCAACGAAATCGCGCAGCGAACCCCGGGTAGGGCTGCTAGTCCTTCTTGTTGCGCCGTCGCGCCAGAACACCCGAAAGCGCTGCCAGGCCGGTGCCGAAGAGAGCGATCGTCACAGGCTCGGGAATCGGCACGGGTTCGGGTTCGGGCGCCGGGGCGGGTGTCGCGGTTGGGTTCGTGCCGGGTTCCGGCGTGGGCGTGGGTGTGGGCGCTTCAGACGTGGTTGTGGGTTGCACAGACGTGGCTGTGGGCGGCACAGGTGTAGCTGTAGGAGGCACAGGCGTGGCTGTGGGCGGCACAGTCGTGGGCGTGACCGTGGGCGGTTCCGGTGTCAACGTGTCAGCGATTGGCACATCCTGCGCAAAGGCCACCCGAACAGGGACAAATGCAGAGCCAATAATGAGCGCGAACACGGCCAGCAGCAATGTGAGCTTCAAGGCACGGTTCAACATGAGTACGGGTCTCCATTTCGAGAATGAATGGTGATGCTGCGGAGAATATGAGCAGGCGCGAATCATCTGCAGGCCGCGCGCAAGAGCGCTCGCACGCATAATACACGAAACACTTGCGCCACGCAAGGCGCAATTGAAGTCAATCAGGACAACTCAAAAGTCAGGAATGCGGCCCGCGCGGGCGCAAACTGCACCTCACCCCCGGCCCCTCTCCAGTCTGGCTATACTTTACCCACAAGTCGCAGCGTCTCGAGGTAAGCGCGCCGTCGGGGCCGCCGAGGGTTGAAACCCCCGGCTAGCCAACCCAAGTCCACTGAAGTGGACTGACTGCTAGAGACCAGCCTCATGCTGCATCGCGCTGGAATTCCAGCCGGATAGTCATTGGGGTAGCGCAACCACGTACCCTGCAGCGTAGTCCACTTGAGTGGACTTGGGTTGCCTAGCCGGGGGTTTCAACCCCCGGCGGCCCCGGCAACGCGAATACCTCGAGACGCTGCAACTTGTGGGTAAAGTATAGCTCCGCATGGAGAGGGGCCGAGGCTGAGGTGCAGTTTTGCAGTGCCATGACTTTTGAGAAGCCCTGCGAACGTGCTCTTGCTGTGGACACCCTCCATCCCAGCACCTATACTATGGGCACAGTCGTGCTGGCCTGGCTGGCCGGCACAAGCCAACGAGTCACCCTTACAGGAGCGAACCATGCCCTTCTTTGACCTAAACAGTCGCCCTTCCAAAGAGCTCTTTGCGGGTGTTGCCACCCAAAGCTTCTGGGGCGACAGGATGCTCCTCTCGTGGGTAACCCTGGCGCCACACGCCGCGGCGCCCGCGCACAGCCATCCCCACGAGCAGGCGGGCGTCGTCATCAGTGGGGCCATGGACTTCACGATTGGCGACGAAACGCGCACCCTCGGCCCCGGCGACATGTACCTTGCGCCCGGCGATGTGGTGCATGCCGCGCACGCGGGCGCCGCAGGCTGCGTTGTGCTGGAAATCTTCAGCCCCGTGCGCGAGCTACTGCAGTATTAGCGAGAGAGACTGAGGGAACAGAGGGAACGGAGAACGGCGATTAGTTCCCTGTTCCCTCCGTTCCCTCTGTGGCCTCTGCGTCAAGGCTTTTCGCCTTCTGCCCGCGCGCTCTGTTACAATTGCAGTCAATGGCCTCCGGCCTCATGATCGCATCGCCACCGCCCACATCGCCGCCACTGCCCATGGATCGGACCCGGCCCATGCCGCACCACCCCCGCCTGCTGCACCTGACTTTGCTCGCTTCCTGCGCACTTTGCGCCCTCCTCTCCGCCGGGCCTGTGCGCGCACAGGACGCAACGACCCTCATCACGACTGTGCCAATCTCCGCCACGGCCGCGCTCACTGCTGCGTACGCGCTTACTGCAACGACTGCGCTCACGCCCAGTTTGCAGGATGACCCGCTGGCCGGGCTGCGCACGCCTCTTTTCAGCGCGCCCATGGCCGAGTACGCCACCAGCTTTGCCGAGGTGGAATGCCCCTTCGTGACGCCGTGGAACCAGGAGATTATCTGCGGCGAACTCGAAGTACCCGAGAATCGCACCAATCCAGAGAGCGACGGCGTCAGCCTCTTCGTCGTCATCCTCAAGAGCTTCGGCCGGCCGGAGGTGGACCCCATCCTCGTCCTCCCCGACGGCCCGGGCGCCGAAGGGACAAGCGGCCGCCACCTCTTCTATTCCCAGCAGGGCGCGCCTTTCCGCAGCAATCGCGACATCATCCTGGTAGACCCGCGCGGCACGGGCTATTCCAGCCCCTCGCTCGACTGTCCCGAGGTGAAGGAGGCCCTGCCCGACGGCGCCAGCCTGGTGGCCGCCTACCACGCCTGCTTTACGCGCTTGATGGATGAGGGACGCGACCTCGGCGCCTACACCGCCGCCACACAGGCAGCCGACATTGCTGATCTGGCACAGGAACTGGGCATTGGAACGCTCAACATCTACGCAACCGGCTACGGCACACGCGTAGCCGCGCGCCTGGCCGACCGCTACCCCAACGTCGTGCGCAGCATGGTGCTTGACGGCGTGCTGCCCATTGCCGCCAACGCGTTGCTCGAGGCGCCGCTTAACCTCTACGCCGCCATACAACGCGTCGCCCAGGATTGCAGCGTGACACCTGCGTGCAACGCCGCCTATCCCGCGCTCGAGGCGCGCCTGCTCGAGGTCATCGACCGCTACAACGCTGCGCCTGCGGCCATGGGTTATGGCAGCGGTGATGCCATCCTGGCCCTGATTGTTGCACGCCTGGCCCAGGGCGGCAGCGTACTCCCCGCGTTCATCACCGCACTCTTTGATGAGGACTACACCACGGCTTGCACGCTGCTTCCGCCGCCCGATGGCTGCGGCCTGCCCGACGCCAACCTGCCTGCCGTTAGCCTGCCCGCAGAAACGCTGGAGGATGAAAGCGAAGCGCCTGCGCCGTGGCGTGCGCTGCTGCACAACGCCGACGACCCGGCAGGGCCGGCGCTTGAAACCGTCTCGTGGCTCATGCGCACGCTGGGCGACAAAACACCCGCCCTCCTCTTTACGCATCTGGACGCGCTGCCGCTGGACGAAGTGGCGGCGCTGCTCGCGGAAGCGCCGCAGGCGGGCGCAGCGCCGCGCAGTGAAGGCGTCGCTGCGAGCACATACTGTGCCGAGGACGCGCCCTTCTTCACGCGGGACGACTTGCGGCGCGTGGCGGCGCGCTTGCCGCTGCAATTCGGCACGCTCCCCCTGGAGCACGCCGCACGCATGCAAAGCATATGCGCCTTCTGGCAAGTGCCGTCCATCAACGCGTCCGATGCGATCATCCAGCCCATCCTCGCGCCCGTGCTCATCGTCAACGGCACACACGACGCACAAACGCCGCCGGCGTGGGCGCGCCGCGCCGCCGCCATCATGGAGCAAAGTCGCGTCGAGCTTTTCCCCGGCTACGGCCACTCCATCCTGGCGCTGGGCAATGACTGTCTGCCCGCCATGATGCAGCTCTTCTATGCACAGCCGACGTCAGGCGAACACGCCGCCTGCACCGACTCCATTGTTCTTGATTTCGTCCTGCCCGGCGCTGAACTGCTGCCATAACGAGCAGCACCCATGGCACTCTCGACAGCAACGAAGGGCATTCCATGAGCGAATACGTAGTCGGCGTTGACCTGGGTGGCACCCAAATCCGCTCCGTGCTGGCCGACCGCGCGGGCGCCGTGCTCGCGCGCGACCAGCGCATGACCGCGGCCGACGATGGCCCCGTCGCCGTGATTGGCCGCATCGTCGCATCCGTGCGCAGCGTGCTGGGCGAGGAGAGCATCGCGGCGATTGGCATCGGCGCGCCCGGCCCCACCGACCCGCATCGTGGCATCGTCCTCATGGGGCCCAACCTGCCCGGCTGGAAGCACGTTGACTTGCGCAACGCCCTCTTCGAGCCCTTCGGCGCACCCGTCTTCGTGGGCAATGATGCCAACCTGGCGGCGTTGGCCGAACACCGCTACGGCGCCGGGCGGGGCGTGGACCACATGATCTACATCACCCAGAGTACGGGCATTGGCATGGGTATTATTGTGGATGGCCATATGCTGGTGGGCGCGCAGGGGCTGGCCGCGGAGGCAGGTCACATGACGATCGACCTCTCGCAGGACGACCCCGCGCTGGGGCTGGTCGGCACGCTGGAGGGGCTGGCCGCCGGGCCCGACCTGACCCTGCGCGCCCAGCGCCGCCTGCACGCGGGCGCGCAAAGCCTGGCCGTGGCGCTGGCGGGCGGCGCCATTGACGCCGTCTCGCCGCGCGAACTGGGCGACGCCGCCGCACAGGGGGATGCCTTCGCACTCGCCGAGTTCAGCGAAACCGGACGCTACCTTGGGGTGGGCATTACCAACCTCTTGCACACCTTCAACCCGCAGCGCATTGTGATCGGCGGCGGCGTGTGGATGCACTGCCGTCCCTTCATGGAAGAGAGCCTATGGGCCACAATTCGCGCGCGTGCGCAATCGCAGGAATATTGGCAGTGGCTCGACATCGTCACCGCCGCACTGGGCAGCGACGTGGGCCTGCTGGGCGCTGTGGCGCTGGCTGTGGCGGGCACGAAGGAACAGGGAGTAGGGAATGGGGAGTAGGGAGT
>CAYRVP010000040.1:23929-30592 GCA_964427845.1 uncultured Caldilineaceae bacterium
GAGCGGGTCGCCGGTTGGCTGGCTCTGCTGGAGGATGCGCTGGCTGCGGCGGGCACGACGGGACGGGGAGTAGGGAAGGGGGGGTGGGGAGTAGGCCGTCGCCTACTCCCTACTCCCCATTCCCTACTCCCTGTTCCCTACTCCCTGTTCCCTATATCTCGTACAACTCCCCGTACTTGCGCGTCAGGTAGGCGATGTAGGGGTCAATCGAGAGCGGGCCGCCCGTTACGCGCTCCACCAGTTCGCTCGTCGTATATTTCGAGCCGTGCGCGTAGATGTTGTCGCGCAGCCAGCCGTGCAGCGTGGCAAATTGACCGCTCCCAATCTCGGCAGGAATGGTGGGGTGGGCAGCCAGCGCCGCATCAAAGAATTGCGCCGAGAGGATGTTGCCCAGTGTGTAACCCTGGAAGGCCCCGCCGATCAGCCCTGCGTACCAGTGCACATCCTGGAGCACGCCATTGCTGTCGGTGGGTGAGGAGACGCCGATGGCCTCTTCGTAGCGCGCACGCCATGCTTCGGGCAGGTCGCGAATGGCAAGTTTGCCCTCAAGCAGGTCAAGCTCCAGGCCGAAGCGAATGATCACGTGCAGGTTGTAGGTCACCTCGTCGGCTTCGGTGCGGATGAGCGAACGCTGCACCTTGTTGGCGGCGCGGTAGAAGGCATCGACGCTCACATCATCCAGCGTGCCGGGAAAGGTGGCCTGGAGCGCCGGGTAGTAGTGCTCCCAAAAAGCGCGGCTGCGCCCCACCAAATTCTCCCATGTGCGCGACTGGCTCTCATGTACGCCCGCCGAAGTGCCCTGGCCCAGCGGCGTGCCGTCAAAGCGTGCAGCAACCCCCTGCTCGTACATGGCATGGCCCGACTCGTGCAGCGTGCTGAAGAGCGCGCTGCTCAGGTCGTTCTCGTCAAAGCGCGTCGTAATGCGCACATCACCGGCGGCAAAGCGCGTCTCAAAAGGGTGGAGCGTCTTGTCCTGGCGGCCGCGGTTGAAGTCGTAGCCAAAGGCTCTGATCACCATCTCGCCAAAGCGGCGCTGGTCTGCCTCGGGGAAGTGGCGGCGCAGGCAGGCGTCGTCGGCGGGTGGCTGGGCCGTAATCTGGTTGACAAGGGGGCGCAAGCGCGCCTCGAGTGCATCAAAAAGAACCCGCACCGTGCCGGCTTTCATGCCATAGTCAGCCTCATCAATCAGCGGGTCGGCCGGGTGCTCATAGCCGGGGAAGAATTCGGCGTAGCGGTGGCTCATTTCGAGGGTGCGCTCGAGCGAATCCTGCACCAGCGAAAAGTCGTTGGCGGGGCGTGCGCTGGCCCACAAGTCATAGGCCTCGGTCACATGCTCGGCCAGTTCGGCGGCAAAGACCGAAGGCACCTTGATCACCCTCTCGTAGTCGCGTCGGGCCACGCGCACGAGCGCGGCATCGTCGTCGTCAAAGGGCAGGCTCTCGGCCCAAGGCTCCAGCGCATCGAGCAAGCGGCCAATCTCGGGGTCCGAGGCGTGTTCGTGCGCAAGACGCTGCAGCGTGGCCAGTTGCCGGCCGCGGCCCTCGCTGCCTTGCGGCGGCATGTAGACCATCTGATCCCACTCAAGCACTGATGCTGCCGAGCTCAGGTCGTTGACGACGCGCAGCCGCTGCACAAGTGCGTCGCGCTGCGCGGCAATGGACTGGGCCATGAGAAATCTCCTCTAGGTCACTGGTTGCGTGAATATTGCGCTGGCTGCGCATGCACGGCGCGCGCCCGCGTTGGGTAGCCTCAGTATACGCAGCGGACGCGCGCCGCGCGAATCGGCGACGCGGCGCGTCAGGGTAGCCTCTAGACGGTTCCGCACAGGTGCGCGCAAATCGTGTGCGGCGCAAGAGGTCGTCAACTTTGGGAAATGCCGCTTCTCTGGGTATAATGTCGGTCGATTGCTTATCGCCAAACGCGGCTCCAGTTTTCGATTCCCCAGTGAAATGAAGCGAGCCAACTTTGCATCCGTTGAGGTGCTGTGCGGACACTTGTCCCGCGGCGCCGGTCGTGTCGGAGGACCCCATGAGTGAAGTCAGCCAGTCGGCGCCTGTCAGCGCAGTTGAAGAAGAGAATCAGACCGTTGGTGAGGCTCTCACGGAGCCAACGCTGGGCAACGATGTCGCCCAGCCGACGCCGCCTGCGCCCGTAGAAAGCGCAGAGGTCACACCTGCGGTCGAAGGGCCGATGGATGGCGACACTGCCTCTGACGACAGCCCGGCTGCCGAGGCGACATTGCCCGGCGCGCCCGCAGACATCCCCGAAAGCGCCGCCGTCATTGAAGGCAGCGTTGACGTGGAATTGCTTGACGAGCCTGCGCATGTCGTGGCCGAGGAGACACTGGTCGCAGAAGTCGTCGCCCAGGAGACTTCAGAAGAGGCCGTGGCTGAGGTAGTGGAGGCCGTAGCGGCTGTGGCCGATGAAGCCGTCACCACCACTGCAGAGTCCGTTGCCGAAGCAACAGAGGTTGTGGCCGAAGCAAGCCCCGCCGTCGCCGAGGATACTGCTGTCGAGACAGTTGAAACCATAGCCGAGTCCACCGAGTCCACTGAGTCCACTGCGGACCAGGGCGAGGGCGAAGTTGACAGCGACGGCAAGCGCGTAGTGCGCACGCTGGCGGTTGGCCAGGAAGTGCTCGGCACCGTCAAGCGCATCTCCGACTTTGGCGCATTCGTCGACATCGGCGTGGGGCGCGATGGCCTCGTGCACATCTCCGAGCTTTCGGTCAAGCGCGTGGGCAAGGTCTCCGACGTCCTCACCGAGGGGCTGCAGGTGCCCATGTGGATCAAGAAGCTGGACCGCGAACGCAATCGCATCAGCCTCACCATGATCGCGCCCGGCACCAAGACACTGCGCGACGTCAACCAGGGCGACATTGTCACCGGCACCGTCACCCGCATTCTGCCCTACGGCGCGTTTGTGGACATCGGCGTGGGGCGCGACGCGCTCCTGCACGTGCGCGAGATGGGCGAGCGCTACATTGCCAAGCCCGAAGAAGTGGTCACGGTGGGTGAGGAGCTTGAAGCGCGCATCATCGAAGTGCAACGCCGCCGCGGCCGCATTGACCTCAGCATCAAGGGGCTGCGCCCCGAGCCGGAGGTTGAGAACACAGGCTATGCCCAGCAGGGCGAAAGCGGCGGAGGCAGCCAGTATGCAAGCACTGCAAGCGCTGCGAGCGTGCAGACCGAAGTCGCGGCGGAGCCGGTTGACCAGTTCGCCGACGTTGAGATGCCTTCGGCCATGGAATTGGCGCTGCGCAAGGCCATGGATCAGAGCGGCGTGGAGTTGAAGATCTCGAAGAAGAAGGACAAACAGCGCGCCGAAGACAAGCGCCGGCAGCAGGAAGAGATCTACGAGCGCACGCTCAAGTCGGGCAAGTAGTCGCCGCAGGGTGCGGATTACAATGCAATACAAAGCAGCGACGGACATCTTCCGTCGCTGCTTTTTCTTTGCAGCACCGAATCTGCTCAGCGCTGATGGAGGCCTGTCAGGTTCTGCCAGAGCGCGTCGGTTACCATGCCAATCACCCGCCCGCCCAAAACGTCGGCGCCAATCATCGGCGCATCTGCCCACGTCCCACTGCCTACGCCCGCGGCAAATCCACATGAAAGGCTGCACCCTGGCCGGGCGCGCTTTCGACGCTGATGTGGCCGCCCTGCGCCTCCACCAGCGCGCGCGCAATCGCCAGCCCCAGACCGGCGCCCGCCGTCAGGTCACTCATGGCCGGGTTGCGCGCCCGGTCCTTCTCCGCTCTGTAGAAGCGATCAAAGATGTGCGGCAGGTCATAAGCAGCAATCCCGGGGCCGCTGTCGCGCACACTCAGGCGCACTGCTGCGCCGGGGGCGCTGCCCGCACTCAGTGCAATATGCCCGCCGGCGGGGCTGTGACGCAGTGCATTGCCCACCAGGTTGTGCAGAACTTGCTGCAGACGTTCGGGGTCGGCGCTGAGGGAGAGGCCCGCGGGTGCGTGCAGCTGCAGTGTGATCCCCTGCTGCTCGGCCACGGGGCGGAAGCGATCGGCCAGCGCGTGCAGCACTTCGGCGGCGTCGAGCCGCTCGGTGGTGAGGCGCAGACGATGCGCTTCGGCCTGCGCTACATCGTGCAGATCCGTGACAATACGCGTGAGCAGGCGCGTCTCGTCGAAAATCGTCTGCACCTCGTCACGGTTAAGTGGGTAGACGCCGTCGAGCAGCGCCTGCAAATTGCCCTGGACAACGCTGAGCGGTGTGCGCAACTCGTGGGCAATGTCGGCCACAAGGCGCTGGCGCAGTTGCTCCTGCTCCTCGAGCGCGGCCGCCATGGTGTTCACGCCCGCGGCGAGACGCCCAACCTCGTCGCGGCTCTGGTTGTGGACGCGTGCGCTGAGGTCGCCCTTGGCAATGGCGGCGACAGTCTGTTCCACGCGTTGCAGCGGGCGCAGGATGCTGGCCGCCAGCAGCGCGCCCGCTGCCAGCGCCACCAAACCCGCCGCCAGCGCCGCCAGCAGCACGGCCCGGTTCACTTCCGCCACGAAAGCCTCGCCCGCAGCCGTCATCCCGGAAGGCTCGAGCAGCGGCGTGAGCAGCGCAACCGTCTCGCCGGCCACCACCACGGGGATGCCCAGTGTCTGTGCGTGCGCGGTGGCCGGTGTGCCCTCTGTGGCCAGCGGCGCGCCCGAGTCCGGCGCCACAAGCGAATAGGCGGGGTTGCGCCCCATCATCGCCTGGCGGCCGCGCCCGGTGTTGATGCCCATGCGCCCCATGCCGCCCTGCATCCCATTCTGCATCATCGCACCCGCGCCAGGCATGGCATTGTCCAGCCACTGCTGGATCTCGTCCCAGGAGTCGCCGGCGCTGCGACGGGCGGCCGCCTCAAGCGCCAGTGGCGTCGCCTGTTGCTCGAGGATGCCTTCGGCGTAGCCCTGTGCGGCCGCGCCGGCGCCGCGGCTGGCCAGAATGCCCGCCGTGGCCAGCGCCACCGCCACGGCCAGTATCAGCGCCACCATCACCTTGCCGAAGAGGTTCATTGCGCGCCGGCCTCTGTGCGCGGCGGGGCGGACGCAAAGCGATATCCTACGCCGAAGACCGTCTCGATCAGCTGCGGGCGGCGCGGGTCCGCCTCCACCTTGCGGCGCAGGTTCTTGATGTGGCTGTCCACCGTGCGCTCGAGGCTCTCGCTCTCCTCGCCCAGCGCGTCCGCCAGGATCTGGCTGCGGCTGAAGGCACGCCCCGGCGCGCGCATGAGCAGGTGCAGCACGTCAAACTCGCTGCGTGTCAACGTGAGCGGCTCGCTGCCGCGCGACACGGCATGGGCCGCGGGGTCAAGCGTGATGCCGTGGAGAGTGACAGGCGGCTCGGTGAGAGGTGGTGCATCGGCCATGTGGGCGCGCCGCAAAATGGCCTTGACGCGTGCCGCAATCTCGCGCGGGTTGAAGGGCTTGGTCACATAGTCGTCGGCGCCCAGTTCCAGGCCCACAATGCGGTCAATCTCCTCGACGCGCGCCGTAAGCATGAGGATGGGCGTGGCGGCCAGCGCGGGGTCACCGCGCACAATGCGCGTCACCTCAAGCCCATCGCGCTTGGGCATCATGAGGTCGAGCACCATGAGGTCGGGGCGTTCGGCGCGCAAGAGGTGAAGCGCAGCCTCGCCGTCGCCGGCGGTGATCACGCTGAAGCCATCCTGCTCGAGGTAACTGCGCACCAGGCGTACAATCTGTGGGTCATCGTCTACAACAAGGATACGGGCCATGGCACAATCTTAGTCCAGGGTGGATGATAAGCGAAAGGCGCAGCAAAAAGCGTGGGTGGGGCGCACCCATGGCACGCCCCACCCACGCCGGCAGACTGAATTCTTGGCGCTGACTAGTTGTCGGTCGAGGGGGCGCTCTGCATGTGGTCGCATACGCCGTCGCCGTCGGCATCCTCGAAGAGGGGTCCGTTGCCCTGGTTGAGCCCCTGGCCCTGACCGCGCATGCCGCCCTGGCCCTGCATCATGCCCTGGCCACTGTGCATGCCACGCATGCCGTCACCCTGCATCATGCCCTGATCGCCGAGCATGTTGTGCATACCGCGCATGATGTTGCGGCCCTGCATCATGGCCTGACCACGCATACCGGCCTGGTTCTGACCGCGCATCATGCCTGCGCCGGCGTTGTCACACACACCGTCGCCATCGGCGTCAACGAAGTTGTCGCACTGGCCGTCACCATCAGCATCCATGAACTGGCTGCCCATGCCGGCGCCCTGGCCGTTGCGCATGCCATAGCCTTGTGCGGCGGGCGCTGCGGGGTCAGGCGTGACGGGTGTGTCCTGCGCCAAGGCTACGCCGGTGGTCATAAGCAAGAGCGCCATGACAACCAGAAGAACGCGCCAGGTAAAGAAAGAATTTTGCTGCTTCATGATTTTTCTCCGTGAATGGGGCGCATCGCTGCAATTGGTCTGCGTGCGCCATTTGGTTTAAAGCGATGGCCCCACTCTACCGCCATGATGTGGAGAAAATGTGGAGATTGCGTGGAAAGGGTAAGGAGTTGGCAATAGCATCATTGAAGATTGATGATTGAGAATTGGTGCGCCCGATCCCAAGGGATCGGGCGCACCAATTCTCAATCATCAGAGCGTGTTTAAAAATGGTCGTAGATTTGGTAGAATTCTGGCATGGAAGCGAGCCAGAAGTACCCGAGTG
>CAYRVP010000041.1:0-30528 GCA_964427845.1 uncultured Caldilineaceae bacterium
GATGGACGACGAGACCGCCAAGACGATCGACAGCGACGGCTGGCTGCACACCGGCGACATTGCCAAAATGGACGCAGACGGCTACTTCTATATTGTGGACCGCAAGAAGGACCTGATCATCGCCAGCGGTTTCAACATTGTCCCACGCGAGGTGGAAGAGGTGCTCTTCCAGCACCCCAAGGTGATGGAAGCCACCGTCGTGGGCATTCCCGACCCCAAGCGCGGCGAAACGGTGAAGGCCTACGTCGTCCTCAAGGACGGGGAGAGCAGCAGCGAGGAGGAGATTCGCGCCTTCTGCAAGGAGCGGATTGCCCCCTACAAGGTGCCCGCGATGGTTGAGTTCCGCAAGGAGCTGCCCAAGACGCAGGCGGGCAAGGTGCTGCGCCGCCAGCTTGTGCAGGAGGAGAAGGACAAGCAGGCGGCCAAGTCCGCTTAGCTACTCAACGCAAAGCAACTTCTCAACGCGAAGCCGCAAAGAGCGCAAAGAAACGCAAAGAAACGCTAAGAAGAACCTTTCTCGGTCTTTCTTTGCGTTTCTTTGCGCTCTTTGCGGCTTTGCGTTGAGAAGTTGCTTTGCGTTGAGTAGTTCTATTGCTCGGGTGCGATGCGCGCCAGGCCGCCGCTGTCGCCACCCGCCCAGGTGTTGCCGTAGAGGTCTACAGCAAGTGCGCGTAGAGCGGGTGCGAGTGTGCCGCCGCCGGGCGTGGCGTAGGGCGCAAAGCTTTGGCCGTCCGCAGCCACATAGAGGCCGCTGTCGGCCGTGCCCGCCCAGACGACGCCACCGGGCGCAAGCGCGAGCGCAGTGATGCGCGCCGCAGGCACAGCGTCAACAAGTGTAACGGCGCCCGCGTCAAAGCGCGCCAGGCCGCCGTCGGTGCCCACGAGCGTTGCCCCGTCGCCTGTCACCAGCAGCGCCGTCACACGGTCGCTGGGCAACCCCACATTGGATTTGGTCAGCACCTGCAACTGGTTATTCTCAAAGCGATAGAGCCCACCGTTGGCAGATCCGATCCACATGCTCTGCCCGTCGGCAGCCAGGCTCAGGATGTCGCTGTCGGGCAGCCCGTTTTCACCGGTGAGGTTGAAGAAGTTCGTTCCGGTCCAAATACTCAGCCCCGTGCGTGTGCCAAACCAGATGCGCCCCTGGCTGTCCTCGGCAATCGCGGTAATCTCGTCTCCGGCCAGACCGTCCGCCTGCGTGTAGTTTGTCCAGCGCGTGCCGTCGAAATAGCTTGCGCCAATGCCGCCCAGCCAAATGCCGCCGCGTGCGTCGGCAAAAAGCGTGCGCACATTCGTGGCTGCAACGCCGTCGGCGGCTGCGGTGAAGCGGTAGGCGACCTCTGTGGGGCGCGCCGGATCAGCCTGCTGAACGCCGGCTGTGGTTGCCACCCACAGGAAGCCGTGCGCGTCGCTTGCCAGCGCAAAGATGCGGTTGCTGGCCGGGAAGCCTGCGGGCTGCGCCAGTGTGCTCCACCGGCCGCGCGCCTGCAGGCTGCTGCCCTGGCCGGCTGTACCGTATGCCACGGAACCGACGGCGTCGGCGTCGAGCGCCGTGGCCGGACCCGGGGCCATCCCGTCAAGCGTGCCGGCGTTCGAGGCGGCATAGTAGGGCGCGCAGCTCTCGAATTCGGGGTCAAAGCGACAGACTTCTGCGTCCGCGGAGAGGAGCCAGGCGCGCCCACTCTGGCTGGGAGCGACATCCACCAGTGCGGCACTGGGGAAATCGGCTGCGCTGCGCCCACCGCCATAGCTATCCCATGCGTCCTCCTTGAGGCGCAGCAGGCGATTGCCCGCGGTAATCCACAGTACGCCGTCAGGGTCGGTGCGCAGAGAGGTAATGGTTTCTCCGTCGAGCGGGCTGTCGCTGGACGTGTAGGCCGTGGTGCGCCCGCCCAGAATCTGCACGAGTGTGCCACCAGAGGCCGCCCAGACGACGCCGCCGGGACCAATCGCCACAGCGTGCGCGCCCTGCGTGAAGAGGCCATCCGCGGGCTTGGTGTAGGTCCAGCGGCTGGTGCGGGCACGGTAGATATCGACGCCTTCGGTTTGGTAGCCCACGGCCAGAATGCCTTGTTCAGCGTTGCATGCGAGCGAAGCAACATCGTTGGCGGCGAGCGCCGCGCTACCCGCGCCTATCTGCATCCAGGCGGCGGTCTCGCTATTGAAGATCTGCAGCCCATTGGTTCCGCCAAAGACCGTGCCGAAGCCATCGATGGCGCAGACGACGACTGCGCTGAGCGGCCCCGGCGCAACGCCATCGGCGGGGGAGAAGGTGGTGGCTGTGGCAGAGGCCACGTCCCAGCGCAGCGCGCCGCCTGTGGTGGCCGCCCACAGCGTGGCGCCGTCGAGCGCGACATCGTTCACCGTGTTGGCGTTGGCAAAGAGCTGCAAAGCGGGCGCTGGCGCCGCCGCCGGGTCGGGCGTAGGCAAGGGGAGGGGCCCGCTTGGCGTCGGCGCGTCGGGTGCTGGCGCTTCGGCGGTGGGCAGTTGTGTATCGGCGGGCGGAGCGTCTGTCGGCTGCGCATCAGCAGGCGGCTCGGGCGCAGTCTGTGCGGATATCTCGGGCACAGGTGTAGGTGTGGGTGCGGCCGCCGTTGGCTCCGGCGTGGCAGTGGGTGCGATCACTGCCAATTCGGCGGCAAGCGTCGCGGGATTTGTGGCCTGCGCGGCCGTTGAACCGGGTTCACCCTGGCGAATGGGGAAGCGCAGCAGCGTCACGGCGATCAGCGCAACCAGCGCAAGCAGCAGCAGCGTGACGACCGCGCCTGTAAGCATCTGAAAGCCCCGACTGGATTGCGCCGCCGGCGGTGTGACGGAGGAGGGCGATGGGGCGGATTGCGGCCTTGAAGCGGGCGGCCGCTTGGGGTCAGACTGCACAGAGTACTCCTTTTGCGGGCGCGGCCCTGCGCCGCGCGGGGACATTGTACCCGCGCCCATGGCGTGCGCACGAACCTGCGGTCAGCCGTGCGGAGACAGCCCGTACACAGATAGACCAGATGAGAGGGACACGGTGCATGACTGCAACCAGCCATGCACCGTGTCCCTCTCATCTGGTCTATCTGTGTACGTCTGTCCTCTGTGCTGCGCGTCTACGCCCGGGGCATGATGAGCCACATGATCACGTAGAGCAGAATGCCCGGCACGCCGCCCGGCAGCGCCAACAGCACGAAGAAGAGGCGGAACCAGTTGGGCGAAATGCCGAAGAAAGCACCCAGTCCACCACACACCCCTGCGAAGACGCCATTCTGGCGGCGCAGTTTCTTGTCCGAATTCTCCACGATACTCCTCCTTGCGGCGCAGCGGCCGTTACGTCATCTGCCGGTGCGGCAGCCATCTGATTGTTCTGGATAATTGCACAATCCAGCGGCTGCACAGTGCAGCCTTGCCCTCATCAATACGCAGCGGACGGTGTGAAAGTTTCAGAGCGCAGCGAGGCCCCGCACAGGCAAGGCGTTGCTGCGCCCTGACCTACTGCTGCCGCACCGATGATGCACCGCTTGTATTCTCCTGCACGCGCGCCGGGCTACCCAGGTATACGATGGTTGATGAGCCCGAGGCTGAGGCGTTGATCTCCTCCGACGCGTTGACCAATGCTGAACTTGCGCCCGACAGGTCCAGCGTCGCACTGCGCACCGCCAGTTCGCCCAGATTGAGTTTGCTTGCGCCCGACGCCTTGGCGTCAAGCTCGTCGCTTTCACCGCGCAGTGTGACCCGGCTCGCACCCGAGATGTCGAGCACCGTTCTGTCGGCTGAAAGGTCGCCTGTGATGGTGCTGGCGCCTGAAGCGACGCCCTTGAAGGCCGCCCCACCCGAGAAGCCGCTGAGCGCCGCTGTCGATGCGCCGCTCAGTTCGAGGCCGCCAAGCATCGGCATGGTAATCTCGGCCCGCTCCGTAACGTTATGGTACGCGCCACCTTCGAGCGCAATCACGAGTGTGGCGCCCTGCTTCTCAACAGTCAGTCTATCCGCAATGTTGTCGTCAACCGTTACGCTGACGGAGAACGCGTCCCCTTGCGTGATGGCGAGCGCAAACGCGTGGCTCGCCGACACGCTATCGAAATCGGCTATATCGAAGCTCTTTGTCACCACTGTTCCGGATCCTCTAGACAGGTTAATCGGCATGAGCGTACAGGACGCTGTAACAAGGCCACCCACAAGAACAACCAGCAATGTCAAAATGCGTACAGTCATGGTCTCCCCCTCATACTCAGTTATGCTCACTCAACGCGCCGGAATCAGCCGGTGACTGACTCCTTGTCGTCGCAGTCATTCAGCGTTGATCGCCGCAGGTGCGTGCCCCGCTTGTGGCGCATGCGGCGTAAAGCAAACGAAAACGTACTTCTGCGACGCCTGGGCAATTCTCGCGACGTCGGCCGCACCATCCGCAATTGGCACTTTGATGAAACGCGCGACGCGGGGCGCGAGTCTCAGGTAGCGGACCAACGCCTCCGCAACTTTGGCGGGTTCGTCAATCAACTCGCCCGTGGCCGCAACGCGCCTGCGTTTGATGAGGAGTTCGGCCGGCGCGCTGCTGTTGAAGTTGCGCCACCAACTGCGCCCTCTATCGCTCATCGTCCAAAAGCGTTCGTTGCCGTCGGGCAAAATATCGCGCGCGTAATCGACGGGCGTCGCGTACTGTTTGCCGCTCTTGCGACCGCTGAAGTGCAGCGCCATGGTGCTGCCGCTCATCGCGCCGTGCATGGGTGAGTCAAGCAAGCGCAGGACAATTCTGTTGAACCACATACTCTCTCCTCATGCCGCCATTGTCGCGCGGCTGTGCTGCGATTGCGTCTACAATTGGTTATGCATGACGGGGGCGCGCTGCTGGCGCGGGCCACAATGATGGTACGCAGAGAGCGCGGGTGGGTTGCGCGCAATGAGGGCGCGCGTGCACTTGCGACGGGCGCAGCAACGGATTTTGTGCGGTCGCATAGGGCCGCGCACTGGTTTGATGGGGAGCGTGGGGCGCGCTACAAGCGCCGATGACTAGATCTTCTCGAAGTGGTCCACGTTCAAAACGAAGATCGTCGCGCCACCTACATGCTTTTCCACAGGGGTGGGGATATTGACCTCTCCCGGCTCCATGACGGGGGGCAGCGGGGTCACATACTGGACGCGGTTGGGGCAGCTTTCGCGGATGATGCCAAGCACCTCATCCACTTTGTCGTCGGCGACGCCACAAAAGATGGTGGTGTTGCCCACGCGCAGGAAGCCGCCGGTGGTGGAGGTCACCGTAGCGGAAAAGCCGCGGCGCGCCAACCTGTCCAGCAGGTTGCGGCTGTCGTCGCTGTTGATGATTGCCATGATCAATTTCATCTTCGATGTTCTCCTGGTTTGTGAACAGGGGATGGGCACATTGGTTGTCAGGATCAGGATTGGGAAGCAAGCGCCTGCGTGACGCGCGTGAGGATGAGTGCATGCAGTGCGTCAACAGTCTGCGCGCCGTCCAGCACCAACCAGCGCGCCGGATCGGCGGCGGCCAGCGTATGATACCCCGCGCGCACCGCTTCATGAAAGGCAAGCGCATTGGCCTCGAGCCTGTCAAACGTGCCCGCAGGCTTGCGGTTGAGCCCCGTGGCTACATCAATATCGAGATAGAGCGTCAGATCCGGCTGCAGGCCGCCCGTGGCGTAGGCGTTGAGTGCGCGCAGGTCGTCCAGCGACTGGGCGTGGCCGTAACCCTGATAGGCGAGGGTGCTGTCGCCGTAGCGGTCACAAAGCACCACGCTACCCGCGGCGAGCGCAGGGCGAATGACCTCGTGGACGATCTGGGCGCGCGCCGCCACGTAGAGGAGTGTCTCGGCGCGCAGGCTCATTTCGGAGAACGCGGGGTCCAGCACCAGGTGACGCACCTCGTTGCCGATGCGCGTGCCGCCCGGTTCACGCGTGGCCAGCACGGCCAGCCCGCGCGCCTCCAGCGCGGTGCGCAAGAGCAGAATCTGCGTCGTCTTGCCGCTGCCATCGGGGCCTTCAAAGGTGACAAAGAGGCTCACAGGTTATCCGGTTTCGTGTGGTTTGTTGCAGGTGCTGAGGGTTTTGTACACGCAAACGGCGTACACGACAAGACGCGGTCTGCCACGCCTCGTTTCGGCCTGCGTGTGCGGTGGCGTCCGTGCGGGCGCTGTGGCAGTTCGTCTGCACGGGAGTAGCAACAAGGGGCGTCGCATCCACGCGACGCCCCTTGTGTGGCTTCTACTTGCGGAAGATGCGCACGCGCCGGTAGGGTTCGCGCCCGTACGAGTGGCTGATCAGGTTGGCGGCGCGCACGAGTTGGTGCTGCTGGCTGCGAATGCCCGCCGCCTGCGGGCTCAGTTCAACATCGCTGGCCCCGTTCATAATTCGCTGGATGCCGAGTTGCGCCTCGTTCATGGCCATGTCGAAGGCATCCGTCGAGTCTTGTGTCAGGTGGAACATATCCACCAGGCACTGCTCCATCTGCGTGATGGTGTTGCTGCGCAGGATGTAGATGGGCTTGCCGCGGCGCTCCGCCTCCACCAGCGGTTGCGGCTGCTG
The DNA here is from genome assembly GCA_964427845.1 of uncultured Caldilineaceae bacterium. GTDB lineage: Bacteria > Chloroflexota > Anaerolineae > Caldilineales > Caldilineaceae > UBA5069. Next base: position 6,514 of record CAYRVP010000041.1, read on the forward strand.
CCTGTAGTAGTTTTTTAAGGTGACCACCGCATCGGCCTGGTTCAGGTGCTCCACAAACTGCACGGGCACGTTGAGGCTGGCCGCGGCCGTGCGCAGCCGGTTTTGGCCAATGCCGTAGGGGTAGATGCGCGCCAGTCGGCGCTTGCCGGGCTGCTCGTCGTCGTGCACCTGAGCGTCGGGCGCGTCGTCGCCATTGGATGTCTGCTCTCCGGCCCAGCCGGCGCCGGCATCTGCCGAGCGGCGCCTGCCCACTGGGGGAATGGCCCCGAGGCTGTTCGCTCCCAGGCCGCCAGTGTGGCTTCCCGCGGAGCCGCCGCTGGCCACATAGTCGGCCACAGGCGTCGAGGGCGGATAGCTGCCGCTGCGCACCGAGCCGGCAGGCGCGAACGCCCCTTGCGCCGCGCCGCGTCCGCTCGTCGTGTTGCGCCCCGACATGTCCGCGCCGCGCGTGGGTTGCGCGACTTCCACCGCCTCGACTTGCACGCGCCCGTTTTGATCCAGCGAGCGCACTTCCGGCGGAATGACGCGGCCGCGCAACAGTGCATCGACGGCTGCACCCACATCGTGGTGAATGGCCATGCGTTGGCGGTCCAGGATTTCAATCAGCACCTCGAAGGTGGGAGGCGCCTTGCGTTCGAGCACGCTCTTCTGCGTGCCGCGCCGCCGCGCCTCCTCATCCGAGAGGGTGACGGATTCGATGCCACCGATGAGGTCCGACAAGGTCGGGTTCATGAGCAGGTTTTCGAGCGAGTTGCCGTGCGCCGTGCCCACCAGTTGTACGCCGCGCTCGGCAATCGTGCGCGCTGCCACCGCCTCGAGTTCGCGGCCGATTTCGTCGATGATGATGACTTGCGGCATATGGTTTTCCACGGCCTCAATCATCACCTCGTGCTGCAGTGCAGGGTCCGGCACCTGCATGCGGCGCGCGCGGCCAATCCCAGGGTGAGGGATGTCGCCGTCGCCCGCGATTTCGTTGCTTGTGTCCACCACAACCACGCGCCGATTCTCGCCGCGCACGCGCGCCGCCTCACGCAGCAGCGTGGTCTTGCCCACGCCGGGCCGCCCCAGCAGCAGAATGCTTTTGTCGCTCAGGACGATGTCCTTGATGATGTCGATGGTGCCGTAGACGGCGCGGCCCACACGGCAGGTGAGGCCGATAATTTGCCCCTTGCGATTGCGGATGGCCGAGATACGGTGCAGCGTGCGCTCGATGCCGGCGCGGTTGTCGCCGCCGAAGTCACCAATGCGGCTGATGACCTTCTGAATATCTTCGGCGCTGACTTCGGCCTCACCCAGCGTGACTTCGGAACTGGAGAAGCGCGCCTCGGGTTTGCGCCCCAGGTCCAGCACAACTTCCAGCAGGTCGCCGCGTTGTTCGAGCAGCTCGAGTTCTTCGCGAATGCGGTCGGGCAAAACAGCCAGCAGCACGTCGAGGTCGTCCGTAATCTGCAGAGTTGTCATGTTGTTAATGTCCAGATGATCAACGACAGGATGATCAGCGGCAGGCGAGAAAGCTGTAGGTGGTTTGTTTGCAGAGGCGGCGTCGGGGTGGGCGCCACGCTGCGCGCGGTTCGCGTGATCGCGTCGCAACTTGGTCGTTTCGTTCTTGCGGGGCTTGCCGGTGCTCTTGTTGTTGCGCCGGTCAGCACCCAATGTTTCCAAATATGGTTTCAAAGCTTCTCTGGTTCCTCGTTACGTCTCGGTTTGTTCGGTCGTTATTCGTTGTTGTGTGCACCCAGCGGTGCAAGACCTCAGGTCAAGTGAGTTGACACATCCAGCGGCGCATGATCCACCTCCCTTGCATGTATCAGCAGCATACGCTGATCGTGCTGCCTGCGGCCGGTTGCGGCTGGATGAACTAGAGACGACGTGCGTCGTTTGACTGTTCCGGGCCATCGCCTGCGCTTGCCGGGGCGTGCGCGCCGGCAGCCACTGCGTGCAGCGAAAGGTGGGCGTCACCGTGCAGGCGGCGACGCAGCAGCGGCCGTTCGCGCGGCTCGCTGCGCGTGCGCGGCATGGGTGGCGCCAATGGCGCTCGGTAGCCGCCAGCCGTGACTACAACCTCGCTGGCCGGCTCCACGCTGTGCTGGCGGACGCTCTCCATGTCCACCACGCGCTGCAGCAGGTGCTTGACCATCTTGGCATGGTCGGCGAAGGGTGCAAAGCCATCATCATTCAGCAGCGGGCCCAGCCCACCCTGGTACTCACGCACCGGCATGTAGATGGGCGCCTGTCGGCGCTGCTTGTGAATCGCCTTGACAGCGGCGCAAAGCAGCGCCTCGGCTGCATCGGCATCGTTGCGGTGTGCGTCAGCCCAGAGCTGCATCCACACGCCCTTGCGTGTGGTGACAATGCGCAGGCAGCCGTTCAGTGCTTCGGCCGCTCCGCCGCCATCACCACTGACGAAGGTCTGCACGTCGCCACCCTGCCACCAGTCGAGAATGGGCGGGCGCGTACTCGTGTCGGTCAAAGTGCCTTCAGCCGCTTGCACGTTCTTGGGCGTTACGCGTGCGTAGAGGCGCATAAGCTCCCATTCGTCGCTGCGCTGCACAGGTCGTACGCGTGCGGCCTGTTTCAGCCCGTTCGGCCCAAGTGCGGCACTGCCGGCCACGTCGTCGGGCGCAAGACGCCACACACTCTGGCGCGCAAAGACGCTGAAACCCACGTGCGCAAAGGTGTTTACGGGCAATGGCTGGTCGGGCACGTCGGCGTATATGCGCGTGATGCCTTCCTGAGTTGCTTCCACAATGCAGTGTGCCAGCAGTTTTTCCCAGATGGCGGGATGGCCTGTACGTGTATCGAGCGCGGGTGCGAGCAGGAGAACGTCCGACTCGCTGCGTCCTGGCCGGCGCTGCACCTGCAGGAAACCCGAACGCGCCAAACCGTGCCCATTCTGGTGCAGCACGTAGGTCGCGACCTTGGCGTGGTTCAGGGGGTTTGCGGCCGATAGGGCAGCCCAAACCGCAGAGCGAGGCAGGATCAGCGATTGCGCGACGTTCAGCTTCGGGGCCTGCCTCTGCACGCGTTGCAGCAGGAGTGTGTCACCAGGCTGAAAAGTGCGAATCACTAGTCTTTGCACTCCGTTGTTCAGGTCCAACTCCGCAGGGGGATGGATCCGTGTGGCCGGTTCTAGTTTTCAACGCCACTATTGTACTCCCTATTGGGGTGCAGAACAAGTAATCTGCGCCCCCACTGACGTTATGTTAACAGAGCCTTAATCTCCAGGCGTTGCCTCTGGGCGCGGGGCATGGTAGACTCGGTGACGTGCCGCTGGGCCGTTCGCCAGAAACCAGAACACGTTGCATTGTGTTGTTGTTGAATGGTGTAGACTGCTCATTGTCGCGCTCCTCGGCGCGCTGCGTTGGATTGGCTCTCCTCGCGTGTTTGCCATGCGCAGCGCAGTGCCGGGCCTTGCAGTTTATCCACTCGCAGACAGCCGGATCATCTTCCTGTTTTCCCACCAATGTGAAAGGAACCGACCCAATGCGTAGGACTTTGCTTGTACTTACCCTGCTCATGGCCCTGCTTGCCGTTCCCATGGCCGCCTTTGCGCAGGACACACCCACCATGCCGCCCGTCCCCTGTGGCGACCTCTCAGACGACGATTGCGCCTTCCTTGAGGATTCCAGGGCGGCCAATCAGGAACTTGTCGCGTATGACGCGTCCGTCAACTTTGACTTTTCGCTGACCGACGTGCCCAACCTGCCCCAGGATGTCTCCGTCGGCCTCGTCTCCGACGGCAGCTTCTCCTTCAGCCCCGAATTGGCTGCGCGCGGCATGGAGTTGCAACTCAACCCGCCCGAAGACGCCGTTGCGATGGCAGCCGAGATGATGGACCTCGGTCTCTCCTTCTACACCGACTCGCAGTTCGACATGACGTGGGACATCAGCCTCTCCGAGGATGTGGCGGCGCTTCTTTCCCAGCAGGCCGGCGTTGCCATCCCCGAGGCGCTGAACCTTCCCTTGCGCCTTGTCGACGGCTTCTTCTACGCCAACGTGGATGATTTGGCGCAGGTCGTGCCCGGTCTCTCCGGTTGGATCGGCATCGATATGGCCGGCTTCCTGAGCGCAACCATGGAGCAGTCCATGGCCACGCTTGAGGAAGGCATGTCCTCCATGGACTCCGCCTCGATGGGCGCCATGATGGGTTCGGGCATGGCCATGGATCCCGATGTGCAGGCCGCGGTGGATAATAACACCATGGTCGAGCGCCTCGATGACGCCACGATTGATGGCGTGGACGTCGCCCAATTCGTCTCGAGCTTTGACCTGGGCGGTTTCCTGGCCGAACCGGTAGTGATTGACATGATTGTGCAGCAGGCCAAGGCACAGATCGATATGCAGGGCGCAATGGGCGGCGAGGCTGCCCCGCTCAGCGACGAAGACATTCAGATGGTCTCCGAAATGCTTCCCATGCTCGCTCCCATGCTCCTCTCGGGCATTCAGTGGGATACGACGCGCAGCATTGGCCTCGATGACCTCTATGTATACGAGACAGAGACCAACATTGCGTGGGATCTTGGCTCGGTCATCGGTATGGCCGGCGCGATGATGGGCGACGGCGCGAGCGCAGGCAGCGCCAGCGATGCCGCCTTCTCACTAGACGTGAGCGCCGTGAACAGCAACTTCGGTGGCGACGTGCAGGTTGACGCCCCTGAAGGCGCGATGATTATTCCGCTTGACCAGATGCTGGAAGGCGCCGACGCGTCGATGTAGGACGCTCGCCTGATGCATGTCGGCGCATGAATCAAGAGGGCCGCCCCAATCGGGCGGCCCTCTTCTTGTTCCCGACCATCATGCTGGATTGCACCTGCCACCTTAACTGGGGCTGGGGCCGCAGGCCGCGCGTCGGATCGACTGTGCCAACCTGGGCAGCAGCAGGTCGGCTAGCGCAGCCAGAGCATGCTCTGCGCGTGCCAGTCGCCGGCGTCGCCCTTGAGGGAGGAGATGAGTTGCGCGTCGCCGCCTGCCATGGGCACGATATAAATCTTCCATGTGCCGTCGCGATTGCTGATGAAGGCAACCCATTGACCGTCGGGGCTGACCACGGGCGCGGCGTCAGTTGTCGTGCTCTCCGTGAGGCGCACAACGGCCCCGGCAGCGCCCGTTGTTGTCAGGTCCACGCGGTAAATCTCCATATTGCCGTCGCGCCCGTCGCTCATAAAGACGATGGAGCCACCGTCGGGCGACCAGGCGGGGCGGTTGTCGCCGGGCACGTTGGTAATTGGTCGACGGTTTGCGCCTGTGCCGTCCATCAGCCACAGCCCGCAGCCATTGCCTGTATCGTCGCAGCCGCGGTGCACAATCAAATCGCCTACAGGGCTCCAGGCGGGCGCTTCGCCATAGCTGAGGGTCGAGACTTCGCCATTCTCCTCGGCCCATACGGCATAGATGCGCCAGCGCCGGTCACCCTCACGGTTGCTGGCGAAGACCACGCGGCCCGCCGAGGGGTCCCAACTGGGCAGAATGTCCTCGGAGTAGTCGGTTACGCGGAAGAAGATGCCCGTTGCCGGGTCGATTGCACTGAGGCCGCCCTGGTCCGAGCGCATATTGCGGTAAACGTAACGCAGGCCGTCGCTGCGCAGGGTGGGCTGCGCAGCGTCCTCGATAACGACGGTGCTTGCGCCCCCGGCGGCCGCTTGAGCAAAGACGCGCGTCCGTCCGTCGACATTGTCGCGCGCAGCATAGAGGATACGTCCCGCAGGCGGCTCCGCGCCGCCGCTTTGGCGCACCGGTGTGACCGTGCTTGCAGCCACTGTGTCGGTGAGGCTCTCAAGCGCCCCGGCAACGGGCGTGCCGCCATTCTGGCACGATGCTGTTGACTGCGCGAGGCGCGTGAGCAGTGTGCTGCTTGGCGTAGCCAGTGTCGTGGCGCTTTGGAACTGCTGGGCGGCAGCGCACCAGTCGCCGGCAACGGCAAGGCGAGCGCCATACGCGGGCAGCGCTTCGGTCAGGCGTGCCTTGACGTCACGATATTGGGGATCGGTGGCGTATAGCTGCGTCAGCAGTGCAATGGCCGTGGGCCAGTCAACTTCCCACGCAGTCAGCACATCGAGATAGTTCGAGATGAGCGTGCGCTCGGTCTGGACTTCCGCCACGTTGGGCCGGATGGCAAGCGCCTTGTCGTAGTAGCCCAGCGCCGCCTCCAACAGGTCCTCGTTGTCCCGCTCCACGGCAAGGTTGACGTAACCATCGAAGAGCAGACTGGCTATTGTGGGGTTGGCCGCGGCCTGGGGCGCTAACGGTTCCAGCAGATTGACGGTCTCCTGCCAGCGCCCGGCGCGCGAAGCTGTTTGCGCACCGGCAAGAATCTCCGTGATTGTGGTGAGCGACGATGTGCCGGCCGCACCTGCGGCGCCGGCGCCGGGCACTGCGCCCGGCGTGATGAGGCTGGCGGCCGTGGGCACGGAGGCCGCTGTGACGTTGGCTGCCTCGTAGGGCGTTGCCAAAGCACCCACGGTGGGCGTGCCGCCGCTTGAGAGCACGGCCTGGGGGCGCAGCAACGCGCTGCTGTCTGCCTGTTCGCTGGCGGGCGCGGCGGCAAGGGCTGGCGCCGTTGCGGTTGGAACCAGCGCAGCCGGCTGAAGCGGGCCACTGCCTGTCACGGCAAGCAGCGCCTCGAGCCCCTGCCCCGCGGCGGTGTTGGCTGGGTCCAGACTGAGGACGTGGCGATATTCATCGATCGATTCCTGCACGAGCCCCTCGGCGCGCAGGTCGACGGCCTTTTGCAGCGCGATGGCAATTTCTTGCTGGCGACGCAGTTCAAGCTGCTTTTGCCCGGCGCGCACACCCAGCACCAGCGAGAGCACAACGATTGCCAGCGCCAGCAATGTGACAGTGGCCATGATGACTGTGGCCCAGCGCGGAAAAGCGCTGCGGCGCGGCCCGCCACCTGGTGTTGCGGGTGCAGGTGCGCCGCCACTCTGCGTCCAGTTTTCACCCTCGCGTGGGTTGCCGCTCTGTGTCACGCGTCGTTTCCTCTTGATGGCAAGCCGCTGCGCCGCGTTTGTGGGCGAGCGGAACTCTCTTCAGGGTGAGAAAGGCATATCGTAGGCGAGCACGAGCCCTTGTGCGCTTTCAACGCGCACGGACGCGGGCGCGGTGTCCAGTGTCTTGTGTGCCCATTCAAAGTGGGTGGCGCCCGCCGGAGAGAGTGTGGCGGTGGCGCGCGCCAATATCGTGCCGCTGTCGTCCAGAAGCAGCACATCCACATCAACCGGGTGAACGGCGAAAATGTCAACGCGCACCGTGTCGGCATCGGCGGCGGCATAGAGTGCGGCCAATTCATTTGCCGTGCTCAGGTCACCCAGTCCCGCGACAGGATACCAGCTTTCGCGCCATGTCACACTGTTGCCCGGCGGCAGTTCCGTCTGCTGCGCAAAGGTGGGTGCAAGGCCACCGTGCAGCTCGACGTAGGCGCTGTCGTCATCGGTGTAGAGGGTAGGGTCAAGTGCATTCGTACCGCCGAGCGCAAAGATTTTGCTCCCCTGCGCCACGGCGGCGGGAAAGACGCGCACGGCGCCTGCATCCTGCTGCGTGTCATAGACGGCGACAAAGGGTCCATGCGCGGCAGGCGCCTCAAAGAGACCCGCATAGGTTGTCCACGTCTTGAGTCGGCTGAGGTCGCGTCCCATGTAATTGGGCCACGTCACCTGCTGTCCGCCCGCTGGCAGGCGCACGTCGGCAGTTGAATGCACCATCATGCTCTCTGTGGGCAACACAAAGTGAATTGCAGGCGAGATGCCCGCGCCGCTGCCGGGTGCGAGCATGGCGTTGTGCCAGAAATCGAAGCGCTGCGAAGCGTCGCTCACGTTACTGATCGTCGGCTCAACGGTGAAGGAGGCTGCGCCAGCCAGCAGCTCAATCGTGACGCTGGCGCTAAGAGCGCGCCCATCCTGCGGCGTGAAGACGGTTATGGCGGCGCGGTCGGGGCTGAATTCAAGCGGAATATAGCCCCACGCCTCGCCCCAGGCGTAGCCGTGCTCCTCAACGGGCAGGTCCCACTCCAGCCCGCCCAATGCAAACCACCCAGATTGCTCGTGCGGCCCCCACGCTGTGGGCTTGACAACGTTGTTGTTGTAGAACATGCGCGTACCGGTCGGTTTGTGCTCCACCTGCAAGATGCGCCCGCCCAGTGCGGGCAAGATGGTGATGAGCAGGTACTTGTTTTCCAGCACCAGGGTCTTGTAGGTGCGCGCTTCAGGCGTGACCGTTGCCTCGGCAAAGGCCGCCATGTCGGTGCGGCGGTAGGGCCAATCATAGACCGGGCTGCGCGCGTCGCTCTGGAAAGCCGCCACCGGATAGGTTGGAATCGTTACTGACGATTCGTAGAAGGCAACCGTACCGACGGGCTCGGGCGCGCCTGTATCAACAGGCCTGGGCGTGGCGGCTGGCGCAAGCGCAACTGCCGGCATGGCAGCCGGGCGTGTCGGCGCTGTCGCGCCCGCAGTCAATGGCGCGGGTTGCGTCGTGGTGGTGGCCACCACCGTCGCTGCGGCCTCCGCGGCGACGGCGCGCGCACGTGCGCCGCTGCACCCGCTCAGCAGTGCCAGCGCACACAGCCCAATCGCCGCGACTCGCACGCAGTCCAGAGTGGCGCCCACTGGACGCGCCCACCGATCGCAACTCCCGGAGTCACCTGCGATTGCATTCCGTTGCCTACCCGGCTTCCATGCCATAGCCAACGATCATACCATGTGCGCAGAACGGCGCGAAACCGCAGCCGCCTCCGCCAACTGTACCCACCAGAGCGGACGTCAATCACGTCTACTTGTGTGCGCCCGTTCAGCCGCTATAATGCATGGCACTTGCAGGGACAAGCGCATGAAGTGGACTGGCAGGGAGCGTGCCATGCAGGGCAAATTGAGCCGAACAGCACCAGTCCTGGCGCGGTCGCGGCTGCGCACCGTGATCACGCCAATAATGCTCGGGGCTGAGGCAGTGCCCGAGCGAGTGACCGAGTCGACCTTTGAGCCGCTCTATTTGGTCATCGTCCACAATGATGACGTCACGCCCTTCGAGTACGTGCTCCAGATTCTGGTGCGCGTCTTCTTTCTCTCCGACGAATTGGCCGAGCACGTGGCCTGGACAGCGCACAGCGAAGGCCAGGCGGTTGTGATAGTGCGGCCGCGCCCCGAGGCGGAGAGGCTGATCGCCGTCGCGCATAACCGTGCGCGCCTTGACAATTACCCCCTTGCCTTCTCAATCGAACCGGAACGATGACGCCATGGACGCTGTCACGCCTGACTGGCTAAACACACACAGCCACGAACCCAACCCCACCACGCCTTCAGGTGACGGCAGCTTTGTACTCGAAGTCGGAGGCAAACAAGTGACTGTTGCTCTCAAAGGGCTGCAGACATTGCCGTACACGGAGCATGGTGGCTGCTACATTGTGAGCACGGGCCACGGTGTGTCGGGCCCATTCCGTTTTGGCGGTGTCCTGGTGGCCGATTTCCTGGCCCAATTCCTGCCGGCAGACGCGGACGTTGACAACGTCGACTTTGTCAGCGCCGACGGTTACGGCACGCGGCTCGACGCGCACATGCTTGGCACAGCGCCGGGCCCGCTTTTGGCCTGGCGACGCGACGGCGCCCTCTTGCACCGCGACCAGGGACTTGTGCGCCTGATTGTGCCCGGTGAGGCCGACGACGCACTTCACCAGGTCAAGTGGCTGGCACGCGTCGAAGTCGGTATTGCAGTAAAGACATAGAACCCCGCGCAGATTCCATCCGCATAAGGGCACTTGCTGCGCCGGTCGTCTTCGACCTCCGGCACTCACCGCGTTGCCCGCGTTCGCCCATTTCCCAAGTATCCCAATCGATCCGATGGGGAAATCTGGGTATTGACGCGCGAACATCCGTTCTATATACTTGTGAACAAATGTTAAGCAAGCGCTTCGCATATCGTAGATGGACCGGTCCGTTCCGCTGCTTCCATCGATCGCAAGGACCCGTTGCGAAAAGTCCACCATGAGCCAAGAATCAATACACACAACGGAAAAGGGCAAGAGCATTCCCCGCGAGCTGCTGGAGGCGCAAGCCGATCGCATCGAGGCCATTCTGGCGCTGCACAAGGCGCCGGGTCAGGTAATGAGTGGCATCGTTTGCCCGCGCTTTGTGCAGTATCAGGTCATTCCAGCCGCCGCCGTCAAGCTGAGCAAGTTCTCCGCACTTTCCGAGGAAATCGCGCTGGCGCTCAACTGCAAGCGCGTGCGTGTCTACCGCGACGGTAGCCTCATCAATATTGAAGTCGCACGTGAAGCAGGTGATCCGGTGCATTTGCTCTCCCTGTGCGACACGCTGGTCGGCCACGTGCCGCCTGCCACAGCACTGCTGGGCATTGACGAAAAGGGCGCGCCACTGCTCTTGCGCCTCACCTCTTCAAACGTGGTGCACGTGTTGGTGGCGGGCACAACCGGCAGCGGCAAAACGGCGCTGGCGCGCACCATGCTCGCCTCGCTGGCGCTGCACAACCCGCCCAGCGAATTGCGCTTTGTGCTCATAGACCCCAAAGGGCGCGGCTTTGGCATGCTGCAGCGGCTGCCCCATGCCACCGGCTCGGTTGTGGTGAATACCGACGAGGCGATTGCCAAGCTGAAGGCCGTAGTGGGCGAGATGGAACTGCGCGATCGAGCGCACACGAATCGCCCGGTGGTGGTGGTCGCGGTTGATGAACTGGCCGACTTGCTGCAAACCGGCGGCAAGGAAGTTGAGTGGTTGTTGACTCGACTGGCGCAACGGGGGCGCGAAGCGGGGATCCACTTGCTGGGTTGCACGCAGAAGCCAAGCGCAAGCCTGATCGGCAGCGCAATGAAGGCGAACTTTCCAGTGCGCCTGGTGGGCAGCGTTGCCAGCAAAGATGAGGCGCGCTATGCCACGGGCATCAGCGAAAGCGGTGCTGAGAAGCTGGGCGGTAAGGGCGATTTTCTGCTCGTGGCGGCGGCCACGCCGCTACGCTTTCAGGCGGCGTGGATGGGGCCGCAGGAGTTCGATGTGATCAGTAGACGCATTGATGCGCTTTACGGTCCCAAGATCTCTGCGCCCTGGCAGAAGCCCATTCCGCCGGCGCTGCCCGATTTCGGCTATATGCCGGGCGTCGCGGCCGACTGAGTCGACTCGCTCGACTCGGTGAGATGTGCAATCGCTAACTGTCTGTGCACGAGCACAATTGCTGCGGATAAGGAGTGCGGTATGCGTCAAATACTCGTGGTGGGCGTCCTTGTGGGCGGCGGCGTGCTTGCGTGGCGGATTGGCGATACTTTGAGCAGCGATGCAATCAGCATGGGGCTTGGCATCTTTTTCGGCATGCTCGCGGGGTTGCCCGCTGCGCTGTTGGTCATGGCCGCGTCGCGCCGTCGAGACTACGTTGAACAACCCCATTCCGGCGGCCGGCGCGGCGGCGACTCGCCCTACGCGAACGGCGCGTATGGCAGTTATGGCGCCTACAACGGCCAGCCGCCGGTCATTGTCGTGACAGCGCCCAATATGCTGCCGCACGCTAACGGCGACCCGCGTGCGCAGCAGCAAGCGGGCATGGGGCTGCCCATGTGGCCAACATCTGCGCCTCGGCCGGCGCGCCAGTTCCACGTTGTGGGCGAGCGTGAAGACCTTGTCGAGGAGTGGTAGTTTCTTCCTTCATGACATCAGATCCGCGGGCTGCACGGTCGGGGGGTCGTTGCAGCCTGCGGCTGATGGAAGCAGGGCCGGTGACCTGCAGAAGTATGGGCGTCCCGCAACTCTTTTTGGCCCAAGCCGCGGTTGCGCCCTGCAATGCTGTGGTTTGAAGCCATGTGGCTATCGAGGTGCAATTGCCCGCTGTTACGGCTGTGCCAGCCTGCTGATGCGGCCGCTCGCCTCCACAACGTAGAGTTCGTTCTGTTCGTCCACGCCCCATGACGTAATCGGGCTCTCGCCTTGCAGCACTTCCAGACTCCTCCACACGCCCTCGCCGTCGGGCAGTGCCGCCCAGATGCGCATGCTGCAGTAGTCGGCGTAGAAGTAGACGCCCTGCAGCGCCGCCGCTTCACCCCGGTAGACGTGGCCCCAGGTAATCGAACAGTTGCCGCTGTGGTCGTACTCGATGATCGGCAGGACCAGCCATGTCGGGTCGCAGTTGGCCGCCTGGAAGCAGTGCAGCCCCTCCATGATCGGCCAGCCAAAGTTGAGTGCGCCCGCGCTCCCGGCAGGCACCAGGTTGACTTCCTCGTAGGTGTTCTGCCCCACATCGCTAATCCACAGGTCGTCGGTGGCGGCGTCAAAGCTGTAGCGCCAGGGGTTGCGCAGGCCAAGCGCCCAGATTTCGCCGCGCACAGCCTGCCCGTTCCACTGCGCCGTCACCCATGGGTTGTCTGCGGGGATTGTGTAGGGCTGCGACGGGTCACTGGTCACGTCAATGCGCAGCATTTTGCCCAGCAGCGTTTGCGGATTCTGGCCATTGCCGAAGCGGTCGTTGGCGCCGCCGCCGTCGCCCGTGCCGATCCAGAGCATGCCGTCGGGGCCGAAGAGGAGCATGCCGCCGTTGTGGTTGGTGGCCGGCTGCGCGTAGGTGAGCACGAGGCTCTCGCTGGCTGCGTCGGCAACCATCGGGTCATCGGTGACGTTGAAGCGACTGATGACGGTGTCGCCATTGCGATCAGTGTAGTCGACGAAGAAGTAGCCGCTGGTGGGGTAGTCGGGCGCGAAGGCGAGGCCAAGCAGTCCCTGTTCGTTGCTGCTGCTGCCCACGCGCTCAACGATGTCGAGGAATGGCGCCTCAACGACATTGCCGTCGGCGATAATGCGGATACGCCCGGCCTTTTCGAGCACAAAGAGGCGTCGACTGCCGTCGCCGGCGTGGGTCAGGTAAACAGGCATATCGAAGCCTTCGGCAATGGTCTCCAGGCGCAGGTGCGTTGTCTCGGCGTCGAAGGGTTGAGCGGGCTGAACCGCCGCTGGCGCGTTGTCGGTGGAGGGTACGGCATCTGGCACGGCGGGCATTGCTGTTGCAGCAGGCGCGGCTGTCGTCGGCGCGGCCTCAGTTGGTGTCTCCGTTTGGAGTGCCGGGGCCGCTGATTGTGCGGCTTGCGGCTTGGGTGCGCCGCAGCCTGCAATGATGAGCGCGCCGAGAAGTGTCATTGTGCCGTGGGCAATTCGGTGCGGGCGCCACGCGCCTGCGTTGTGCTGTTTGCGCATGGGTATCCGTCCTTGTGCGGTCACCTGTCTTGATTCGTCAGTGCCAAACGTACCACGTTTGCAGAATCGACGGCGTGAGCCGCGCACCCATTCGCGGGCGGCGTAAGGGGATGTGTTTGGAGGGTGGAACTTGGTCGCCTCCAGAACGTCCTGTATACTTGCCGCTGCGATGGTTTGAAGAGCAAACCTTTTGTGTATTCATCAGGTGGCGTTTGGCCACCCTTATCTGCGGCTTGAACTGGAATTTGACCAATGGGCATTTTGCGGGCGTCACTGGGCGCCGAAGCGTACGACCGCGAATACAGCAACCGTGAATTGCTGCGGCGCATTGCCGCGTACTTCGCACCCTACCGCAGTCGCTTTCTCGTGGTCATCAGCTCTGTCACAGCGCTTTCGTTGCTGGGCGCGGTGTCGCCCGTACTGATTGCGCGCGGCGTCGAATTTCTCGCGGGGCCGGGGTCGGGCAACAGGCAAACGGCGGCGCTCCTGGTTGTTGCCATCCTGGTGCTGGGGCTGGTCACGTGGGTTGTCAACTACGTGCGCCGCCTGGAGACCGCCAAACTCATGGGTAGCGTGATCATGGACATGCGCGATGACGCGTTTGCCACCGTCATTCACCATGACCTGAGCTTCTTCGACCAGTACCAGTCAGGGCGCATCGTTAGCCGCATCACCAGCGACACGGACGAGTTCGGCCGGACCGCAGTGCTCATCACCGAGGTCTTCTCGCAACTGCTGCTGGTCGTCATCCTGCTTGTCTATCTCTTCACGATCAACTGGCAGTTGGCCACCATGCTTGCGCTGCTCATGCCGATTGGCTACTTCATTGCCAGTCGTTACCAGCAGGCGGCGCGTCGGATTACGCGGCAAAGCCAGCGTGCGATCGCCGAAGTCAACGTGGCAATTCAAGAGGCGGTGACGGGCATTCGTGTGGCCAAGAATTTCCGCCGCGAGCAGGGCATTTACGACGAATTCCTGGCCGTCAACAACCAGAGCTACACGATTCAGGTGCGGCGCGGGCTGGTGCTTTCCTCAATCTTCCCCACCCTGCAAACGGCCGTGGGCGTCGGCACGGCGGTCATCCTGTATGCGGGCGGCTACGGTGTAGCTGCGGGCATCATCACCGCGGGCGCGTGGTTCCTCTTCATGAACTCGATTGGCGAGTTCTGGTTCCCCATGACGAACCTGTCGGCCTTCTGGAGCCAGTTCCAGAGCGCGCTGAGCGCCACTGAGCGCATCTTTGCGCTGATGGATGCCCGTCCCGCAATTGTACAGAGCCAATCAGTGCCCGTGCAGAGACTGCGCGGCGACATTGCCTTCTCGCATATGGACTTTCGCTACAGCGAGAAGGAACAGGTGCTCGACGATTTCACGCTCCACATTCGCCCGGGCGAGAGCGTCGCGCTGGTGGGCCATACGGGCGCGGGCAAGTCTTCCATTGCCAAGCTTGTTACCCGCTACTATGAGTTTCAGGCGGGCGAGTTGCACATCGACGGTGCAGACATTCGCACCTTTGACCTGCCCTCCTTCCGCCGCCAGTTGGGCGTTGTAAGTCAGGCGCCCTTCCTCTTTGCGGGCAGCGTGCGCGACAACATCCGCTATGGCACGCCGGCGTTGAGCGATGGCGCCGCCGAGGCGGTGGCGCGCCGCATTGGTGGCGGAGAGTGGCTGGAGACGCTTCCCAATGGGTTGGACACCGACGTGGGCGAGCGCGGCAACCGCCTGAGCATGGGCCAGCGCCAACTAGTGGTGCTCGCACGCATGTTGGCGCAGGATCCGGCCATCTTTATCTTGGACGAAGCCACCGCCAGCATCGACCCCTTCACCGAGGTGCAGATTCAGGAGGCGCTGGCGTTGCTTCTCAAGGGGCGCACCTCGATTGTGATTGCGCACCGTCTCTCCACCGTCAAGGCGGCAGACAGAATCCTTGTGCTGCAGAAGGGGCGTATCATCGAGGAAGGCAGCCATGACGCCCTGCTGGCCCAGGGCGGCCACTACGCAGAGCTGTACAACACCTACTTCAGGCATCAGTCATTGGCCTACATCGAAGCCCGCGCACCAGCTGCCGAGCAACTGGCTGCCGGCTAAATCAGCAGTGCGCAAGTCACAAATCCGCTTTATCCGGCGGGGGCCGATTGCGCCTCGCCCGCACCGGGTGCGCCTTCCGGCTGGAGCGCGAAGACCTGTTCGCGCGTGGCCTTGCGCACCGGCTGCGGCAGTGCAGCCGCGAGATTGGCCTCCGCATCCATAACGGGTGCGGTTGCCAGTGTGCGTGTGCCATGCATCAGAACCATGACGCGTGCAATCCGCGCCATCGTCTCTTCCAGGCTCTTGATCTCGGCCTCGCTGTAGCCGACGCCGCTCTGTTTTCGCCCCAGCACAAGCCATCCGGCGCATGCGGAGTCGCAGATAAATGGGCGCTGCAGCGCGATCGGCCCATACCATTCAGGAGTGGCGTGGAGCAACTGCGGCCCGTCGGCGCCGATGACATAGACGGCGCCGCCATACGCGCCCAGCGCAACCACGCTGTCATCCACCAGGCGCGCCAGCAGCGTATCGCGCGTAATTATATCTGCCACAGCGCGCACGTCCTTGTCCAGCCGCTTGAGCGCCTGCAAGGGGTCGGGTGCTTCCTTGAAGCGCAGGTCCACCCACTTCTGAATCTCGGCTCGAATTGGGCTCACCAGCGTCGTGAGCAGAATGGTGATGAGCACAACGGCCCATTCGGACTTGGCGCCGGTGGAGGCAAGCATGAAGCGTTGCGAGAAGGTCACCAACACGGCAAAAATACCGGCCAGCACGCTGGTCAGCGGCACATAGACCAGCGTGCGGTTGATGAGGAAGTCGATGTTCCACAGGCGCCGGCGCAGCACCGAATAGATGACGGCCAGCGGGATGACGCAGAGCGCCGCCTGGCGCACGGTGCGACCGGCCATTGCCATAACCACATTGCTGCCCAGGCGCGGGTGCATGGCAGGCAGCGCGTTCACGGCAATCACATAGGCGCCCACGACAATGACCGCCACCGACGTGGCCCAGACAAGCCACTTGGCCTGCAACTTCTGGGCCGGCGTGTACTCGCGCCGGTAGCGGATCACCTGGAACGCAACCGCTGCAAGCACGATGGAAAACAAGAGCAGCAGGTCAACCGAATCCTGGCGCAGGAAAGGATATGTGTCACCAATCCGGCTTCCCGTGTAGAGCCAGGGGATATAGTAGACGCGCCAGATATAGGCGCGCCAAAGCGCGAGCGGTGGCAGGATGATCCACATCCAGCGCGGCCGAAAGCGGCCATCAGGAAAGATCAGCAGGAACAGCACCTGGAAGAATTCGGCCGCGGCCGCACCAATGGCCACAAAGAGGAGGGGAATGCGCGCTTCATAGGCGGGCGCGGTGTAGAGCATGCCCGTAAAGAGCAGCATGAAGGAGGTCACAAGCGCCAGCATGTCGGATGAGCGCTTGCGGAAGATGATGATTGCGGCGGTGGCAAAGAGCGCGAAAGTTGCCGTGTCCAGGATGAGCAGATACCACGCCGTGGTGTAGGGTGGAATACCCATCAGCACAAGCCTGTAGCGAGCGGCTTCACTGAGCGTGGATGCGATCGCAAAACTGCGTGGCATGCCCGAGATGAAGGCGATGATTCCTGCGAAGAGGGTCACAAGCCAGAAGAAGCGCGCGAGATCGAGCCGCCAGCCGCGCAAGAAGCTATCGGGCTCGCTTTCGCCGTCGGCCGTGCCGGGGGCGGAATTTGTTGACGGAGAGAGTGCCGCCATGGGGCGCCTCCAGCGGAAAGGATTCCTGGTCAACTGGCGCCGCAAGGGGGAGTACAGGCGTTTGACTGCGCAAGATTAGCACAAGGTGAGGGTGATTTCAAGCCCCTCACGCGAATTTCCGTACAGTCTGCTTGACAGCGGCGATCCGTCGTCCTACAATCGATCCTAGCGCCAGATCGCAATGTGCGCGCATCCACCTTTGCACCCCGTCGTTACAACCGCATACTTCATCACAATCCAAACCGATCGGGAAGGAGTTCCCCATGCTTCACCGCCGGTGTCCCCCTGGTGCTCGCGCAATCACTGCGCGCGCCCTCGTTCTTGTAGCTCTCCTCGTGCTTCTACTGCTTCTGCCTGCACACGCGATGGCGCAAAGTGACGACCTGCTCTTGCCAGGTTCCGGTGCTTCAGCTCTTCCCATAACAGCAATTGCAGCTTCCCAACCGCCACTCAATCCCGTCTTGAGCAACGTGAACATCCGCCGCGCGATCGCCCAGTGTATTGATCGTCCGGCAATCCTCACCAAGCTATACCCCACGCTTAGCCAGAGCGAGCGCGACGGTATGCTTATGGACACCTTCCTGCCCAAAGATCATGCACTCTACAGCGTGCCGCCGGCGCAGTATCAATATGCGCTGAATCCTGCCGCTGCGCATGCGCTTCTCGATGGCGCCGGCTGGACGCTTGCGCCGGGCGCCACCTATCGCACCAACGCTGCAGGAAAGCAACTGGTGATCAAGTTCCTCACTACAAACAGCGGTTACCGCCTTGCGTACGGCCCACTGCTCGAGACACAATTGCGCGACAACTGCGGCATCCGCCTTCTGCGCAGTCATCTCGATGCCAACACCACCTTTGGAGCCCTGCCCGTGCGCGAGTTTGAACTTGCTGCCTACGCATGGGTTGGCGAGCCGTCGCCAGGTGTGTGGTCTCTATACGCCTGTGACGCTATACCCGGCGCAGAGAACGGACTCAAGGGACAGAACTCAATGGGCTGGTGCAATTCTGCGGCTGACGCAGCCATCGCGCGCATGAACACAACGCTGGATGCTGAGGTCCTCAAGCAGCAGTACAGCATTGTGCAGCAGGAATTCGCCAAGGACATGGTGAGCCTGCCCCTCCACCAGCGCATTGACGCCTACGCGACGGACAAGCGACTGCAGAACTATCAGCCCGACCCCACCGAGTACGACACGTGGAACGCCTGGCAATGGAACTTGCCAGGCATCAGCACCCTGATCTCGTATGGCGATGAACCCTTATCCCTTTCACCTGCAACCTCCACGGGCGCACGCCAGCGCATAGCAGAACTTCTCTTCGAGGGACCGTATTCGAGCCTGACCTATGCATACCAGCCCGTTCTGCTCACCGCACTGCCCACACTTGAGAGCGGCATGGCCTCCACGCAGACAGTGCAGGTGACAGCCGGTGACCAGGTCATGGATGTCAACGGCGAGGTTGTAGCGCTGGCGCCAGGTGTAACAGTGCGGCATGCATCGGGGATAACGGCCACATATGCCTCTGGAAACGTCAGCATGATACAAATCGCCGCTCACTTCCAGTATCGCGACGGCATTCGCTGGTCCGATGGTTCGCCGCTTAAGCAGGCGGATCTCGAACTTGGCCGCAACCACGACTGTGATCCCGCTACGCAGGGGCTGGGATACTATTGCTACGGCATCGCGCGTGCTGACTTCTCGGGGATTGGTTATACAGTGACCTATGTGCCGGGCAACATGCCGTCGCTCTACTTCCTGCCGCCTTTCAACATCTATCCGTCGCACCAGGTCATCCAGAGTAGCGGTCCGCACCACGGCAAAGCGCTGGCCCAGGTGCCCCATGGCGACTGGCTTTCAGTACCCGAACACACACGCTCGCCGCTGAGCATCGGCCCCTACCGCATCGTCGCGTGGGATGCCGGTGTGCAAATGGAACTGGCGCCGAACCCCTACTACTGGCGTGGCAACGTACTTAACTTCTCCAAACTCATCATCAAGTTCGGCCCTCAGAGCGATGATGATGTGGCCAACAACCGGGTGCATATCGTATACGGGATGGGGATGGGTCAGTACAACTATCCCAACGTCACGCGCTACTTCATCAAGAGCGCCACGTGGGAGCACATGGACTTCAACCTGAACCTCTTTGTGCAGGCCGCGGCCGAAATGTTGCCTGCTGGCGGTGGTACGGTAGCAACGGAGACCGGCGTTCAACTCACGGTGCCCAGTGGAGCCGTCTCCGCGCCCACAACCTTTGTTGTGGATGAAATGGTCGCCCCTACGCAGTCCACCGGCGCCCAAGCACCGCTGCGCACACTGTCGCTGACTGCAGCAAATGCGGGAGGCGACGCGGTAAGCACTTTTGGCGTACCGCTCCGGCTGCAAATCACATATAGCGACGACGAACTGCGCGAGCGCGGCTTTAGTGAGTCGACACTGCGTGTCGTGACATGGAACGGCGCTGAGATGCAGACGCTTTTCCCGTGCGCGTCATGTACGCACGATGCCAATCTCAACATCATTACGGTGCCCGTTTTGCACTTCTCAGAGGTCGTCCTCACCGCCCAGGCGCAAACGTTCCTGCCCACGGTACGCAGCCAGTAAATCGATTCGGAACGAATGGCGCGCTTCCAGACCGCCGCGGCATGCACGGTTACACGGACAAACAGCTCTTCCTCCGTGTCATTGTGCGTCCCGCCGCGCTCTGGAAGCGCAGTGACTTCCTACCGATTACGCCCGTAGCGCTCGTGGCTCGAGACCCAGTCCGACGAGGAAATCGCGGCGGCCAATGAAAGCTCGCCTGCCAGCACGACGCCGCCGATAATCTCCGCCAGTTTGTTCACCTTGCCCTTGCCGAAACAACCAATCATCTCAAGACACTCACGCTGCGTGGCCAGCCCCGTGCCGCCGCCGTAGGTCGCCACAATCAGTGAAGGAATCGTCATCGACAGGTAGAGGTCGCCCTCGGCTGTGCGCTCGGCATGCAGGATGCCCGCCGACGACTCGGAGACGTTGGCCACATCCTGCCCCATGGCGATAAAGGTCGCTGTAATGCCGTTGGCAGAGTGTGCGCCGTTGTTGTTGGCCCCCGATAGCAGTGAACCTACATTGCCCACGCCGTGGTGATGCAGCAGCGTTTCCGGCTCAACCCGCAGGTGCTCAAGTAGCACATCGCGCTTGATGGTGGCCTCGGCAATCACCCGTTTGCCGCGCGTGCGCATGACGTTGACGTGCGACGCCTTCTTGTCCGTGGCCAGGTTCGACTCGAGGTAGAAATGGCGCACACCCTCGTAGTTGTCAACAATCCAGCCGCAGGCGGCAAAGGTCGCGCGCCCCACCATGTTCTGCCCGGCGGCGTCACCCGTGGAGTAGGTGAAGCGCAGGTAGGCGAACTTGCTGGCCAGGAAGGGCTCGATATTGAGCAGTTTGGCCACGCTCGAGCTTGCCTCGGCCATTTCGGCAATGCGTGTAAAGTTCTGCGCCACCCACAGCGAGAAATCTCGCGCCTGCACCGCGTCGTCAAAAACGAAGACGGGCGCACGCTGCATGCCGTCGCCCGAAATCGTCACCCGGCAGCCGCCCGAGAGATTGATCACCTTCATGCCGCGGTTGTATGAGGCGACCAGCGTCCCTTCGGTGGTGGCCATGGGCACCACAAATTCGCCCTTGGCGTGCTCGCCATGAATTACGAGCGGCCCTGCCAGCCCAATCGGAATTTGCACTGCGCCAACGAAGTGCTCCACATTGCCGTTGGTCGTATGCGGGTCGAACGAGTACTGCTTGATGTGATGGTACTGTGCACCGCTGTATGCCTCGATGAAGTGCTGGCGTGCGGCGATAATCTCGGGCGCATAGTCGTCGTCGCGCGAGCGCGGAATCGCCGTGCGCTTCTCTGTCTCCTTGTGGATCGCGCCTTCGACCTTGAGCGTCAGCGTGCCGAAGGGCCTGCAATCAAACTTGACTTCAATGTGATGGATTCCCAAATCAAGCGGCGGGATGACGCACATGATGTCGAGCGTGCGCCGCAGCGGGAAATCCACAGGATTGGCGCGCACTTCGTCAACAGTCAACACCACGCCTTGACCCAGGTCCAGGCGAATTGCACTGCGGGGCACTTCGACGCCATCGAACTTGACGTGAGTCAGACCGGTCACGGTGCCGTCGCTAAGCCGGTTCTTCAGCGAGAAGCGCACGCCGTGCTTCGTATTCTCGAGGCTGCCAAAGGTGTAGAGCTGCTTGAGCAGCATGCTGGGAATGGGAAAGGCCATGGGACTCCGTGTCTCCTTGGTGGAAGGCGCTTATGGGCCGAAATGGATGCTTTGGATTGTGCAGAGTGGCCGATTATAGCACACAAACCAGCCGCTCGTGATGTAGGGACAAATTGTCCCTGCGCGTCGGGACGCTGCTCCCATGACAGGCCATTGTGCAGATGTTACTCTGTCGCTGTGCCGCAGGTCGGGCGCATGCCGCAGGCTTTTCTGGAGGATGAAGATCATGGCGAATCACACAGCGTATCGTAGTAGGATGACTACAGGCCGTAGTATTCTGGACATGGGCGCGGTGGCGCTGACGCTTCTGACAGGCGCCTGCGCCCCGATCGCCGGCAATGCTCCAGCGCAGGCCGAGAGTCCGCGTGTCTTCTTTGTTGGGCTGACGGAAGGTGCGAAGGTCTCGAGTCCGCTCCAGGTGGCGATGGCAGCCGAGGACTTCACCGTCGAAGCCGCGGGCGAGGTCAAACCTGGTGCTGGTCACCTCCACATCATGGTCGACGAACCGTGTGTCGACCCGGGCCAGGGTGTGCCCAAGGACGAGACCCACCTGCACTATGGCAAAGGTCAACTGGAAGCTGAACTCGTATTGGCGCCCGGCAACCACTCGCTATGTCTGCAGGCCGCCGACGGCAACCACGTGGCCCTGGCTGGAGATGGCATGACGCAAGTCGTATCAATCACCGTGGAGTAGACCACAACACGATGCGTGCCGCTCCGGCAGAAGTGGCGAGCCGTCACGATGCCGGGGTGAGCACGCCAGCCCCTTGCGTTGAGACTGCTGCGCTCGATGCGTTTCGAGTCTGGAAATGGAGGCCCTCAAATGGTTGCTGAAGAATTCGCAGGGCGGCGCTTTGCCTTGCCGCGCTCCATAAGCCTGACGATGTGGGGCAATTATCTCAGCGCCGGGGCCGCAGCCGGCGCTGCAGGCGGTGTGTTGGCGCGTATGGCCATGCGCGTTGTGGCACTGATTTCGGGCAATGAGCCTGTTTTCACGGTGGCCGCGTCACTGGGAATTGTCATGATTTTCGCGATCGTCGGTCTCATAGCCAGCGTACTGTGGATGGGCATGGACCGAGTGCTGCACCTGCGCCCGATCACGGGCGGGATGCTGCTCGCAGTCGGATTGATGCTGCTACTCGCTGGCCCCATTTTTGAAGCCGCAACTGGTGACCTGGCGAGCGCAAGCACCGGCACGATTCTCAAGTTCATGCTCCTGTTCGTCCCTGTCCCGCTGACAATTGCCTGGGGAACCGTGTGGGGTGCGGCACGGCTGCAGAGACGCTCAGCGCAGACACGCGAAAAGACCATGCCCCTCGGCAGTGCGTTGGCCACCGTGGCACTGTTCGTTGCCGCCTTTATGAGCGTTGTCCCTGTCATCGGCGCGCCGCAGCGTCATCCCTCAATCGTGAGCGAGTTGCTTCGATCGAACTCGGCTGATTTCGCGACGGCCGGGGATGTCTCGCGCGCCGTCGCTATGCTCACCTTTCTGACGTATCTGGCGCTGACCTTGATTGCGCTCTGGCGGCAGCCCGACAACGCCAATGTGCGTCGCTGCGTTCTGCTCGCGCTGGCGCTGCCCACGCTGCTGCTCACCAGCGGAGCCAGGCTGCCCACGCCCCTCGCGTGGCTACCGGATGCACGCTGGATACTTGGGCTTGTGCAGGCCGCTGGTCTGGCCGCGCTGCTTGGTTTCTATCTTACAGCGGGCGGGTTTGCACCACAGCGGTGGATTGTTTGGGTTTCGTTGGCGACCTGGGCAATGGCCACACTGTGGCTGGTGGCACGCCCGCAAACACGCTGGACGGAGTGGGCAATCTGGAGTATGCTGGCCGCCACTTTCGCGCTGATCATCGTTTGGCGCTTGCGTAACGGTGGCGGTTCAACCTTGGCAACGCCGCTGCTCGCGCTCTTTGCGGTGTGTTGGCTCGTGCTGTGGGCAGCCATTCTATTGACGCCATCACTCCAGTTGCGTCTGCTCTCCGGCTTTGCCATCACGCGCGTCGTGAGTCTCTTCTGGCTGCCGTGGCCGCTGCTTCCGGCCGCCTTGTTGAGCCGACAGCCGCGCTGAACGCACCGGTTGCTGGGAAACTGATCACCATGAGCACAATGGCTTCGGCGCAAACCCGCACTACACAACTGCATGGCGCCCCCCTTGCCGCTGTGCGTGTGGGCTGGGCCATTGCATTCGCCTTTGCTGTGGCGTCTTACTGGGAGATGGTGCCCTCCAACTATCGAGTGACTGCCACGGAATGGTCTGTGGAAGAGGCGTACTGGGGCGTCTCCACTTGGCTGTCATATCGGCAGTGGGTGCAGACCGTAATGGCGCTCGAGTATCTGGTGGGCGCAACCTTCTTCTTCACGGCGCTGCTCATCTTCTGGCGCTGCTCGCGCGATTGGGTGGCGGTCACAGTCTCCGCCTCGCTGCTGATGTTTTCCGTATTCTTCGGCATCCACAGCAACCTCGAGACGCTGCACTTGCCACCTGTGCTCGATCCGCTCTTCAAGGCAAGCGCGCAATTCTTTCCACTCATCTTGTTCTGCAGCTTTCTGGCGTTCTTCTACGTTTTTCCCAACGGCCGCTTCGTGCCGCGGTGGAGTGGCTGGCTTGTGGCACTGCTGCTCGCGTTGTTGTCGGTCGGGCAAATTCTGGACAAGTCCGCGTGGTTCCAGGGATACGATCTCGGATGGAGAACGTTCATGCTTGTGGTTCCGGCGGCCGTGATCAGTGGCCTTGGTGCACAAGTGTACCGTTACAACCGCGTGGCCACGCCACTGGAACGGCAGCAGACAACGTGGGTCG
>CAYRVP010000042.1:0-30423 GCA_964427845.1 uncultured Caldilineaceae bacterium
CATCCGCGTGGGCGCTGCCACCGAGACGGAACTGAAGGAGAAGAAGCACCGCGTGGAAGACGCCCTGAGCGCCACGCGCGCGGCTGTCGAGGAAGGCATCGTGCCGGGCGGCGGTGTGGCGCTGATCAACGCCATCCCTGCGCTGGACAGCGTTGTGCTTGAGGGCGACGCCGCCACCGGTGTGCGCATCATGCGCCGTGCGCTTGAAGAGCCCATGCGCATGATTGCCCAGAACGCGGGCCTCGACGGCGCCGTGGTCATCGAAAAGGTGCGCATGCTGCACGCCGACAAGAAGAACAACATCGGCTACGACGTGCTGGCCAACGACTATGTGGACATGCTCGAAGCGGGCATTATCGACCCGGTCAAGGTCACCCGCAGCGCCGTGGAAAATGCCTGCTCGATTGCAGCGATGATTCTGACGACCAGTGCGCTGATCACAGACATCCCCGAGAAGCACCCGGCCCCCGCGATGGGCGGCGGCGGCGGCATGGACATGGGCATGTAATTGTCCGGCAGGCTCGTGGAATACGTAATAACGATGGGCGGGGCTTCCAGTGGAGGCCCCGCCTGTTTTGTGAGCGAGTAGTTGGGTCGAAATATCGGACGGTGACTTGACAAGTCGTGCCATAATAGTAGTAGATGACTGGGCAGTTCGACGGGCGCTTCGGCGCCTTTGGGCAACATTCTCACAAGCGCCTTCGGCTGAAAGTGAAAACCCCAGCGTGTAAGCGTCGGCCCACGGGCCGGCGCTTTGTCTTTGTGCGGGCGGTGCGGCGGCGCCAGCCATGGGCCGACGCCTACATCCGTACCGTGGCGAATCGTGTATTGTGCAGCGCAGCGACTGCCACGCCCGCAACGAGGAGGCCACTTGAGCACGACTGTCGATGAAGTTCTTGCCGCCAACGCTGCCTACCAGTCCACCTTTGGCGACAAGGCAAGCCTGAAGGCCCCGCCCGCACGCCGGATCGCCATCCTTACCTGCATGGATGCGCGCCTGGACCCGCTGCACTTTGCCGGGCTGCGCCTGGGTGATGCGCACATCATGCGCAACGCCGGCGGGCGCGCCAGTGAAGATGCCATCCGCTCGCTCGTGCTCTCGCACAAGCTGATGGGGACGAACGAATGGTTCGTGATTCACCACACACAGTGCGGGCTGCTGAGCATTACGGATGACCAGGTGCGCGCCTTGCTGGCCGAAAGCCTCGACACGGCCGTTGCCGATGCCGACGGCTGGCGCAATGTGACCCGCGGCGGCGGCTCGCGCGCGGGCGAATACATCAACTGGCTCACCTTTACGGATGCGCGACAATGCATTGTGGATGATGTCACGCGCCTGCGCACCCACCCGCTTGTGCCGGGAAGTATTCCCATCTACGGCTATATCTATGATGTTGCGACCGGCGCGCTGGTTGAGGTGCCCGAGGCGATGGCAGCAGGCCGGCCACACTGACCAGCCGGCGGCTGCGCAGCACAGGGGCGATGCTTACATAATTGCGACATGACGCACTGTACTGTGCAGCACCTGCACATGTCCCACTTTCAGAAGGGAGTTGCCATGAACAAACCGGTGCTTGCAGAGGTTCTTGCAGCCAACGCGCAGTATGTGGCTACATTCGGCGACAAGGGCACGCTGGCCATGCCGCCCGCGCGCAGTTTTGCGATCCTCACCTGTATGGATGCCCGTCTGGACCCCGCACACTTCGCCGGATTGGTCGAAGGCGATGCGCACGTGATCCGCAACGCGGGCGGCAGGGCCAGTGATGACGCGATTCGTTCACTTGTCATCTCGCACAAACTGCTGGGCACAAACCAGTGGTTCGTCATCCACCACACAAACTGTGGCATGGAGACCTTTACCAACGAAATCATGCGCGATTTGTTGGCCGATAACCTGGACACCGCAACGGTTGATGAGAAGGGCTGGCGCAACGTGACCAGCGGCGGCGGTTCATCGGCCGCCGCTGCGATTGACTGGCTCACAATTTCCGACCTGGCGCAAAGTGTGGCCGAGGATGTGGCCACGATTCGCGCGCACCCGCTTGTGCCGCGCTCCATCCCCATCTATGGTTACATCTACGAAGTGGAAACGGGCGCGCTGGTCGAAGTGCCCGCAGCCACGGCTGCCGGCCGCCCCGGCTAGCACGCACAGTTCCCAACGACAAGAAACCGAGGGCCATCCAGCGCGCTGGATGGCCCTCGGTTTGCATGTTGTAGAGGCGGCTTGAGCCGCCGCCGCCGACCTGGCTCGCGACGCGATTGGCAGGTCCGGCGGCTCAAGCCGCCGCTACTATGCGCTGCTAGTTCGCTTCGGCTACCTCGAGCACATAGTCGCCCTCAAGGTTGTCTCCCGCACCCGCAACCTCAACCGTCAGCGTCAGGTCAGCCGGGATGTCGAGGTCGGTGATTTCGGCATTGGGGCCGCCGTCGGCGCTCTCATCCTGCTCGTAAACCAGCTCGCCGTCCAGGTAGAGACGCAGCACGGTGTCCAGCTCGCCGCTTGCGTCGGTGGCGGAGATGTTGATCATGTCACCTTCGCTCACGTCCAGCGTGTACTGCGTGCGGCTGCCGGCAGTGAGCTGTCCCTCGACGCTGTCACCCACGGCAATTGCGCCGCCATCCTCGGTGGGGACAGTCGTCGCGCCATCAAGCCACTGCACGGCAGCATCGATGACGGGATCGGTCGCGCTGGTCAACGTCTCCAGCGTCACGGGCACCTGCACGGTGGGAACAACACCCTTGCCTTCGATGTGAATCTCGCCGTCCTCATTCACGGCGCGTCCAACCGTCATGCGGAAGAAGAGATCTTCAGGCATTTTCACATCATTCACCGAACCGCCCAACCCGGCCGTGGGGTATTGGCCCACAGTCGCAGCGCGGTCCTCAAGCGTCATGTCATACGAGAAGAACTCGCAGGCGCTGGCGCAGGCCGGCCCCACCAGCACCGCCACCTTGCCGTCGTAGCGCAGGCTGGGGTCGGGCAGGTAGAACTGGTCCTCATTGCGCGGGTCAAACTTGAACTCGTCGAGGCTCTTGTCATAGAAGCCGGTGTTGCCCAGCTTGAGTTCGTCCTCGAAGAAGTAGGCGGCCATTTGGTCGGCGAGGAAGGCCGCACCGCCGCCGTTCTGGCGCATGTCCACCACCACGCCCGGCACGCCCTGGCTGTTGAGCGCCTGCATCAGACGCTCCCAAAGCTGCACCGTGAGCACGCTGTTGTCGGCAAAGTCGGTAATGCGTGCATACACGTAATCGGTGCCGTCAATGGGGTGATACTCTACCGGCAGTTCGTAGCCCGTGGAACCGCTGTAGAAGGAGGATTGGTTGAAGCTCTGCATCTCGCCTTCGGCCGTCAGCGTCACGGTTTCGTCACTGTCACTGCCAGGGTTCCGGTAAGTCACCTCGACATCTGTGCCAACCGGGAAGCGGGTGGCGTAGCGCAATTGCTGCAGCCGTTCGTTGTGCAGGGTGCTGAACGGGCCGGACCATGCGGTCGTCTCGTCCACATAGGTGTCAATCGGTGTACCGTCAATCTCTGTGATTGTGGCGCCGACTTCAATCCCCGCCTCGGCAGCCGGGCCGCCGTCAGTTAGGAAATTGACGATCGTGCTGCCGTCATCCACCTGGCGGATGCCCATGCCCAGGCCGCCGCCCACAATCTGCTGGAACTCATTGCCCGGGGGCACGCCCGCGTTGACGTGGCCGTCGGGAATTTCCCACGAGAACTCGCGCAGCGCTGCTTCATAGAGTGCTGCGTCGCGGTTGGCATCGGCCTTCTCGAAACGGGGCAGGTACTTCTTCAGCAAGGCGTCCCAGTTAATCCCCTTGGCCTCGCTGAAGGCGTACTCCTTGCGCATCTTCTCGACAAGGCTCTGGAATGCATCGGCATAGGACTGCTCCGAGTAGTCGGCCAGCGCCGAGCTTTCGGGTTCGATCAGGTCGACCACGGCGTTGGCCGGGCGCGAGAAGGTGAAGGGAGCCGTATCCATGTCCACAATGGTGTATCCCTGCGGCAGGGTCACAATCGGGTCATCTTCGGTAAAGAGCTTGACGTCGGCGCCGAAGCCGCTGGGGAAGCCCTGCTGGTCATCCGGCGCGTAGACAAGGAATTTGCCGCCGGTCACCTCGCGCCGCGTCTCCCAATCCTCGCTTACGCGTGTGGAGGCGTAGGCTGTGGACCAGCCGCCGCCGTAGAGGTCGCGCACTTCCAGGAATGGATCGCCAAAGGTATTTGTCCAGTAGGCCACGGCAAAGGTCATCACACCGGTGTCTTCGTTGTCGTCATTGTCGACATCGCGCAGCGAGCCCTGCGGCTCAATCGGCAGAGCGAGCGAATAGGTGAAGGGTGACTCGAAGAAGTCGGAGGTGATCTGGCCGATGGTCTGCGAGGCCTGGGGCATCACAAAGCGCTCATTGCGATCGACGAAGCCCGCCTGGTCTTCAAGGATGACCATGGGCGAGGCCACACCCAGCGTGAAGAAGGGGTCCGTATAGGCCACTTCGCCGCTGATGACGACGGGACCGCCTTCGTCGTCGATGATCTCGGCGGGCGGTGCGGCAGGCGGCGTATCCTGGGCGAGCGCGCCCATGGGCAGCAGCACGCCCACACTGAGCATCGCCGAGAGCGATAGGTTCAAAAGCCTGTGCAGCGATTTGTTCTTGTCCATGAAACACCCTTCTGTGGCTGGCCTGTGGATGGTATGAATGGGGAGCGTGCGGGCGGCTGAACAGCCCGCCTCCGCGCGGCGCATGCACGCCTGTAGCGAAGCATACTATAGCGCATCTGGGCCCGGAGGCAATGTAGCCTTGCATTACGCCGATGAGACGGGAATGTGGATGCAATGGCGTCAACTCTACGCACTGTGGGTCAAGCGCAGATGAAGCACAGATAAGGCGTCGATGTGAAGACATAGATGCGCACAGGTTGCGTACCCATGGCGTCGCGACTGCTCTACAGCCGCATTGGTCGCATGCGCCGTGGCAGTGGCATGATGAGTCTGCCACCTGAAGCAGGATTCGATGAACTCCGGCCTCTGAAAAGCGTTCTATATTCAGGTGTGCCTGGGCAGATTTTCAGATCCACGCCCCCAACCATTCGGCGCGCCCATTGTACAGGAGGTTTGCATGCCCCCCCATTCGCCCCGCAGCGCGGCCCGGCCGCGGCCTGTGCTGGTTGCACTGCTTGCGGCGCTCGTCCTGCTTGCGGCGGCCGGCGGCCTGAAGGCGTCCTCTTTCCGGCTGCCGGCAGTGCCGGTACAGACACCGGCCGCCCCCTACAACGCGCTACTGCCCATTGTTGCCGGGCGGGTTGCGTCACCGACACCTTCCGCAACATGGACATCCAGCCCAACGGCCACGGCACCGCCCGCGCCTTCCAGTACAGCCACGCCCTCTGCCACGCACACGCCCACCTTGCCTGCGCTCACATCCACGCGCACGCCCACCACAGCCGCGCCTCCAGTGAATACACCTGCGCCCGCGCAGGTCGACGCGCAGGCGCTCTACGACGCGCTCTTCCGCCCTGCGCTTGCGGAGGATCCAATCTCCTCAGGCAGCGTGGCCAACTGCATACCCGGCGCGCTTAGCGCCGCGCGACTGGCCGCGCTTGAGAAGCAGGTGAACTACTTCCGGCAGATGGCGGGCGTGCCCCCCATCACCTTCGATCCGGTCATGAACGCGCGCGCCCAGGCGGCCGCGCTCATCATGGCCGCGCAGGGCAACCTGAGCCATGCCCCCCCAACCGACTGGAAGTGCTACAGCGAGGAAGGAGCTGTCGGTGCAAGCAAGTCGAATTTGGGCATCTCCTATGGCTATGACACGCACTTCACCGTCATGAATTTCATGGAGGATCGGGGTGACAACAACCTGGCCGTAGGCCATCGCGAATGGCTGCTGGCCCCGCCCACCACGCACATGGGCGGCGGCGAAATCAAGGGGCCCGAGTGGGACGCGTATGCCATCTATGTGGTCGACCCGGACGCGTCGTACTATGGTCTTTGGCCGGCCACGCGCGAGGAATTTGTGGCGTGGCCGCCGCCGGGCTATGTGCCGCGCACAGTTGCGTACGCGCGCTGGTCGTTCTTTCTGCCCGATGCCGACTTTGCTGTCGCCACCGTAGAGATGCACCTGAACGGGAGCCCTGTCAGCGTGATCGTTATCTATAAGGAAACGGTCGGAAGCGCAAGGGCGCTGGCCAACTGGAACGGCCTCGTCTGGGAACCCAACCTCGACCTGCATGGGCTGGACTGGTCGACCCCGCAGCGCGTGCAGGTGGCCGTTCGCAACGTGCAGCAGGCAGGAGGCGCAATGCACGACTTTACGTACGAGCTTATGCTCTTTGAGCCTACCCCTTGAGCGGTGGGGCGAACACCAGCAACCAGCTGCTGCGCAATGCACCCCGGCGCAGCGCCGTTCTTGACGCCCCCGGTGGCTACCCCTAGAATGATCATCTTGCCGGCGCGCCTGCACCCCATTCCACGGCGCGCCGAAGGATGATGCATGTACCAACCCACCGGCTTCGACCTGCTGATTGAGAAAACGGAAGACGGCTACTTCAGCTGTGTTATGGATTCGCCTGCGGGCACGGCCGCGGCCGTCTTCCACATTCCTGTGGCGGTGGGCGAACTGGAAGCCTTCGCGCGCGCCGCCTCCAGCCCCTACCGACCCGATTCGCACCAGTTCGAGACGGCGCGCCGCAGCGCACGCGACCTGGGTACGCGCCTCTTTGACGCAACCTTTGTGGGCGAGGTGGGCGCGCTGCTCCACCGCTGCATGGACCTGGCCTATCAACAGGCCTCGCGCATGCGCGTGCGGCTGAGCCTCAGCGAAGCGCCCGAACTCGTTCGCCTCCCCTGGGAGACCCTTTTCAACCACCTGCGCGACGAGTCCATGGCGCTTTCGGCGCATGCGCCGCTGGCGCGCTACATCGAGCTTTCACACGTCGTGCGCCCCCTCAAGGTCGAGCAGCCGCTGCGCATGTTGGTGGTCATTGCCGACCCGCCGGGCTACCCCCCGGTGGAGGTGGAGCGCGAGTGGCTGGCACTGCTCGATACGCTGGACGTGCTGGGCAAGCGCCGCCAACTCATTGTCGAGCGGATTGGCCGCCCCACCCTCTTCGAACTCCAGCGCCGCCTGCGCGAGCAGCCCTATCACATTGTCCACTTTGTGGGCCATGCACTCTATAACTCACAGGCCGCCGAGTCCTACCTTGTTCTGGAGGACGAGCAGGGGCGCGGGCGACCGGTGAGCGGCGCACACCTGGCCTCGATGCTGCGCGACCACTACTCGGTGCGGCTGGTGGCGCTGCACAGCTGCGGCGCGTGGCAGCCGCTGCCGCGCGAGCCCTTCACACATATTGCCTACAACCTCGTCAAGCGTGGCATGGCCAGCACAATCGCCGTGCCCTACGAACTGACGGACCGCGCCGCGCTCGCCTTCAGTTTCGAGCTTTACAGCCGGCTTGCCGCGGGCGAGGCCGTTGATGTGGCCACCGCCGAGGCCCGCCGCACCATGCTTGCCGACTCCCCCGGCGTGGAGTGGTGCGCACCCGTGCTTGTGAACCGTGTGGCCGAGGGGCAGCTTTTCGAATTTGACGCAGCACGCAGTGCGCAACAAAGCAGCGCTTCCGAACGCTACGCTGCCTACCAGCGGCCGCGCTGAGTGGTGAACTGCGCATGTGCTCCCACCTGCGAAGATGCACGGCGTTGGCCGGGCCATACAAGATGTTTGGTAAGCAGCGTCGCCGCCACGCGCGTAACGCCGGTGTATGCTGGTTCATCGTTGAGTTGCTGCGAGAAGGCAGCGCGATGGGTGCGATTCTCGCCACTTCCGCCGTCAATATCATATCCGCGTACCGGCATCTGTTTGCCGCCATCCGATCCACTGAGGAGCAGCAATGACTCTCTCCACGCATGAATCCGCCGCCGCCGTTGCCGACATTGGCCTGATTGGCCTGGCTGTGATGGGCCAGAACCTCGTGCTCAATCTCGAGCGCAATGGTTACACGGTGGCCGTCTACAACCGCACCACTGCCACCATGCAGGCGTTTGTGGACGACAACCCCGGCAAGCGGCTGGTGTCCGCGGCCACGCTCGAGGCCCTGGTGGCCGCGCTCAAACGCCCACGCAAGATCCTCATCATGGTCAAGGCAGGCGCACCAGTGGATGCTGTGATCGAGGGGCTTGTGCCCCTGCTTGAGCCGGGCGACCTGATTATGGACGGCGGCAACAGCTACTTTGCCGACACCGAGCGGCGCACCCTTGAACTGGAAGCGCTCGGGCTGCGCTATCTGGGCATGGGCGTCAGCGGCGGTGAAGAAGGCGCACTCTGGGGACCCAGCATCATGCCCGGTGGCTCGGCCGCAGTGTGGGCGGAGATCCGCCCCATCTTCGAGGCGATTGCCGCCAAGGCGCCCGAGGACGGCAAGCCCTGCGTGGCCTATCTGGGGCCACGCGGCGCAGGCCACTATGTGAAGATGGTGCACAACGGTATTGAGTACGGCGACATGCAGCTGATCGCCGAGGCCTACGACATCCTGCAGCGCGCTGCCGGGCTGTCAGCCGCCGAACTGGCCGACGTCTTCAGCGATTGGAACAGCGGCGAACTCAACAGTTTTCTGATCGAGATTACAGCGCAAATCTTCCGCAAGGTCGATGAGAAGACGGGCCGGCCGCTTGTGGACATGGTGCTCGATCGCGCCGCACAGAAGGGGACAGGCAAGTGGACGAGCCAGGATGCCCTCAATGTGGGCGCGCCCATTCCCACCATCAACGCCGCCGTCACCGAGCGCATTCTCTCGAGCATGAAGGAGGAGCGCGTCGAGGCCGCCAGCCACCTGCCCACCAGCCCGCTGGGCGACGGCACGGGGCCGCTGAGCGACCGCGCTGTGCTGATTGAGGCTGTGCGCCAGGCGCTCTATGCTTCCAAGATCAGCGCCTATGCGCAGGGCATGGCCATGCTCCACCTTGCGAGCATGAGCCACAACTATGCGCTGGACCTGGCCGAAGTCGCCTCCATCTGGCGCGCAGGCTGCATCATCCGCGCCCAATTCCTCAACCGCATTACCGAGGCCTACACCCGCAAGCCCGACCTGGCCAATTTGCTGCTGGACCCGGCGCTGGGCGGCGCGGTGGCCGAACGGCTGCCCGCGTGGCGGCGCGTGGTGCAGCTTGCCGTGGGACTGGGCATTCCTACGCCTGCCTTCAGCGCCAGCCTGGCCTACTATGATTCGTACAGCAGCGCGCGCCTGCCTGCCAATCTGATTCAGGCGCAGCGCGACTATTTCGGGTCGCACACCTACGAACGCGTGGATGAATCGGGGAGTTTTCACGCGGAGTGGGGGACGGAAGATTGAAAATTGATGACTGATCATTGGTTGACCTGTTGACTGGTTGATCCGCGGACCTCGAGTGGTGAGACTGCTTTGCTCCCCCTCTGCATGAATTTAGGGGGCCGCAGGGGAGGTTCTTGTCGATTCCTACGTTCTCTCTCGCTAATGTCGACGGCCCGGGAGGCCATCTGCCACACATGACCACAGCCGCTTCCACCCCACAGCCGCCTGCTGCGCGCCGCGCATCGCCGTTTTGGTTGCTGCTCGCGCTCGTCATTCTGGTCGCGGGGGGCGCATGGATATGGGCCAACCGCGTGCCGGCCGACGCACTGGCCGCACTGCGCACGCCTGCGCCCGCCGTTGATCACCCCGCCCCTGACTTCACGGCGCCACTCCTCTCCGGTGAAAGCTTCAGCCTGCGCAGCGCGCAGGGCACGCCCGTCGTCCTCAACTTCTGGGCGACCTGGTGCGGCCCCTGCCGCGCCGAGATGCCCGCTATCCAGAAGGCTGCCGATAACTACGGCGCGCGTGTGCGCTTCGTCGCCATCAATCAAGGCGAAAAGAGCGCAGTGATTCAACCTTTTGTGGATGAGTTCGGCCTCACCTTCCCCATCGCGCTCGATCAGGATCAGGCCGTGGGCAGCGATCTCTACAACGTGACGGGGTTGCCCACCACCTTCTTCATCGACGGCGCCGGCACGGTGCAGCGCGTGTGGATGGGTGAAATGAATGCGATTACGCTGGAGGAAGGGATTGCGGAGATTCTAGACTAGCCATCACGGCGAAGAGCGCCCAGACGGCCATCAGGTCGGGCAGGGCGTAGGAGACGTCGAGCAGGCCGTGCGCCAGCGCGGCCAGCAGCGCGGCTGCAATCCCCACATAGAGCGCGGGCCACTGGGCGGGCGAAGGGCGCGTACCAATCCGCACAATGGTCCCGTTGAGCACCAGCAGCCAGAAGAAGAGTCCCAGCGCCATACCGGGCAAGCCCAGGCGCGTCCACCAATCCAGCAGCCAGGTGTGGGGATGGTTAAGGTTCGGCTCCATCCACGCCTGGGGCAGAATATATTGGCTGCGATAGGCGTAGAGGAAGTTGTCGGGCCCCACCCCCAACAGTTTGTGCTCGAGCCCCATCTCCCAACCGCTGCGCCAGAGGTTGAGGCGCAGGAAGCCCGTTCCTTGCGCGGTGTCAAGCAGATTCGAGAGGCGGTCGCTGCCCACAAAGGGGAGCAGCCCAATGGCTGCCAGCGCCACAACCCCGGCCAGCAACCAAAGGACGCGGCGCGAGCGCTCTGCCCGCCCCAGCAGCACCCAGCCGCCCGCCCAGAGCGTGGCCAGCATCACTGGTAGCGCGGCAAAGAGCCCCGCGCGGCTGAAGGTGAGCAGGTAGGCCGCTGCCTGTGGGAGAGCGAGAAGCAGGCAGATTGCGCGCACGCGCCACTCGCTGCGCAAGAGCGCAAGCGCCAGCGTAAACGCCAGCGTGCGGTCGAGATAGAGCGCAAGGTTGTTGGGTGATCCATAGAAGGCGCGCAGCCGGTTCACCCCCTCGGCCGGGATGATGACGCGCGCGTCGGGGTAGAGCAGCAGCGCCGAGCTCGCCATCAGCGCTGCGCCCAGCAGCCAGCCGCCGAAGATAATGCTCACATCGCGCGGCAGCGCGCGCGCGGTTTGCATGGTGAGCGCCAAACCGGCGGCCAGCGCCACAGCCATGAGAAATACAGTGCGCCACTCGCGCAGCGCCACGCTGGCATGCTCGGCGGCGAACACGGTCACCAGCGCCCAGGAAGCAAGCAGCGCCAGCAGGGTCATGGGGCCGGGGGCAAACCGGTAGTGGCGACGCGCGCCGCTCCAGTGGTTGAGTAGCCAGTGCGCCAGCGCCACGCCCAGCCCCAAAAAAACGCCAGTGTCCACAAGATTGAGGGCGCGGCCGGGCAGCAGCGGCAGCGCAAAGCTGAAGTAGAAGGGGAGCCCGAAGAAGAGCGCCGCGTACCAGAGCGATGGACGCACAACGCCCGCCACAGCCAGCAGCGCCAGCCCGCCCAAGCCAACTATCCAGTTGTCAAGCCAAACGCTCAGCGCCAGCAGCGCCACGCCGACCAACGC
The DNA here is from genome assembly GCA_964427845.1 of uncultured Caldilineaceae bacterium. Lineage (GTDB taxonomy): Bacteria > Chloroflexota > Anaerolineae > Caldilineales > Caldilineaceae > UBA5069. The sequence goes on from CAYRVP010000042.1 coordinate 11,426, forward strand.
AGCCACTGTTGCGCCGCGCCCAAGACGCGTGTCATCGAGTCGCGCACCCAGGCGCACAAGTATGCCGTTGCTGTGGCGCGGCGTGGCCATAGGCTGGAACCAGCGTGCGCCTTCCAGCCACAAGGGCGCTGCGCACCACGCCGCCAGCAGCAGCAGCAGCACGCCCGGCCAGCGCTTGTAGGGGGGCGGGGGCAGCGCATCTACGGCAATTGCGCGGATGGGCGTCTGCCCCCAACTGCGCCAGACCTCGACGCGCACACTGTGCTCGGCCTCGGCGGGCGGCCCCTCCAGGCGGTGGATGGGCACCCAACGTGCCACCATTGCATCGTCATTCTCTGCGTTGTCGGGCCTTGCCACCTCAGGCGCATAGAAGGGACGGTAGCCGCCGCGCAGTGATGGTGCAGGGCTGTGGCCGTCACTGCTGGGCAGCAGGTTGGCGGGTTTGCCGTCCACTGTGACATAGAGATAGCCCCAGTAGTCGCCCATTGCGAGGTTGAGCGCAAGATTGCCGCCCGTGTAGGTGAAGGTGAAGACGCCCGACGGTGTGATCGCGGGCTCTGCGGGCTCTGTGGGATCTGCACCCTCCGGCCCCACTCGCCAACCGGGCGAGTAGTGGATAGCGGGGCTGTCCATGCGCGCCACAATCCCCGCAGAAATTGTTGCCACGGCTGCGGGTTGGGGCGTGATGACCAAGCTGCGCTGCTCCTCGCCATACTCGGTGGTCAACACAAAGAGGCCCGCCACAGCCAGGCAGAGGGCGAGCACAAGCCACAGCGTGCGCCGTTGGGTGCGTGCGCGGCTGCTTTTGGCGGAACTGTGATGAAGGCCCATGGCAGCAATCGTATCACATGGCAGGTTGCGCGTGGCTGCGCACTTCATGGCGCAGCAGAGGGCGCGCAAATTGACCGAAGGGGCGCCCCTGCGCTAGAATCAAGTTTATGCCATTTTGCGGCGCGTTACCATTTGTTGCCAGTCAGCCCGGAATCGCCGCTGCCGGATAAACGCTGGACATGAGCCAAAATTGGCCGTGGCCGAAGTCTGGGTGAAGAGGAGTCAGTCGACATGAGCAAATTGGTCATTGAAGCCGCGCTGCGCGACGTGCAGACGGTTAAGGCGAGACACCTGCGCAATCAGGGACTCATTCCCATCAACGTCTACGGCAAAGGCGTCAAGCCCGTGTCGCTGGTGGTTGGCGAACGCGAAATGGACCTGATGCTGCGTCACGGCGGCGCTTCGCAGCTCATCGAGGTGCAAGTGGCGGGTGGCAGTACTCACAACGTGCTGGTCAAGGAGATTCAACGCCAGCCGGTTGGCCACCGTGTGCTGCATGTGGACATGATGGCTGTGCGCATGGACGAGAAGCAGCATGTGAATGTGCCGATTGTCCGTACTGGCAAGCCCGCAGACGCGGGCTCCGGCTACATGACGCTGCAGAGCCTGGAGACTGTGCTGATTGAGGCGCTTCCCGGCGATATCCCCGCCTCGATTGAAGTTGATGTGAGCGGTCTGACGCCCGACAACCCGATTCGTGTGGCTGACCTACTTGCGATTGCGGGTGTGACCTATCTGGCGGACGAAGACGAACACGTCTTTGCCATGGTAGCGACACGCGTAGGCGAGGAAGAGGAAGTGGCGCTGGAGGGTGAGGAGTCGCAGGCGCCCGAAGTTGTGGGCCGCGGCCGCGAGGACGAAGACAAAGAATAGCCCTTCGCCTTTACAACTGGATGAAAACAAAGGGCCGCTTCCAACGGGAAGCGGCCCTTTTATTGGTGCGTAGATCGTAGCGGGGGCTTCCCAGGCCCCCGGCCGTGGCCGCGGCGATCCTGCGAATCGTAGCGTGGCGCTTCCCAGCCCCCCGGCCGTGGCCGCAAACCGTGGATCGTAGCGGGGGGCTTCCCAGCCCCCCGGCCGTGGCCGCGGAGATCATGCGGATCGTAGCGGGGGGCTTCCCAGCCCCCCGGCCGTGGCTACTCGCCAACGTCATCTGGAAGAGTCTGCTCGATCGTCTTGGGCACAGCATGTCCCCAGTCTGCCTCGTAATATCCACGGCGTTGCCACTCCAAAAAGCTGCTGTGCGGCCATGCCTCTGGTATTGCCACATACCCGTGCCGCACAGGGTTATAGTGAACATAGTCCACGTGACTGTTGAAGTCACTTTGATTGCGCATAATGTGATCCCAGAATCGCTCCTGCCACACAGGCGCTGCGCCATCGATGTGCGATGCCGCCCGATAGATGCGTGTGAAAACAGGCTTCAGCGAGTGCATTACGGTTCCCACCGTTTCCGGTTCAATGGTCTGGATTATTATGTGAAAATGGTCCGGCAGGAATGCGTATGCTTTCATCTGGAAAGGATGAAGGACTTTGGCGTTGCGCAACGTATCCAGAAGCAGTTCGACCGCAAATGGATCGTCGAAAATCGGGCGGCGGTTTGCCGTGACCTGCGTGATGAACACAGGTGCACCATTGGCGTCGTAGCGGTGAATTGGCATTGCTGTTTTGTGCCTGTTGATTTCAGCCGGGGGGCTGGGAAGCCCCCCGCTACGAACCACGGTTTGCGGCCACAGCCGAGGGGCTTCCCAGCCCCCCGCTACGATCCACGGTTTGCGGCCACAGCCGAGGGGCTGGGAAGCGCCACGCTACGATTCGCAGGATCGCCGCGGCCACGGCCGGGGGGCTTCCCAGCCCCCCGCTACGGTCCACGGTTTGGGGCCACAGCCGGGGGGCTGGGAAGCGCCACGCTACGATTCGCAGGATCGCCGCGGCCACGGCCGGGGGGCTGGGAAGCCCCCCGCTACGATCCACGGTTTGGGGCCACGGCCGGGGGGCTGGGAAGCCCCCCGCTACGATCCACGGTTTGGGGCCACGGCCGGGGGGCTGGGAAGCCCCCCGCGACGCAATTAGCGCAGTTTACGGCCCCGCAGGAAAAACCGGCTCATCCAGAAACTGCATGGGGTCCACGGCAATGCCGTCAATACGCAGCTCCCAGTGCAGGTGCGCGCCGGTGCTCAGGCCGGTGTTGCCTACAAGGCCAATCGTGTCGCCCGCGTTGAGAAATTGCCCTGGCGTCACCTTGAGTTCGCTCATGTGCCAGAAGCCGCTGTAAACGCCTCGCCCGTGGTCAACAATCACTGCATTGCCGCGCACGATCAACGGTTCGGCCAGCACAACCCACCCGGCCGCAGGCGCGGTGACAGTAATGCCCGGGGTCGCGCCGAAATCCTGCCCGGCGTGGTAGCCGTTGTAGCTGTTGGCGGCGCTGTCGTAGTAGCGGCGCGTGCCATAGGGGCTGGTCGTCTCGTAGATGCTGTCGATGGGGCGCGCAAAGGGCGCACGCAACACGAGTTCGGTCGAAAAGCCGCTCCATGCTGCGGCCACCATGGCCTCTTCGTCTACCGTGTTCTCGGGGTTCAGCAGGTCGGTGCGGTCGGCGGGTACGGTGATGACCTGGCTGGCATAACCGCCATCCACCACGGCCAGGGGCAGCGTCGTTGTCACGGGTACGCCGGTGCGTGTCGTGTAGCCGAGCACAAGGGAGAAGTCGCCCGGCCCCAGCAGCGCGGGCGCAGGCAGCAACGCAACCTGGCGCGTGGTGGCATCGAGCGGGGCCAAAGGCAGCGCGAGGCCATTCCATGTCGCAGTGAGGGTGAGGGGACGGCTGCTCTCCACAATCAGCGTGCCCGTGCGTCCTTGCGGAATTGACTGGGGCATTGACACTGCTGTGATTGCCCCCAGGCGCAGCGGCTGCGGAGGAACGGCCGCCTCAGGCGCAAGCACCGGCTGCCCCGGAAAGAGGCGCGCTGTGGTGGTGAGTGCATTGAGCGCGGCAAGCAGCGCGGGGTCCTGCCCAAGCCGCACCGCCACCGCGCCCAGCGTGTCGCCTGGGCGCGCCTGCACAACGCCCGTGGCCACCGCGCCCAGGTCGGGTTGTATGCTGACGCCGGGGATGAGCAGCGTTTGGCCCACCTGCAGCAGGTCGGGATTGGTAATCGCGTTGGCGGTGAGCAGGCTCTCCACGGAAACGCCGAAGCGCGCCGCTATGGCCGAAACGGTGTCACCCGGCTGCACTGTGTAGGAGCCGGCCTCTTGCGCGTGTGCGCCCGCCGCCATGGCCAGCGTGAGCAGCAGTGCCAGCAGCAAGGCCGCAGCAGATGTCAATGCGCGCCGCATCATGCGTGTCATTCCGTGGGCGTGTAGACGCTGCGCTTGAGGATGCCGATGTAGGGCAGGTTGCGATAGACCTCGGCGTAGTCCAGCCCATAGCCCACAACAAACTCGTTGGGAATTGAGAAGCCAATCCAATCCACCTCAATCGGCACCTCGCGCCGCTCGGGCTTGTCGAGCAGGGCGAGGATGCGCAGCGTGGCGGGTTTGCGCTCCTGCAGAATGCGCACCAGATAACTCAGCGTGTTGCCGCTATCGATGATGTCCTCCACAATCACGACGTTGCGCCCCTCAATTGAAACGTTCAGGTCCTTGAGGATACGCACCACGCCGCTGCTGCTTGTGTCGGAGCCGTAACTCGAGGTAGCCATGAAGTCGATTTCGTGGGGGATTGTGATGGAGCGCATGAGATCGGCCATGAAGACAACGCTGCCCTTGAGCACGGAGACGAGCAGCAAATCCTGTCCGGCATAGGTCTTGCTGACAGTTGCGCCCATCTCCTCGATGCGCGCGTGGAGCTCCTTCTCGCCAACGAGCACGCGCTCGATGTCGTCGTGGAGCGGTTTCACCTGCGCAAAACGGGGATTGGCTCGATGGGCCATGGTGTCGACTCCTTGGGCACTGCGCGCTGGGGCGGCGCGTGGCATGTGGATGAGGCGACGTAGGAGCCGCCCTATAGGTGCACAGTGTAGCACGAAGTGCGCAGCAAGGCGCAGGTTGCCGGGGAGCGCGCGCCCGCGCCGGATTGGTTGCGAGCGGGTGCGCGTCTATAATGGGCCATGCCACAGCAGGGCGTACGTCAGGGCGTGCTGCCGGCCCATCCCTGCTGGGCCAGATAGAGCCGATCGCGTGCGCTCAGCGGCATCTGCTCCAGCAAGTCGGGGCGGCGGCGCAATGTGTGGAGCAGCGCCTGCTCGCGCCGCCAGCGATCCACATTGGCATGGTGGCCGCTGATCAGGATTTCGGGTACGGACTCAGTGCGGAAGGTATAGGGGCGCGTGTATTGCGGCCCCTCCAGCAGCCCGCCCATGCCGGGCGAGTGGCTGTCCTGATGGGCGCCCAATGCAAAGCCAAGCGCGCCGGGCAGCAGCCGGGTGACGGCGTCCACGATCACCATGGCGGCCAGTTCTCCGCCGCTGATCACATAGTCGCCAATCGAAATCTCGTCGGTGATGAGTTGCGTACGCACCCGCTCATCCACGCCCTCGTAGCGGCCACAGATGAGCGCGAAGCGGGGCAGCGCGGCCAGTTCGGCGGCCAGCGGCTGTGTCAGTTGCCGCCCCTGCGGTGAGAGCAGAATAATCGGCACGCCTGCAGGCAAAGTGGCAGGCTGCGCCTCGTCCCACGAGGGCAGATTTGTGTAGACATCTGCGGCGGGCAGCGTCCAGCCCGCCTCTCTGGTGAGAACCGTCTCCACGGCGCGCACAATCGGCTGGGGCTTCATCACCATGCCGCCGCCGCCCCCATAGGGCGTGTCGTCGCATACATGGTGGCGGTCGGTCGTGTAGTCGCGGATATTGTGCAGCGCCACCGAAAGCAGCCGGTTGGCCAGTGCGCGGGCAATGATGCTTTCACCGAACGGGCCCGCGAACATGAGCGGGAATAGCGTAAAGATATCCACGTGAAGAGCGTTCAACGCGAAAACGTCAGCGACGGGTTGCCCCGCCGCGAACCCCAGGGCCTGGCCCGGTTCATCGAATGGTGTTTCGGCGCCGACGTCGTTCACAGCATGCAAGCCTCATCATGGGGGCGGCGGCTGGTGGGAGCGCCGCGCAGCACCCTGGTCATTCCCGATTACTCAAGTTTAGCACAGTTGAAGGGGAGCACGCCTGCGCCGCCGCAGCCATCTGCGTCAACGGTCAGCGCGGCGACGCCTGTACCGCCAACAACGCAGGCGGCGGATGGCGATGCGCTGCCCAAGGCGCGCGGCTCGGCGCGCCCATCAACCGTTGACCTGGTGGCGCCCACCCCCACGCCTGCACCTGATCGTGCGGTGAACGCGCCGCGCGCCACCCCGACCTTCGACGTCGAAGTTGACCTGCCTGAGGCCGTTTTTCCTGCGCGCCTACAGGCCCACGCGCCGGAACCCGCCCTCGATTCCACCCTCGCAGCGGCGGCTTCAGTCGCCGTTCCCGCCATCGAGGCTGTGCCCGACGCTGCACTCGATGCCGCACCAAACCCTGAGGTCGATCCAGCGCCCGGTGCCACCCTCGATCCTGCGGCCGATCCCGACCTCGATCCCGCGCTTGAATCCCTGCTTGCGCACATGCTGCTCTCCGCAATGCAATATGCCGTCGCAATACCACTTGCGTCGCCGTCCGTTGCGCCGGCCCCACCGCCTGTTGCGCACGCGCCGTCGCAAGAACTGCTGGCGCAGATGCTGCTCAGTGAAATGCGCTTTGCGGCAACAATTCCTCTGGCCACGCCGGACGCCGATCCGCAGGCCCAATTGGAGGCGGCGCCTGATGCACCAGTGGGGATCGCGGGCACGCGACGTCCTCCACCGCGGCTGCTCGGCCCTAACCTGCTTGCCCGCGCCGATGTACAGATTCACCGTGCGTGGCTGCGCCCTGTGCCCGGCGTTATGCTGCCGCCGCTTCTGCTCGTTGACGCCGGCGATACGGTCAGGCCGCCCGTCGACGCCGACGCCATTAATGCAAACGCGCTGCCCGCGGGCGACGTCACCGAGCTTGCCGACTGGGCCATCGCCAAAGCGATTACTTCCGGCGACCTACCGCGCAGGAGTTCGCCCGCGCGCCTTGCCCCCTACGCCTTCGTGGTGGCCGCGGCCTGTATCCTGCTTGTCGCCATCGTATTGCGCTTTGGGAGCGGCGCCACAGGCGCGTTGGCAACGCGGGCGCCGGCGCTTCCCACACACCAAGCGGGGCCCACCGTCATCCCTTCGCCCACCGGCCTGGCCGCGAGCCTCTCGGTAGTCAATCCCGCCAACTTGCCCACTGCCGCGCCCACACGCCCGCCTGCCGCGCTTGCGCTGCTTGCAGGCGCCGGTGCGGCCGTCACTGACACCCTTGGCTCGCTCTTCCCGTTCAACATTGACATTGTGACGCCAACGCCCAACTCGGCGGCCGAACAGATGCTCTTCCGCGACCCGCTCGTCGCCGCCGAGGCGCCCGCGGGCCCGGACGCTGCCGGTGCGCCCGACTACCAGTCGCCTGTGGTCTCCCTCGAGCAGCCAGTGATCTTGCGCGCACTCGAATCGGAGCGCAACGGCGGCGCGGCGGTGGCGGCGGCATCGCTCGATGAACTGGCGCGCCCGCGCATCCTGCCCGCAATGGCAGTGGTGAAATTCCCTGACATTGCCACGCCCATCCCCACCGCGCCACCGCCCCCCACAGCCGTACCGATTGCGTTGGCGCCGGGCCGGCAGTGGTCTTCCTTCACGCCCAGCGACGCGTCCCATTTCTGGGTGGCGCGGCCGCACCCTGCCTTTGTGCAGAACCAGATTGCGGCCCCCTCCTACCAGTTCGGTTCCACAGGCGGCGGACGCTATCGCCCACATCATGGCATGGACATTGCCAACGCCTTTGGTACGCCCGTGCGCGCCGCCACCACAGGCGAGGTGGTGCATGCCGGCCTGGACGACCCCGATGTCCTCGGCCCCTACCCCAATTTCTATGGCAACGCCGTGGTCATCAAGTTGGACCGCCGCCTCAGCGTGGCGGGCGGCGAGATGGATGTCTATCTGCTCTACGGCCACATGAGTGAGGTGACTGTACAGAAGGGGCAGCGCGTGCAACCAGACGACATTGTGGGCATGGTGGGCATGACGGGTATTGCGATTGGCCCCCACCTGCATGTTGAAATGCGCGTGGGCGCCAACACCTATGAGGCGAGCGTCAACCCCTACCTGTGGGTGGAGCCGCCGCCGGGCGACGGCGCAGTGGCGGTGCGTCTGCTTACCGCCGACGGGCGCACATGGCCCAACGCGCGTGTGACGCTGGCGCGCTTTGAGGGCAACCTGGCCACCTGGGCACGCGTGCTCGAAGCCTATCCCGACAACGAGAGCATCAACCCCGACCCCTCGTTTGGCGAAACGACCGCCATGGATGCCGTACCTGCGGGCGTCTACTACCTTGTCGCCGTGGTCAACGGCGAGCGCGTGGCCGCCGAGGTCACCGTGGAAGCGGGCAAGACCACCTTCGTGGAGATGCGGACGCAGCAGTAGAAGAACAATTATTGATGATTCATGATTGATGATTGGCAACCTATCACCTTCAAGACTGCAGATTACCAATTGCCAGTTACCAGTCATCAATCGTCAATCGTCAATCATCAATTCTCAATCATCAATCATTCACTTGCCTTCTTGAGCGCAGACCCATGACAGCCTCCTCTCACCGCCAGCAGGCGCAAACGCAGGGCAGCGTGCCGATCGCGATCGTTACGGTGAGCGACACGCGCACGCCGGAGACCGACGAGAGCGGCGCGACCATCCGCCGCCTGGCCGAGGCAGCCGGCCACGCAATTGTGGACTACCGCATTGTGAAGGATGAGCCCGCCGCCGTGCAGCAGGCGCTGGATGACTTCGCCGCGGGTGCGGCGCGCGTCATCATCTTCAACGGCGGCACGGGCATCAGCGCACGCGACCGCACGTATGACGTCATCAGCCGCGCGCTGGAAAAGCCTTTGCCTGGCTTTGGCGAACTCTTTCGCATGCTCAGCTACGAGGAAGTGGGCGCGGCGGCCATGCTCAGCCGCGCCACGGCGGGGGTCTATCGGGGGCGTGTGGTGGTGAGCACGCCCGGTTCACCAGCGGCTGTGCGCCTGGCCATGGAAAATCTGCTCCTGCCAGAACTCCAGCACCTCGCGTGGGAGTTGGTGCGGTAGCGTACAGGTGTTTAGTCGCTGAAGGTGTAGCGCAGCGTGCCGTCGGGCTGGGGCACGTAGTGGGCGAAGAAGAGGGGTCCGCTGCCCAGCACACGCGGCAGAAGCATGGGCAGGTCATCCACCAGCGGGAGGTCTGCGAGGGCGTCAAGCGGCAACCACGCGGGCGCACCCTCGGCACTGGAGATCACGGCGCGGCTCTGCGCCTCGCCGTGGAAGATGAAGATCATCACGCCCGGCGCGCCCGCGCTGGTTTGCACATGCACGACGCCGCGCAAGGTTAATGCGTCGACCTCCTGCCCCGCCTCTTCGAGCAATTCGCGCCGGGCCGCCGCAAGCACATCCTCACCGGCCTCTACATGGCCGCCCAGGCCGTTGAAGCGCCCCGCCCACAGGCGTTTGCTGGGCGCGCCTTCCAGCAGGAGCAACTCTCGCGCCCCCGTGGCCGGGTTCACACTGGTGAGAAAGACGAGCGTGCGCGGCACTACGTGGTGCCTTTCGCGCCCCGCGCCCTGGTCGGCAATGTTCATGTTCAAGGGTTCAAAGGTTCAAAGGTTCAAAGGTTCAAGAGCGCAGCGCGTCAACCAGTTGAACTCTTGAACCCTTGAACTTCTTTAGAAATCCGGCCAGCGCTTGAAGCGTTCGAAGGCTTTTTCCTCGAGCATGGCGCGCTGCGAGGGGTGGGCGATATCAATCAGCATCTTGGCGCGCTGGCGCAGATTCTTGCCGTAGAGGTTGGCCACGCCATACTCGGTGACCACGTAATGCACGTGTGCGCGCGTCGTCACCACGCCTGTGCCCAGGCGCAGGTAGGGCGAAATCCGGCTGATGCCCTTGTTTGTAATCGAGGGCAGCGCAATGATCGGCTTGCCCCCCTCCGAGAGCGATGCGCCGCGGATGAAGTCCATCTGCCCGCCCACGCCCGAGTATTGGCGCGTGCCCATGGAGTCGGCCCCCACCTGCCCTGTCAGGTCGATTTCGATGGCGCTGTTGATGGCCGTGACCTTGGGGTTGCGGCGGATCACGGCCGTATCATTCACATAGGCCACGTCCAGCACGTCGACAAGCGGGTTGTCATCCACAAAATCATAGAGGCGACGCGAGCCCATAATGAACGTGCTGACGATCTTGCCGGGGTGAACGCGCTTGTTTTCGCCGGTAATCACGCCCCGCTCCACCAGGTCGATCACGCCATCCGAGAACATCTCGGTGTGGACGCCGAGATTCTTGTGGCTGGTGAGGGCGTGGAGCACGGCGTTGGGGATGCCGCCGATGCCCATCTGCAGACACGCGCCATCCTCGATGAGCTCGGCGCAGTACTTGCCGATACGCTCCTCGGCGTCGGACATCTCGGCAGGCTTCACCTCGTGGATGGGGGTGTTGTTCACTGCCACTGCGTAGTCGATGTCGCTGACGTGGATCAGCCCGTCGCCGTGGGTGCGCGGCATTGCGGGGTTCACCTGCGCCACCACATGGCTGGCCGTCTGCACGGCGGCGCGCGCCACATCCACCGAGACGCCCAGCGAGCAGTAACCGTGCTTGTCGGGCGGGGAGACCTGCACCAGCGCCACATCCAGCGGCATGATGCCCTTGCGGAAGAGGCCGGAGATTTCGCTCAGGAAGATGGGGACATAGTCGGCCACACCTTCGTCCACGGCGGCGCGGATGTTGGCCCCCACGAAGAAGGCGTTGGTGTAGAAACTCTGCGCCATCTCGGGGCGCGCATAGGCGGCATCGCCCTCGGTGTGGATGCTGACGACCTCCACGTGCCGCAACTCCTCGTGGCGGTTGGCCATCGCCTGCACCAGCAGTTTGGGGGTGGCCGCGCCGCCATGAATAAAGACGCGGTCCCCCGACTTGATGATTTGTACGGCTTCTTCAACGGTTTTCCACTTCATTTTGGTGCTGCTCCAGAAGTTCGAAAAGTTTGCGCTCGGCGCAAGTTACGCTGGGCGTAAACGGGGCTGCGAAAACGGCTTTGCGCCAGTCTACCATGCGCGCCGCGGGCTGTCGCCTGATAGATTGCCCGAGTTTGGGGGGCATGTGTCATGACGTCATTTCATGGTCGGGCGTACACACGCTCAGGACGTCTCAGAAGCCCTGACTCTGCCGTCAAACTCCCGTCTTGAGTGCAAAACATATCGAGGTGTGACCCAGCGCCAATCGAGAACGGCAGAGAGCGCGCCATCGCGCCCGCGGCTGGTCGGAATCAGAACTGTTGAGAAATCCGGGGGGCGTTCGCGCCAACTTGATTTTTCGCCACTTCCCGGCTAAAATGCTTCATTCACAGCAGCCTTCAACCTGCTTCTGCTCGAGGAATGACGATGTCTCTAGCGCTTACGTACCACGGCCATGCAACTTGCACGTTTACAATCGACGGCGTCCACGTTGTCGTAGACCCCTTCTTCGCGCCCGGCAACCCCGCCACCAGCGTGCGTGTCGATAGTGTGCCCGCCGACTTCATCCTGCAGACGCACGGCCACGGCGACCATATCGCCGACACCGTGGCGCTTGCGCAGCGGACGGGCGCGACCGTGATTTGCGTGCCCGAGATTGCGGCCTGGCTGAAGAAGAAAGGCGTCGAAACGACGCATGGCATGAACACCGGCGGCGCGCATTCGTTCGCGTTTGGGCGCGTCAAGATGGTGGTTGCGCATCACAGCAGCGGCCTGCCCGACGGCAGCTATGGCGGCAACCCCATCGGTTTCGTCGTCAACTTCAATTCGGGGCACGATGTATACATCGCGGGCGACACGGCCCTCACCTACGACATGCGAATGATTGGCGACGCGGGCGGTGTGGACCTGGCGCTGCTCCCCATTGGCGACAACTACACCATGGGCCCCGAAGACGCCGTGATGGCGGCGCAGTGGGTGCAGGCCAAGCATGTGGTGCCCGTTCACTACAACACCTGGCCGCTGATTGCGCAGGACGGCGCGGCCTTTGCCGAACGGCTGCGGCGCGTGGCCGAAATCGACTGCACCGTGATGCAGCCGGGTGACACGTTCGAGCTGTAGCTCGGGGACTCCCTAACGGATGCTGACATTTCTCACCCTCCTTGCGCTGACACTGGCCGCCGTGGCGCTGGCCTACGCCTGGAAGTTGCAGCAGGAGCTTGGGGCGGCCACGCGCCGCCTCGATCGCTACAACCGCGCGCTCTTCGACGCCAACGACGAAGTGCGCACGTTGCGCGCCGACATGGAGCGTGGCGCCGCCGAACTCAGGGTGGCCATCATGCGCGGCGGCAGCGGGCTGCATTTTGCCCCCGATACCACCGTGCAGGAGGCCGAACTCATGCACCCGCAGGTGACGGAGCTCCTGGCCGCGTTCCACATCGGCGGCTGCAGCGATTGCGCCGTGGCCCCTGCTGACACGCTTGCGGAGATCTGCGCCGCACGCAACGTGCCTGTGGACGACCTGCTGGCCAACCTCAACCTGCTCGTGGCGGCTGCACCTGTTGCGCAAAGCAACGGCGCCCATACACCTGTGCTCGTCAAGATTCCCAATGTGGCGCTGGAATTCTAGTCGGCGCGGCTGCATCTGTGCCGCCCCCCGCTCTCGCTGAAGGATATCTGCAGAAGGAAGCGAATCCGTGTCCGACGTCAACGATCTGCTTGTTCACACCAAAGCCGAATTGCTTTTCCCCGCCCATTTGATCTCGAGCCTGCGCGACCTGCGCGGCGATGATTGGCGCGCGCTCGTCGATCGCGTGGCCGCTCTCCCCGAGACGCACCCCGACAGCCTCGCCTTCGTCCTTATGATGATTGAACTGGACGGTTGCCTCAAGTGCAACAGCAACAACTACAAGTTCCTGCGCGGCTGTTACCTCTGTGCAACGCAAACGGTGCAGTCGTACAAGGGGCCCGACGCTGAACTGCTTGAGATTTACACGCGCGCCCGCCAGGAACTCACCCTCCACCTGGCGCAAGGTGTGCGCCCCGGCGAACTCACTCTGGCGGCCTAGGGGGAGCGGGCGGGCCTTGCGCCCTGCCGCTCACTTCTCTCCTCATGACAAAGTCCACCATTCCCGCACCAGCCCGCGCAGGCGGCCTGCCTCAGGCTGGCTCGCCACCGCGCCCGGTTACAGCCGATGGTCGCCCTGCGCCCCGTCGCATTGCCATCATTGGCGGCGGCATTGCCGGCCTCACAGCCGCCTACGATCTCCTGTGCAGCGCCGACGGCCCTGTTGAGGTGACGATCTATGAGGGGGGCGCGCGCCTGGGCGGCCTCGCTGCGGGCTTCCGCGGGCGCTCGTCGTGGGCGTGGCCGCTCGAGCACTTCTACCACCACCTCTTCACCAACGACGATGCCATCATCGGCCTCACACGCGAGTTGGGCATGGCCGACCTGCTCGAGACCCATCGCCCCACCACCGTCATGCACATTCAGGGCGAGAACTATCCTTTCGACACGGCCTTGCGCCTGCTCAAGTTCCCGAAACTGGGGCTCATTGCCAAGCTGCGCATGGGCATGGTGATTGCGTTTCTCAAATACCTGCCCTTTGCCCCCTGGAAGCGCTATGACCGCATACTGGCCGACAAGTGGCTTGCGCGCTGGATGGGCGAGCGGGGCTATGACATGGTATGGCGGCCCATGTTGCAGGGCAAGTTTGGCCCCTACTACAAAGAGGTCAACCTCGCCTGGTTCTGGGCGCGCATCTACAAGCGCACCCCCAAACTGGCCTACTACCGCGGCGGCTTCCAGTCCTTTGTAGAGGGGTTGGCGCAGAAGGTGCGTTCACTGGGCGGCCGCATTGTGCTGGGCGCGCAGGTGGAATCGATTCGTCCCGTGGGTGACAACCTGCAGGGCGGCTTGCTGGTGGAGGCCGCAGGTGCTGCCCCGGTGGTCTACGACACGGTCATCGCCACCACCAGCCCCGGGCTGCTCCGGCGCATCGCGCCCGACCTGCCCGACGACTACCTGCGCAGCCTCGAAAAGCTCACCAGCATCGGCGCTGTGGTCCTCACCGTTGCGCTCGACCGCCGACTGCTCACCGATGGCGCCTACTGGGTCAACCTGCCCAAGCGCGAGGGCTTCCCCTTTCTGGCGCTGGTGGAGCACACAAACATGATTGACACCGCCCACTATGGCGGCGACCACCTGCTCTACCTGGGCGACTATCTGCCCGCCGACCACCCCTATTTTGCCATGGACACGCAGGCGCTGCTCGACGAGTTTGTCCCTTCGCTCAAGCGCATGAACCCGGACTTTGATCGTTCGTGGGTCACCGGTGCGTGGAAGCACAGTGCGCGCTACGCCCAGCCTGTGCCTCCGGTGGGCTACGCCGCGCAGATTCCCGACGTGCGCACGCCGCTGCCCGGCCTTTACTTCGCCTCCATGAGCCAGGTTTATCCCTGGGATCGGGGCACGAACTACGCCGTGGAGATGGGGCGCAAGGTCGCGCGGATGGTGGCGGAGGACGTCAAGGCGGCGGTGTGATCAATGATAGAGCATCAACTGCACCGCGGCGGCGACCTCTCTTTCACGCTCGGCATGCATGGGCTGCACGCGATCGATCTTTAATTTTGTATCCGCACAAATCAAGCAGCCAGGTACGGTGACATAGCCGGCTGCGTTACTCACCCGCAACATTCGCTATTTGTACTGATTCGAGGAAATCGATAATGGCTTTGCCCACAACCACTTCCGTAACACCCGAAGCCGTGCTGCGCGCGCTCAGCACCGTACAGGAGCCTGAACTGCACAACGACCTCGTCTCGCTCAACATGATCAAGGATTTGACCATCGCCGACGGCGCAGTCGGTTTCACCATTGAGCTCACCACGCCGGCGTGCCCGCTGCGCGCCGTCATGGAGCGCGACGCCGTGGCCGCTGTCTCCGCCATTGAAGGCGTGAGCAGCGTCAAGGTGGACTTCACGGCCCAGGTGCGCACCGATCACCGCATCATGGGCAAGTTGAATATTCCAGTCAAAAATATTATCGCCGTGGCCAGCGGCAAGGGGGGCGTGGGCAAGAGCACCATCAGCACCAATCTGGCGGTTAGCCTCGCGCTCGACGGGGCCAAAGTGGGCGTGCTCGACGCCGACATCTATGGCCCCAATATACCCATGATGTTTGGCCTCTCGGGCAAGCCGCGCGTTGAGGATGGCAAGATGGTGCCCCTCGTAGCCTATGGCGTTGAGGTCATCAGTATGGGCTTCCTCATGCCCGAAGGCGAGGCCGTAGTCTGGCGCGGCCCCATGCTGCACAAGGCCATCCAACAACTCTTCACCGACGTGCGCTGGAGCGAACTCGACTACATGATTGTCGACTTGCCCCCGGGCACGGGCGACGCGCAATTGAGCCTGGCGCAGAGCGTGCCCCTGACGGGCGGCGTCATCGTGACGACGCCCCAGGCCGTCAGCATCAGCGACGCGCACCGCGGCGCCACCGCCTTCCAGCGCCTTGAGGTGCCCATTGTCGGCGTGGTGGAGAATATGGCAGGCGATGTCTTCGGCACAGGCGGCGGCCTCAGGGCTGCCAGGCTCATCGGCACCGACTTCCTTGGCTCGATCGAGCTGGACCCGCGCATCCGCCAGGGGGGCGACAGCGGCGAGCCGATTGTCATTGCCGCGCCCGAGAGCGCCGCCGCGCAGGCGCTGCGCATCCTTGCGCGTGTGATAGCGGCGCGCATCAGCGTCATGGTCATGACGCCCGAGCCGACGCTGTCAATTGTGGATTAGCCAGGAAAAGCAGAATTGATGATGGAAGATAGATGATTGGGTGTGCGACACGCATCCATTCATCAATCTTCAATCATCCGTCTTCAATCTTCAAGCACAATCAACCCACCCACCCACCTAGGAACCTCACCCATGCCCCACACCGATGTGGCACCCAGCGCCGCAGACCCAACTGCAGTCCACGCAGCCGTGGAGAACGAGCGCGACAACATCATCACCTTTCTGCGCGAACTCTGCGCCATCCCTTCCATGGATTCGCAAATCGGCCCCGTGGGCGAGCGCGTCCAGGCCGAAATGAAGAAACTGGGCTTTTCCGCGTGCTGGTTTGACAGCATGGGCAACACCTTGGGCAAGATCGGCAGCGGCGACAAGATCCTGCTTTACGACAGCCACATCGACACCGTGGGCATTGGCGACCCCAGCGAGTGGCAGTGGGACCCCTTCACCGGCAAGATTGAGGATGGCCGCTTCTATGCGCGCGGCGCGTGCGACGAAAAAGGCAGCACGCCCGGCATGGTCTACGGGCTGGCGCTGGCGCACAAGATGGGCTTGCTTGAGGGCTGGACCGCCTACTACTTTGGCAATATGGAGGAGTGGTGCGACGGCATCGCCTGCCATGCGTTGGTGGAGCATGAGGGGCTGCGCCCCGACTTCGTCGTCATCGGCGAGCCGACCAAGATGCAGATCTACCGCGGCCACAAGGGGCGTGTGGAAATGCAGGTCGTGAGCAAGGGGCGCAGCGCCCACGCCGCCAGCAACCATGTGGGCGACAATGCCATCTACAAGGTGCTGCCTGTGATCGAGGGCGTGGCCAACCTCGAGCCGCAACTGGGCGACCACCCTTTCCTCGGCCACGGCAAGATCACCGTCACCGACATGACTGTGGAGACGCCGAGCCTCAATGCCGTGCCCAACCTGGCAACGGTATTCATCGACCGCCGCCTCACCTTTGGCGAGACCAAGGAAGGGGCCATCCAGCAGGTGCGCGATCTGATTCCCGCCAAGTATCAGCAGAATGGCGAGATTACTGTGGAAATGCTCCAGTATGCCGAGCCGAGCTACACGGGCTTCGTCTTCCCCGTGGAGAAGTACTTCCCGGCGTGGGCGCTGGAGGAGAGCCACCCGTTGGTGCAGGCGGGCGTTGCCGCAGCGCGCGCGATTGGCCTGACCGAACTCACCCCGAGCAAGTGGAATTTCAGCACCAACGGCATCTATTGGGCGGGCAAGGCAGGCATCCCTTCGATTGGCTTCGGCCCCGGCGAAGAGGAGACGGCGCACACCGTCAACGACAGCGTCATCCTCGATGACGTGGTCAAGGCGACCGAGTTCTACGCGTTGCTGCCGTCGCTGCTGAGGAGTGCGCAAGCATGAGCACTGTATTTCCGGCTGCGCATGAGGGCGCAGCCCAGCCACGCCCCGCGCCTTCGTCGGCTGGGCTCGTACTCGTGGCCATTGGCGGCAATTCACTGATAACTGATGCGCGCCAACCTGACGTCAAGCACCAGTGGGACGCCGTGCGCGAGACGGCGGCGCACATTGCCGCGATGATCGAGAGCGGCTGGCAAGCCGTCATCACCCACGGCAACGGGCCGCAGGTCGGCTTCATTCTGCGCCGCAACGAGTTGGCCGCGCATGAGGTCCACCCTACGCCGCTGGATTTGATCGGGGCCGATACGCAGGGCAGCATCGGCTTCATGCTCCAGCAGACGCTCAACAACGAGTTCTACCAGCGCCATATCGATCGCCAGTGCATCACGCTGATTACGCAGACGCGCGTGGATGCCGACGACCCCGCCTTCAAGAATCCCAGCAAGCCGATTGGCAGCTTCATGGACGAGGCGCGCGCACGCGAGTTTGAGAAAGAGGGCTGGCAGGTGATGGAGGACGCGGGCCGCGGCTGGCGTCGTGTGGTTGCCTCGCCCGAGCCTGTTGAAATTGTGGAAGTGGAAGCGATTGCCCAGGCCATTGCCATGGGCTGGATTGTGATCGCGGCGGGCGGTGGCGGCATCCCCGTCGTGCGCCATCGCACGGGCGAATTGCGCAGCGTCTACGCAGTCATCGACAAGGATCGCGCCAGCAGCCTGCTCGCCAGCCGTGTCGACGCCGACTTGTTCCTCATCAGCACAGGCGTGGAGAAGGTCTCGCTCAACTACGGCAAGCCCGAACAGGTCGACCTCGACACAATGACCATGGCCGAAGCGCACGCCTACATGGATGCAGGGCACTTTGGCAAGGGGAGCATGCTGCCCAAGATTGAAGCGTGCATCGGCTTCATTGAGCGCAGCCATAAGCCCGGCGCCGCCGCCATCATCACGAACCCCGAAAACCTGGCCCGCGCCTTGCGTGGCGAAACCGGCACGCGTATTACAGCATAACAGCAAACTACGACGCAAAGGCGCAGAGCCGCAGAGGAAACGCAAAGAACAACAAGAACAACCAATTGGTTCACGAAAACAAGGAGTAGGCGGTGCCTTAAGAGGACGCCATGTTGTCTCCGTGTGCCGATTGACTGTTCTTGTTGTTCTTTGCGTTTCCTCTGTGGCTCTGCGTCTTTGCGTCGTAGTTTGCCGGTCCGGGTGCTGTTCGTTGGCTGTGAGGTTGGCGATCGGCGCGCGTAAAGACGCGGCACATGGCAGCGTGGTACTATGTGCGCTTGGACAGCGCGCGCTTGCGCTGCGCCCACTTTTCACGTGATCACGGAGCAATACCCTTCGAGGAATCCTGCATGAGCCTTCGGTCGCCTTTTCCCTCCAGCCAGCCGCCCAGCCAACCCAACCAGCCACCACCCGCGCGCCGCAGCACCCCCTACGGGCAGCCGGATTACGGGCGCGGCTACGGCCAAACCGACTACGGGCAGCCCGACTATGGCCGCCAACCGCCCGGCTCCGTAATTGACGCCGCCGTCTATCAGAATGTGCGCGAGCTCAATGCGCGCATGGAGCAGGAGGCGCGTTTCCTGCGCGGGCTGCTCAGCGAAATCAACAAGGTGATGGTGGGACAGGAGCCGCTCGTGCGCCGCGTGCTGATTGCGCTCCTCGCCGATGGTCACCTCCTGCTCGAGGGCGTGCCCGGCCTGGCCAAGACGCTGCTCGTCAAAAGCACGGCGCAGGCGATTCAAGGCAACTACTCGCGCATCCAGTTTACGCCTGATCTGCTGCCCGCCGACCTCATCGGCACGCAAATCTACAATCCGGCCACGGCTGCCTTCACAGTGCACCGCGGTCCCCTCTTTGCCAACCTGATCCTGGCCGACGAGATCAACCGCGCCCCTGCCAAGGTGCAGAGCGCGCTGCTCGAAGCCATGCA
>CAYRVP010000043.1:0-30144 GCA_964427845.1 uncultured Caldilineaceae bacterium
TGCTGTTCTTTGCGTTTTCTCTGCGTCTTCGCGCCTTTGCGTCGGGGTTATGGCTCGCTGGAACCATCGTAAGATCGGTTGCGTCCTCGGGATGGAAAGTGTGCGATACTATAGGCAGTAGATGCGGCCGCAGATTGCTGTTGCGCCGCGCAGGCTTTGCAGATTGCGAGGTGACCTGTGCTCAAGGTACTGATTAGCTACGATATGGCGAACGGCAAGGAGCAGGAGTGCCAGGAGTACCTGGTGAACAAGCTTGCGCCCGGCCTGGGCCGCCTCGGCTTCCGCTTCTCGGATGTCTGGTTCACAATCTGGGGCGATTCGCCGCAGATTCTGGGCGGCGGCGAGGTGCGCGACCTCAGCCAGGCGCAGAAGATCTTCCAGTCTGACGAATGGGAGGGGATGCTCGAGGAGATCGCGCCCCTCACCGAGAACTTCAAGCTGCGGGTGGTGCAGGCCAGCAGCAGCGAGACCGCCGAGTAGCCACCGGCCGCCGCCATGCCCCGATCAACGCCACCA
Organism: uncultured Caldilineaceae bacterium; assembly: GCA_964427845.1. Classification (GTDB taxonomy): domain Bacteria; phylum Chloroflexota; class Anaerolineae; order Caldilineales; family Caldilineaceae; genus UBA5069. The sequence goes on from CAYRVP010000043.1 coordinate 517, forward strand.
CCGCCACCGCTTGCGCTGCTTGTCTTTCTCGAGAACCTGGGTCACATCAGCGGCGTGAGCCTGCCGCCCTGGGCAATGCGTATCATTGACTTTGTGGCCGAGGAGTATGTCAAATTTGCGCTGCGCTGGCACGGCGTCTACCGCCGCTATGACCGCGTGATGATTCTGGAGGATGCACGCGCCACCGGTCCGGACCTTCACGCCGCGCTCGTTGGCCTGAGTCGCACCCACCGTGTGGACCTGATGATCCTCGCCCACGGCGCACCCGGGCAGATTATCGGCCACGACGGCAAGCGCATCGGCCAGGAGACTTTGGGCCCGCTGCTCGAGGCAAAGCGCCGCGATCCGGCGTCTGTCAACCTGCGCATTGTGTGGCAGATGAACTGCTATGGTGCATCACTGGCCGCCTACTGGCGTGCGTTGGGCGCGGTGGCAGTCAATGGCTCCGGCGGCATCAACTGGCTGCCCGAGCCGACGCTGTCGCTCTTTCTGCGCAAATGGCTGCGCGGCGCGTCCTTCAGCGAAGCCGTGCACCACAGCGCCACCCGTGCCGAGCGCACCTGGAAGCCTATCTATCGCGCTCGACCCGGCGCACCGCTCCACCCGCGCCTGGCGGATAGCCGCACCGTGATTGTGGGCGACGAGACGCACTTCGGCGCATAACCGCGACACGCACCCTCGACGCACCTGCGACGCAGAGCCGCAAAGCCGCAAAGCCGCAAAGCCGCAAAGAAAGGCAAAGGCAAGAACAACCACTTCTGTTGTTCTTGCCTTTGCTCTTCTTTGCGTCTTTGCGCCTTTGCGTCGAAGGTGCCGTTTTTCTAGCGTGCGCCCGCCTGCACGGCGGCGTCGATGATCTTGCGATAGCCCGTGCAGCGGCAGAAGTTGCCTGTGAAGGCCTCCTGCGCCTCGGCGCGGGTTGGGTGCGGGCGCTCCTCGAGCAATTTGGCCGCGCTCATCACGAAGCCAGGTGTGCAGTAGCCGCACTGCACGCCGCCCGCCTCGGCAATGGCCGTTTGCACGGGGTGCAGGACTTCCCCGGCGGCCAACCCCTCAATCGTGACCACCTCGCTGCCCGCAGCGCGCTCGGCGGGCACCATGCACGCCATCACCGCCATGCCGTCCAAAAAGACGGTGCATGCGCCGCACTCGCCCTCGGCGCAGCCCTCCTTCACGCCGGCAAGACCGGCGGCGCGCAGGCTGTCGAGCAATGACTGGTGGCCATCCAGCGCGACCGGTGCGCCGTTGACGGTGGCCGTGGCACTGGCATGTGCGTGCGCTGGAACTGGCCACACGCCACCGGTTGCGCCGCAAAGCAGCACAGGGTCGGCAGGCCAGCCCGCCCGCTCGTTGCCTGCAGCCAGTTGCGCCAGTGCGCGCGCTGTGAGCGTCTGCACCATGGCGCGCCTGTACTCAGCGCCGGCGCGAATGTCGTCAATCGGCGCGGCGCTCTCAACGGCAAGGCGCGCCGCTTCGCCAATGGTGGTTTCATCCAGCGCTTTTCCCACCAACCAGGCCTCGGCGCGATCGGCGCGCACCACCGTGGGTGCGACGCAGCCCAGCGCAATGGTCGCGCGCGTAAGTGGCGCGCCACGTGTCGCTGCGCTGCGTTCAACCACAACGGCCACCGTCACCACACTGATTGCCTGCGCCTTGCGCAACCCCAGTTTGATGAAGGCGCCCGCTGCCAGCGGCCCCAATGCAGGGAAGGAGATGTCCACCAGCATTTCGTCATCGGCCATGTCGACGCGCCGGAAGCCTGTGATAAATGCAGGCAGGGGCAACGTGCGTTCGCCGCGCGCGACGCTGCGCAGCGTCACCTGCGCTTCCAGCGCCAGCAGGGGCGGGATCGTGTCGTTGGCCGGGCTGGCTGTAATGATGTTGCCTGCCACGGTGGCGCGGTTGCGAATCTGCGGTGCGCCCACCTCCCAGCAGGCGCGCACCAGCGGAAAGGCTCGCTCCACCAGCAACGGGCTGGCCACCACCTGATTGTGCGTGACCAGTGGCCCCAGGTGAATCCACCCGTCGCGCGCGCTGATTGTGGCCAGGCCGGGGATGCGCGTAAGGTCAATCAAGCCAGGCGCAGCGCCTTCGGGCGTGGTGCGACCGCCCCGCTCGATTTCGAGCAGCAGATCGGTCGCGCCCGCCACAAAGCGTGCGCCCGTGCCATGTCGGGCCTTGAGCGCCAGTGCTTCATCGACTGTCCGGGGCGTTTCGTAGAATGGGTACATGGAGGGTTGACTGGTTGACTGGTTGATTGGTTGATTGATTGGGAGATACGGCGCAGGGCAACATGCGCCTTGATGAAGTGAGTTTGCACGCACCGATCGAAATTGGCAAGCCGGGCATCGATACTGTGGAGCACATGGGTCGCGCCACGCGGCGCGACCCATGTAGTCCAGTCAACCAGTTCTTGATTGCCCTATGCAGCGCTGAACCATGCGACCCAGTCAAACGATCGCCTTGTAGCGGGCGGCAAAGACCGCGCTGTATGCCTTGGCCCCGCCGTGCAAGCCAATTGTATTCACCCAAACGTGGACCAATTCAAGTCTATTTGACTTTCACCCGCAACCCAAGTAATCTGCCTCAAACACGAACCTGCCATTGATCCATTCCTTCGGCCCGCAGGGTCCACATAGGCACGCCGGTATGAAACCTCAACACTCCTTTCACTGCGCCCTGGTTCAGATTGTGCGCGCTGCCATAGGCCTTGCGCTGCTCGTGCTTGGTCTCACACTGCTGCCCCAATTTGCGCGACAGGCGCTGGCGCAGTCGCCCACTCCCACCGACGCACCCGACACCCATATTGTCCAGGCGGGCGAAACGCTCAGCGAGATTGCGAAGCTCAATGGCTTCACTCTCTCGCAACTGATGCGCGTCAACGGCATCCCCAACCCCAATGCCATTTATACGGGGCAGGAGTTGCGCTTCCCGATTGTAGACCGGCCGCCGGGCGTCATCATTCATGTCGTCGAGCCGGGTGAGGCGCTCAGCCGCATCGCCCAGCGCTACGAGGTGGACCTGCGCGCCCTGATGCGCGCCAACAATATCACCAACCCCGACGGTATCGTCACCGGCCAGGAGCTTGTCATTCCTGGCCTTGATGACGCCACGCCTGTGCCGGCCGCGACATTGGCAGCGGTGTCGACCGCGCCGCCCACGGCCGCACCGACTGCACAGCCCACGGCGCATCCGACAGCGGAGCCCACCGAACAGTCCACCGTCGCGCCGACAACCACGCCTACGGCCATCCCTGCCGACGGGCCGACAACGCACACTGTGCGCCCCGGCGAAACGGCCAGTGAAATTGCCAAGCAATACGGTGTGAAACTGGCCGACCTGCTGCGCGCCAACGGCATTACCAACGCGAACCTCATCCGCAGCGGCACCGAGCTAACCATTCCGGCGCCCGTGCCGGACGAAACGACCACGCCCACAATTGCAGGCGAGCCCCAGGTGGAGATGTCGGGCGAGCCGCAGGTGGAGATTGTGGAGACCCCCGCCGGAGAGGGCTTTGACGGGAGCGATCCGCAAGGTGATGCGACGGCATCAGCCACAATGGAGGCCGCGCCCACGTCGCTCGCGATTGCTACCGAAGCGCCCACGCCCGCGCCCCTCTCCGAGCGCCCGGCGGCATCGCTCAACCGCACCTATGCCGTCGTCTCCGGGGACTCACCCCAGCGCATTGCGCTGCGCCTGGGCCTCGACGTGGACGCGCTGCGCAGCCTCAACAATCTCTCGCCCGACGACAGCCTGCGCGCCGGCGGCACGCTGCTCCTACCCGCCACCGACCGCGAACTGCGCGTGGTCACCGATGACCAGCAATATGTGGTGGCGTCCGGCGACAGCCTCAGCGAGATTGCAGGTGGCGTCGGCGTCAAGTTGGGTGACCTGATGACCGCCAACGGCATCTCCAATCCCAATCTGATTTCGGTGGGCGATCGGCTGATTGTACCCGGCCAGGAGCAGCGCGGCAGCGGCCCGCCCAAGCGTGTAGGTCCGGCGCGCAGCGGCTACTACTACTACAGCGTACGGCCAGGCGACACGCTGGGCGAATTGGCACAGGCTTTCAGCACCACCAAATTGGCATTGATGGAGTACAACAACCTGACCGACGAGTCGATCGTCTACACGGGCATGGAGATGCGCGTGCCCTATGGCCCGCCGCCGCTGCCCCTGCGCCTGCCCCCCGTGCCCATCTCGGGCAGCAGCTTTCTGGTCAGCTTGAGCCGCCAGCAGTGTTGGGTGTTTGCCGGGCGCGAGGTCGAGCACGCCTGGAATTGCAGCACGGGCTATGGCCAGTGGCGCACGCGCACCGGCAACTTTGCCGTGCAGAGCAAGATTGAGAATGCCAAGAGCAACGTCTGGCGGCTGGACATGCCCTGGTGGCTGGGCATCTACGACGTGGGCGCGGTGGAGAATGGCATCCATGGCCTGCCCGTCTCGTGGAAAACCGGGCGCAAAATCTGGACGGAACTCATCGGCCAGCCAGCCACCTTTGGCTGCGCCATGCTGGGCGACGAAGACGCCCTCACGCTCTTCAACCTCGCGTATATCGGGATGCCTGTGCACATTATTCAGTGAACAGCTATAACCATAACTGATAACTGAAAACTGATGATTGGCGGCGCATCGTCCATTTCGCCACCAATTATCAATTTTCGGTTATCATTTGCTGCAAACTTGTCACCCAGTCATCCAGTCTACCTGCTCCCCATGCCCCACACCCCGCTCCGCGCCGGCAAACTGCCGCCCGATCTCTTGCGCTCCCTGCTGGCAAGTCTGCCTACGGCGGACCCGCGCCTGCTGGTTGGTCCCACCGTGGGCGAGGACGCCGCCGTCATCGAGTGGCCGCACGAAGGCCCGGCCGGTGACACGCTGCTCGTTGCCAAAACGGACCCGATTACCTTTGCCACGGACGAAATCGGCTACTATGCGGTGAACGTTTGCGCCAACGATATCGCCGTGGCAGGGGCAACTCCGCGCTACTACATGCCCACCGTGCTGCTCCCCACCGGCGTCAGCGACCGAGCATTGGCCGAGAACATTTTCGCCCAGATCGGCGCGGCCTGCCGCAGCCTGGGCATTGTAGTGGCAGGCGGCCACAGCGAGGTGACGCCCGCCGTGACGCAGCCGGTGATTGCGGGCGCCATGCTGGGCGAGACGACGCGCGCACGCATGGTGCGCAGCGGCGGCTGCCGGCCGGGCAACCTGCTGCTGGTCGCGGGCTCGGTGCCTGTGGAAGGCACAAGCATCATCGCGCGCGAACGGCGCGCCGAACTGCTGGCCCTGGGCTGGAGCGCCGCCGACATTGACACCGCAGCGGCCTATTTGCACACGCCGGGCATCAGCATCTACCGCCCGGCGCACGCCGCTGCCGAGGCGGGCCTGGTTACTGCCCTGCATGACCCCACCGAAGGCGGCGTTGCCACCGGCCTGGCCGAGATGGCTGTGGCGGCCGATGTGGGTATCCACGTGGATCTGGACGCCATTCCCGTCAGCCCCCTTGCGGCGCGGCTCTGCGCGGCCATGAGGTTGGACCCTTTGGGCACAATTGCTTCGGGCGCGCTGCTGGCCGCCTGTACGCCCTCACATGCGGCGGCGCTGCTCGCACTGTGGACCGAAATGGGCTGGCCCGCCAGCGTCATCGGCCGTGTCGAGGAGGCGCGCCATGGCCTGCAGGCGCAGCGTCACGGCCGCTCCGTGCCCTTTCCCGTTTTCGCAGCCGACGAACTGACGCGGCTGTGGAACGCTTGACGCCGCCGCTAAATACCTTTCCACGGGAACAGACTGTCATGACCATCACCATCCGCCCGCTCGAAACACTTGCTGAATGCGCCTATTTCCAGAAGGTGGAGCAACTGGTGTGGGGCACCGACGAGGAGAGCATGATGCCTACGCACGTGCTCATTACGCTGGTGCAGAATGGCGGCTTGGTGATGGGTGCCTTTGCCCCCGACGGGCCAGCGGCCACGGGCGGCATGGTGGGCATCGTGGGGGGCTGGCTGGGCAGCGGTCATCTGCCCGGCAGTGCGCCCGACGCACCCGAGCAGATCAAGTTCTGCAGCCACATGGCGGGCGTCCTGCAGGGCTGGCAGCGGCAGCGCGTGGGGCTGCGCCTCAAGTTGGCGCAGCGCGAATGGGTGCTGGCGCAAGGGCTCACCGAGTGGATCACCTGGACTTACGATCCGCTCTATCGCCCCAATGCCGTATTCAACATTCATCGCCTGGGCGCAACCTGCCGCAGCTATGTGCGCGACCTCTACGGCGAGATGACTGACGTCCTCAACTCGGGCGGCCCCAGCGATCGCTTGAAGGTGGATTGGTGGGCGCGCAGCCCGCGCGTGGAGGATGCCGTGGCGCGCGCCGCCGTGGCGCTGGGCGGGCCCAATGCCGCCGCCTCTGCCCAGGCTCACCGCCCGGCGCGTGAGCACTATGCCGGCCTGCGCGTGCTCGAGAGCCTGCCCGCGGGCGACTTCCGCGCGCCCTCCGAGGCGCCGCTGCCGCTGGAAAGCGCACCGCTGGCGCTGCCCATCCCCGAGGACATTGCCGCCTTGCGCCGCGCCGACCGCGTGCTCTCCCTTGCGTGGCGGCACAGTGTGCGTGCGCAAATGGAGGCCGCCTTTGCCGCAGGCTACACCGTGGTGGACTGCCTGCACATTGAGGGCGGCGACTGGTGCTATATCCTGACGCGGGATGCCGACAACACGTAGTTGCGGCTTGAGCCGCCGTTCGTGCGGAATGCGGAGCGACTGGTGCGGCTACTGCGTCACGTCAGAGACGTGACCTACGCGCACCTCTCTGGTGCTGTGCACGAGAACGCACTCGCTTCTGTCCGCGCCCACCTTCAACGCTGTGCTACAATCCAGGCAATACATCGTCCTCAAGAGAGAAGAGTCTAGTCATGCACATTGAACGTGTTGAATTGCGCCAGGTGCGCCTCCCCTACGTGGCCCCCTTTGAAACCAGCGGCTGGCGCGAGGAGGCCTGCCACGCCATCATTGTGCGCCTCGAGGCCGACGGCGTGGTGGGCTGGGGCGAATCACCCGTGGGCGAAAACCCTTTCTATAATGAAGAGAATTATCAGACGGCCTGGATTATTCAGCAGGATTACCTGGTTCCCACGCTCATGGCCGCCGACCTGGGCAGCCCGCAGGATGTGACGCCTGCGCTGGCCAAGGTGCGCGCCAACCGCATGGCCAAGTCGGGCCTTGAGTTTGCAACGTGGGATCTCTTTGGGCGGCGCGATGGCCGCAGCCTCGCCTCCATGCTGGGCGGGACGCGTGATCGCGTGGCCGTGGGCGTCAGCGTGGGCATTCAGAAGGACATTGACACGCTGCTGCGTGTAGTGGGCGGCTACATCAGCGCCGGCTACAAGCGCATCAAGCTCAAGATTCGCCCCGGTTGGGACATTGAACCCACCGGTGCGGTGCGCGCCGCCTGGCCGGACATCCAGCTTCAGGTTGACGCCAACAGCATCTATCATCTGGCCGATGCCGAGCGCCTGGCGCAGCTTGACCACTTCAACCTTCTGCTTGTGGAGCAGCCCCTGGGTCACGAAGACATTTTTGATCACGCCAAATTGCAGAGCCGGCTGCGCACGCCGATTTGCCTGGATGAGAGCATCGTCTCGCCGGATCACGCGCGCTGGGCGATTGAGATGAAGGCCTGTGGCGTCATCAACATCAAGCCCAGCCGTATTGGGGGCCTTGCCGATTCTGTGAAGGTGCATGATCTGGCGCAGGCGGCGGGCATGCCCGTGTGGCACGGCGGCATGTTGGAGACGGGCATCGGCCGTGCCGGCAACGTGGCGCTGGCGAGCCTGCCCAACTTCAAGCTCCCCGGCGACATCAGCGCCAACGAGCGCTACTATGCGCGCGACATTGTGCGCAACCCCTTCACGCTCAACGATGACAGCACCCTCACCGTGCCCACAACGCCGGGCAGCGGTGTTGTGGTGGATGAAGATCGCCTCGATGAGATGACCGTTGCCCGCTGGGAAATGAGGGCCTAGGCGCACATGACGCCTTCCGCGCCCATCGGCGCGCCCGCGCCGGCCCCGCCGCGCGTGGAGCAAAAAGCCAGTTTCCACCGCCGCCACCAGCCCTTCCTGCTGCTGCTGGTGCTTTTTGTCGCGTTCCGCTTCCTGGCGCTCTGGCTGCTGCGTCCAGGGGGCTACCTGGGCGACATCTCCGACTACAGCTATTACATGCTGTGGGGCGAGATGGGCGCGCGCGGCTATCGCACTTTCGAGACCCTCTGGAGCATCTACCCGCCGCTCTTCCCTGCACTCATGCTGCCGGTCTTCGAGCTGGCCAGCCGCGTGCCCCCCTGGATTGAGCCGCAGCTCTCCTTCACCATTCTTTTCGGCTCGCTGCTGCTGCTCTTTGACACCGGCAACCTGGTGCTCATCTACCGGCTGGCGGGCAAGCTGGCACTCGACGAGGGTGGGGATCCGGCCGCCGTACTGCGCGCGCCCCTTTTCTATGCGCTTCTCTTTGCACCCTTCTTCACGCTGCTGGGTTGGTTCGAGCCCATGCCCCTCTTCTTTCTGCTGCTGGGGCTGGATTTGATGGTCAGCAGCCGGCGCGGCGCCTGGGCGGGCAGTGCAGTGGCCGTGGCGCTGGGCTTCCTTACCAAGCTCACGCCGATCGTGCTGCTGCCCGTGGCCGTGCGCCGACTGGGTGCACGCCTCTCCTGGGATGCGGCGCGCAACGAGTGGTTTAGCCGTCGCTCGGCCGGCAACCTGCTGCGGCCACTGCTTTATGTACTGGTCACAATCGGCACGGTGGCCGCGCTGGGCTACTGGCTGGTGGGTGGCCGGCTCGAGCTTGCCTTCACCAGCCTCACGCTCAACACCAACCGCCCGCCCTGGCAGAGTGTATGGGCGCTGCTCGAGGGCTACACCAGCTATGGCCTCGTGCCGCTGGACCAGCGCAACCTGCAGGGGCTGAGCCGCACCCTCTGGCAGGGGTGGCTGCCGTGGACGTGGATTACCATCGGCTTCCTTGCGCTCTACCTCTGGCTCTACACCCGCCGCTACGATTGGGCGCGCACACGTACGGCCGTGGCCTTTTCGGGCGTCAGTGTCATCTGGCTGCTGCTCTACAGCCGCGGCTGGAGCCCGCAGTTTCTCGTCTGGGTGCTGGCCTTTGTGGTGCTGCTCGTGCCGTCGGCGCGCGGCGTGGCACTGGCGCTTACACTGACCTTCCTCAACGTCATCGAGTCGAATGTCTACCTTACACTCCTGCCCGGCGAAACGTGGATTCTCACCGGCACGGTGCTGCTGCGTACAGCCCTGTTGATCATCGTGGCCGGCGAATTCCTCGGGCAGGTCTGGCCGCCGCCTCGGGCAGCCGCGCTGCGCCGCGCGGCACGCGTGGCGAGCCTGGCGGCCATTGCCGCGTCACTCCTCTTTGTGATGGCAGGGACGCCGCGCATGGCTGCGGCCTATGGCGAGCGCCGCCTGGCCGAAAGTCCCTGCCGCGACGCCATTACGCACCTGCGCGAGGCGGCCACACAGCCCGGCGCGCCCACCAAACTTGCCACCACCGAGATTGAGTTGTGGCGCGCCCTCTATCCCTGGCTGCGCAACGACTACGAGGTGCGCGTGGTGGATGACTACGACGCCAACGACCGCCCCGCCGCCACGGTGCGCAGCGAGCGACTGCAGCAGTTCATCGGCGATACACGCGAGTTCTGGTGGCTCGCGCAGAGTGACGCTTCCGAGGTGTCTGCGTTGCCAAGCTTCGATGTCGACAATGTCCATATCGTCAGCACCGAGACTTTCGCCAGTTGTTCGCTCTCGCGCGTCGTCACGCTGGATCCATCCACACAGCCACCCGTGTCGGTGGGTGTCGAGGGTGGTCCGATTCTGCTGCGCGGATGGGAGGTGGGCGACGCGCGTCCGGGCGCCCCGCTGCCGCTGGTGCTATACTGGCAAGCCGAAGCACCGGTTGCCCAAAGCTACACGGTCTTCACGCAGTTGCTTGGCGAGACGGGCGCGAGCGCAGGCGTCGTTGTGGCGCAACAGGACAACCCGCCCGTGCAAGGCCAGGAGCCTACGGACACGTGGACGCCCGGCGCGCTGGTGCGCGACCCGTACCTGCTTCACTTGCCAGCCGACCTGCCTGCCGGGCGCTACCGCCTGCTCGTCGGCATGTACGATGCGCAGGGGCAGCGAGCGCCCATCACGCAGGGCGATGCCACCACTGACGCCTTTGTGATTGATGTGGACGTCGCGGCGCCGTAGGGGCTGGCTGCGCGCCGCGCCGCAGTATTTGGTTAAGATTGTGAAGTCTGTAGCGGAAGGCCTCCTGGCCTTCACTTGGCGGGCGCCAGGTGATGCGGACGCTACAACGAAGGCCGGGAGGCCTTCCGCTACAACCGGCAAGCCCTTTTTTCGTCGAGCTTCGTGCCGAAATGGCACGAGCGTCTGTCTACACGTCTCGGGAGTATTGGGCCATTCACGACATTAGCGTGCGCGACCGCAGCATTGGCTGGGTCATCTTCGGCTTCCTGCTCGCGTGCTATCTGATCACCTATACCGGCATCATCCAGAGCAGCGACGGCCTGGCCATGTTCGCGACTGCCGAGAGCATCGCGCGCCGCGGCGACGCCGACATGAACCAGTTGCTCTGGATGGGCGCCCAGCAGGGCAACATCGGCCCCGATGGCAACCTCTACGGCCGCAAGGGCCTGGGGATGACCGTGCTCGCACTGCCCCTCGTGTGGGGCGCGCTCCTCTGGAGCCGCCTGGGGCTGGTGCACACGGCGCTGCTGCTCAACCCCATGCTCACGGCGCTCACCGGTGCGCTGCTCTACCGCGCGGGGATTCGTCTGGGTTGGCGGCGCGCCACCGCCACGGCGGGCGCGCTGGGCTTTGGTCTGGCGACAATGGCCTGGCCCTACACGCAGACCTTCTTCAGCGACCCTGTTTCCGCGCTTGGCCTCTTCGGCGCGTTCTATGGGCTGCTGGCTTTTAGCCAGACAGGGCGCAAGCACTACCTGGTGGGCGGCGCAAGCGCATGGGGCATTGCCTATCTCGCGCGCACGGTCAACCTGGCCACGTTGCCCATCTTCCTGCTGGGGCTGTGGGTGGTGCTGCAGATACGCGTGCGCGCAGCACAGGGTGCGCACGATGTGTCCGTGCGCACCGCGAGCACAGAGGATACGCCGCTTGCGGCATGGCGCGCCGTCTTTGCGTATCAGTGGCGCCCCATGGTGAGTTTCTTGCTGCCCGTCGTTGCTGCCGGCCTCATCTCGCTCTGGTGGAATGCGCTGCGCTACGGCTCCATTTGGGAGAGCGGCTACGTTTCCACAGAGACCTTCAGCGCACCCTGGCTGGCGGGCATCTATGGGCTGACCATTGGCCCGGCGCGCGGGCTGCTTTGGTACAACCCGATCCTGCTGCTGGCGCTGCCGGGCGCTGTCTGGTTCTGGCGCCATGCACGCAAATCGCTCTATCTCATCGCCGCGCTGACGTCCGTCTATATCCTGCTCTATGCCAAGTGGTACATGTGGCATGGCGGCTACAGTTGGGGGCCGCGTTTCCTGGCGCCGTTGCTCCCCTTTTTGGCGCTGCTGGCCGTGCCCGCGTGGGAGCGCCTTGTGCTGCGCCGCCGCTGGGGTTGGCCGGGGACGATCGCAGCAAGCCTGCTTGCCCTCCTCTCGATTGGCCTGCAGTGGTATGGCATGGTCATCCCCTTTGGCCTGGTGCAGGATTACCTGGCTGCCACGGTGCAGCCCCTCTTTGCGCCCGAAACCTTTACGCAATTGCGCTATGCGCCGCTGCTGCTCCAGGCGCGCTTTATTACGTCTGCAAACATCATCTTCAACTGGTGGCGGCCTGGCCGCTACGGGCTTGGTGCAGTGGACTGGTTTGCGCTGCTCATCCCCCTGGCCGGCGTTGTGGTGGGCATGATCGTCCTGCGGCGCCAAACGCTCTGGCGTGTCGACGCGCCCGTGCCGGCAAAGAGTGACGCGGGCGCAAGCGCGGTTGATGCGCCGCGCAATTACCTCTACTTTGTGGGTCTGGTGGCCATCACCCTCGCGTTGCTTAGCTACAACGGGCAGAAGATGCACACCGGCGAAATCGCAGCGCTGGCCGCGCGCATTGCCGCCGGCGAGCAGCGATCGCGTGACGCCATCCTCCAGCTTGTGCCCACCGACACGCAGGACTTTGCCAACGCCTATCACGGACGGCTGACAACCTTTGGCCTGCCCGCTGCAGTCGCGCCGGAACTCGTCGACGCGACCCTCGCGCAAATCGAGGCACGCGGCGCCGCGCGCCTCTGGGTGCTGCCCGACGCCACACCGCCGCAAGCATCAGCGTGGGAGGAGACGCTGCGGCGCGACCACTACCTGCTCACCGAGACGCGTCCCACCGGCGCAGAGGGCCGCCGCCTTGCGCTCTATGCGCTGGCCGGCGCGCACCCCCTGGCCGAAACGGGCATGGGCACCCTCTTCGGCAGCGCCAACCCTGCCGCCCAACCGGTGACGGATCAGAATGGCTGGTTCCGTCTCGCGGGCTATGGCCTCACCCAGGAGACCGCACCAGGTGGCGAGATTGTGCTCGCCCTCCAATGGGAGAGCCTGCAGTCTGTGGACAGCGACTTTCAGGTCTTTGTCCACCTGCTTGACCAGGCGGGCGACAAGATGATGCAGCGCGATGGCCAGCCCGTGCAGTGGATGCGCCCGACCAGCAGTTGGCAGCCAGGCGAGCAGATCATCGACCGCTACGGTTTTAATTTGCCCGCCGACTTGCCGCCCGGCGACTACACCGTTGTTGTTGGCCTGTACGACCCCGTCACCGGCCAGCGGCTGCCTGTGAGCGCCGGGCCGGGTGATTTCGCCATTCAATTAGGACCCGTGGCAGTGCGTGCTGCGGGTCGCTGAGGGGATGTATCTCGCCTCTTGCGCACTGCCGCGACGCGTATCGCCATCCGCTTTGCCGCTGCGTGGATTGAACGTGATAGACTGAACTGACTGGCAATGTCCCGGATGACCGGGGGAGAATACCTGTGAACCTGCTCAAAACGCGTTTGCGTGCTTGTCTGTTCGTACTTATGGCCCTGCTGACACTGGCCGCATGTGGCGGTGACGATGGCACGCCCACACCTGAGGCTACCGCTGCCCCCGCTGCGCTTGTCGAGGCGACGACGCTTGCATCGCCGGCCGAGAGCGCACAACCTGCGGCTGCGCCCACCGTGGCTGAGGCTACGCAGCCACCCGCCGAAGCGTTGCCTTCGCCCGTGGCCGATTCACCTCTGCCCTCGCCTGCCGCAGTCGGCGTCTCGACTCCGCTTACGGCTGCCACCGCCACGCCCGTTTGCGCCATTGAACCGAACCCCGACTTGGTGGGCTATGCCGACATGGAAGCGCGCATGGGCTGCCCGCTGGGCGAGGCCACCAACGATCCCGTGGCCATCAACGAGTTCGGTACGGGGCCGGATTACGATCGCTTCATGCTCTGGTTTGGCAGCGAGGCGCAAATCTACGTGCTGCTGCCCGACAAGACGTGGCTGGCCTACAGCGACACATGGAGCGATGACGAACCCGAGATTGCGTGCAATCCCGACAAGATGGACCCGCCTGCGTCGCCCCCGCTGCCCCGGCGCGGCTTCGGCAAGCTCTGGTGCAACGTGGAGAGTGTGCGCGCCGCACTGGGTGCAATTGATCGCGAAGAGCGTCTCTGCCAGCACGCCGTGGCCCAGCGCTTTGAACAGGGCCGCCTCCTCGCCTGCTTTGAGGACGCCACCATCCGCTACTTCCGCGTGCTCGACGATGGCACCTGGGACATGGAGATGGTGCAGTAAGATGACAACGCCAGACGGGTGCGCAGAAATGGCGGCGACAGCCGGAAAGAGCAACAAGCGCGCTTTGCAAGTTGTTTCCGCATCTCCCGCGGACAAGCGTTTTTCCTAGCGAATGGAGCCCTCGTGTCCCTGCGCGTGATAACCGGCAAGGCCAAAGGCCGTCGCCTCCAGATGGTCCCCGGCGACAGCACGCGCCCGATTACTGATCGCGCCAAGGAGGCGCTCTTCAGCATTATCGGCACGTGGATTGTTGACACGCGCGTGCTCGACCTCTTCGCCGGCACGGGCGCCGTGGGCATCGAGGCGCTCAGCCGCGGCGCGCACTACGCTCAATTCGTGGATGCCGACCGCCGCGCCGTCGAGACCATTCAGGCCAATCTCAAGCACTGCCACCTCGAGGGGCAGGCTTCTGTCGAGCGCCACGATGCTTTCACCTGGCTCGACCGCTACCGCGGCCGCCCCTTTGACCTCGTCTACATCGCCCCGCCCCAATACAAGGAACTCTGGAGCAAGGCGCTGCTGCGCATCGACAGCCTGCCCAACCTGCTCACCGACTTCGGCTCCGTCATCGTGCAGATTCACCCGCGCGAGGATCTTCCCCTGGCGCTCACGCATCTGCAGGAGTACGACCGCCGTCGCTACGGCTCCACGCTGCTCATCTTCTACGCCACCGCCGAGGCACTGGCCGCCGATGATCAAGAAGTAGAGCATGACGACGAGGCAGAGTGGGATGATGAATGGGATGGCGATGACGACGGTGCAGAGCCAGAGGACGATGAGCCCGAGGACGGTGCAGCAGAGGATGATGACGGCGAGGCCATGACCGGCGAGGCGTAGTACGCTCGGCACACGCAACCATCGGCAAAATCAGTGGAGCGCACCGAATCGGTGCGCTCCATTAGCTCCAAAGCTAGATTGTCTTGTGCCGGGCGGCTGGTTGCGACGGCCCGTCGTTGCTCAGGGAGCGGTCGTCTCGGCGGGCTGCAGGCTGATTTCTGTCAGCGTCTTGCTCAGCGAGTTGACGAAGGTGTCAAAGCGCTGGCGCGTCTCTTCAAGCGTCACAAGTGCAGCGTTGACCTGTTCCATCTGCGTGGCAACGTTGGCCACCTGGCTGCCCTGGCTGGCAACTGCCGTGCGCAGCGAATTTTCGGCCGCAGTGAGCCCGCTGCGAATCTGCGCCACTTCGGTCGCAACCACATCCACATTGCTGCTCAACGTGCCCAGGTTCTGGTCCACGCGCGTCACAGTCTGCTCAAGCGCAGCCACATTGCCGCTTTGCGCATAAGTCAGTGTGCCGCCGTTGACAATCGCCAGAATCAGCAGGGTCAGCAAGACGCCCAGAATGGCGCCACCGATGGCAGCCAGGAACATGGAGAGCGAGTCGTGGCTTACGGCTCGGTACTCGAGGCCGGGCACTTCATCGCTATGGTCTGAAGTGCGGTCGGATTGCTTGTGCAAGTCCATGCTTTCATTGTGAATACTCATTGCGGCTCTCGTTTCATTATTGTATGCGGCCATGGCCGTTTTGTGAAGCCATGTTACTTGCTTGCGTGCCGAGGGGCAAACCGGCATGTTCAGCGGAGTGCACAGGCAGACGTGCGCGGCCAGCACTTGCGCATGTTGCTCACTCAGGACACAGCTTTGCGTGCCGGCGATGCCGTGTGCGCCCCGCCATTCTCTCCGTTGCCGAGGCGCTGCGCATGACCTCCGCCCCACGTCTTCCCGCCGATGCGCTTGTGACCTTTCTGTGCACGCCTCGCGCCCAGGTGGCGCTGGCTGCGCTGGCCGCGGTCGATCTTTCCGGCACCGACCTGTTGGTGCAATCGACAGTGCTGCGCCGCAGCTTTGACGCCGGCGAAGCGGCCGCATTGCTCACCCAGGCGCGTCTGCGTCGTCGCGCCGCCGCCAAGTTCCCCTGGGCCGAAAACATGCTCTTTGCCGAAGAGTCGCTGGAGCAGGCCACCGCCTTCGTCGTCGCGCGTCACCGCGCCGAACGCCTGCACGCGCTTGCGCCCGCCGGCGAATTTCTTGACCTCGGCTGCGGCATTGGCGGCGATCTGCTGGCGCTGGCCCAGCAGCGCGCGACTCACGCCTTCGAGATTGACCCCGCGCGCCTTGCGCTGGCGGTCTGCAACATAGATAACGTTGGCCCTCCCTGTGCTGTTTCCTTTCGCGCTGCCGACTGGACCGCTGCGCTGGCAGCCCGCGACCTGCCTGCTGCCGGCGCGGCCTTCGCCGACCCGGCGCGGCGCACGGCGCAGGGCAAGCGCGTCTTCAGCCTGCACGCCATGCAGCCGCCGCTGGCCGCCCTGCTGGCACTCCAGGCGCAGGTGGCCGCGCTGGCCGTGAAGGTGGCCCCCGGCGTGCGCGACGACGAGATTCCCGCCAGCTGCAGCGTGGAATTCGTGAGCCATGAAGGTTCCTGCAAGGAGGCCGTGCTCTGGTTTGGCCCGCTGGCGGGCGATGCGCCGCGCTGGGCTTCGGTATACGACGGCGCGCACTGGCACACGCTGGCGAGCAGCGGCGCGCCGCCGCCAGTGGGCGACTTTGACACCGGTGACTGGCTCTACGAGCCTGACCCGGCGGTGCTGCGCGCGGGCGCGTTTGCCGAACTCTGTGCGATGCTCGATGCACACCTCTTCGATGCCGAGATCGGCTATGTGCTTGCGCACGACCTGCGCCCCACGCCCTTTGCGCGCGCGTTCCGCATCCTCGAGCGCCACCCCTTCAGCCTCAAGCTCCTCAATGCGCGCCTGGTTGCGCTGGGCGTGGGCGCTGTCGAAATCAAGAAGCGCGGCTTCCCCATCGAGCCGGAGACGCTGCGCCCGCGCCTGCGCCTGCGCGCGGGTGGCGGTGCGGCCGTGGTCTTTCTCACCCGACGCGGACGCGACCACTGGATGCTGATTGGCGTGCGTGCGCCAACTTAGGTAACTCATGTTGCGCAGCGCGTCCGCTGTTCGTAGCGGAAGGCCTCCCGGCCTTCGTTTAGGCGCACTACGTGCGGGCATTTCAAGAATAACGAAGGCCGGGAGGCCTTCCGCTAAAGAGAGCGGACGCGCTGCGTAACGTGAGTTAAGCAAGACGCAAAGTCGCAAAGACGCAGAGAAAACGCAGAGAACGACAAAGGACGACGACAGCGAGAGGGTACAGGGAAGGCCAATGCGCATGAACGCACCTGATGTAGTCCCTTCGATGGACGAGCTTGTGGCGCTAGCCGGTGAATTGATCGCCGCGCTGCGCCACGTCGGCCAAACCATGGCCACTGCCGAAAGCTGCACCGGTGGCCTCATCGGCCATGTGATGACCGAGGTGCCGGGCGCATCCGACGTCTTCGCGGGGGGCGCGATTGTCTACAGCAACGCAGCCAAGGCGGCCGTGCTCGGCGTGGACGCCGCCACGCTGGCCGCGCACGGCGCTGTGAGCGCACCTGTGGCCGCGCAAATGGCGCTGGGCGCACGCCGTCTCTATGCGGTGGATGTTGCCGTCTCCGTCACGGGCATCGCCGGGCCGGGGGGCGGCAGCCCCGGCAAGCCCGCGGGCGCCACCTTTCTGCATGTGAGCCACGCCAATGGCTATGAGCGCGGGCTGCATGCCGTGTGGCAGGGCGATCGCTCCGCCAACAAACGGCTAAGTGTCGAGGCCGCACTGCGCCTTGTGCTGGATTCACTGCGCGCCGGTGCATGAAGTAGAATGGGCGGGATTGACCCGGGACTCGCTTGAGAATGGCTGCGGGATAGCTGCACCAGAAGGACTGAACGCTATGGTACGTGAAGTGATGGTGAATGAGCCGGTCAATGCGCTCTGGCGTGTGCTGCCCAACGGCGAAATCCGCCCCACCTCCTTCATCTGGCGCGACAAGACGCGCTATGTGGCTGAGGTCGGTCGCACGTGGGAGGAGCGCGTCAATGGCCGCACCCTCCGCTGCTACCTCATCCAGGCGGCCGATACGAGCACCTTTGAACTGCGCTGGGACGCCGCGGCGGCGGTTTGGGAGATTCACCGCGCCTGGCTGCGCATGGCTGTCGCATAGTGCAAAGCGGGTCGCGCACAGGGCGCGCGGTTATGGGGCTAGGTGCTCGATCGCGATCCGCATCACCTCTTGCTCGCCGCTGAACGAAAGCAACTCAAGCGCCTGCGGCAGGAGAAACCACCCTGTCGCATCCACCTCGTAGCACGTGTCGGTGAGTACACCGCCTGTGACGCGCAGCAGGAAGAAGTCCACGCGCTTGTGCACCAGTTCGGCCACGGCGCGGTGATAGGTGTCCCAGTACCAGTACTCGATTGTGCGCAGGAATGTCACCACCTCGGTTTGCAGCCCCACCTCTTCCACCACTTCGCGCATGGCCGTCTCTTCAAGCGTCTCGTTGGCTTCGCACGTCCCCTTGGGCAACTGCCAGCGTGTGCCGCCACGCGTGGCAATCAGCGCTGCTTCATAGCCATGCTCTGTATGGCGAAAGGCCACGCCGCCAGCCGAAAAGTCCTTGCGCTGCTGCTGCCATGACGACTTCATGGCGGCGCTAATCGCGGGCGCGGGCGCGCGTCGACCTGCGCGTCCGCGCGATGGGC
Source organism: uncultured Caldilineaceae bacterium (assembly GCA_964427845.1). GTDB lineage: Bacteria > Chloroflexota > Anaerolineae > Caldilineales > Caldilineaceae > UBA5069. Next base: position 18,900 of record CAYRVP010000043.1, read on the forward strand.
TCGGCTCTGGTGCGGGCGTTGGCGCTGCAGAATCCATGCACAATCCAGTGTGGGGCTTGGGTGAGGTCAGCCTGCGGCGGCGAAGGTAGCCAGGGCGCGCGCGACGCGCACCCAATTCTCGGGCGGGTAGAGCACCAGTCGTTCCGGCAGGAAGACGGGCGTCACGAACGGCAGTGCCGCGGTCAGGTCGGCGTGCGACCAAACCGCCGCCGCGCTCGAGACCACTCCATCGGTGGGAAGCCGCTTGTCGAGCAGCACCAGCCACGCCGCCACATCCTGCGCCGGGCCGGGCGTGGGCGTGAGCGCGGCGGGGCACTGCTTGTCATCAAAGAGAAAAGCCAGCCTGCCGTCAGCCCCCACAAAGGCGCTCTGCGGTGTAATCGGGCCGGGCGAGAAGCCTGCATCACCCCAGGCGCGCAGGCTGCGGTGGAGCGCTTGCATAGGCAGCGGCTGCGCCATGGCTCCTGCGTGGGTCATGGGCATAAGCCCCACAGGCGGGCGCGGGCTGCTCTGCAATTGGCCGTCGTGAATGGAGTAGTAGGTGGGCATAGAGATGGCCGTTTACTGGGTAACTGGTTGACTGGTTGATTGTGCACTTTGCGTGGAGCGTCACCTCTACGCGTGGCGCTTGCGTAGCGGCTGCTTCAGCTGCCGTTGGTCTGGGACGCGACGTGTTCGGTGTGAACGGCGGCTGAAGTGGTGCATCCCATAAATAGGGGTGCACTTCGTAGCGGCTGCTTCAGCTGCCGTACTCACCATTACCGCCGCGCCAACTGAGTACGGCAGCTGAAGCAGCCGCTACGCAACCGCCGCGTCGTGCGCGAGGAACCGTTTCACCTTATCTCATTCTACCCTGCGCTTCCGTGCTGATGCTTCCCGGCGGCTGCGGATTGGCCGCGGCAATGTGCCTGCGCCCTGGTGCGCCAAATACTCGCTCCAGAGCAGGCGCGCCGCCACCGCCCGCCAGGGCGTCCACGCCGCGGCGCGTGCGGCGACATAATCGGGCGTGGGGCGCTCGGCCAGGCCCCAAATCATCTGCGCGCCCACAATCAGCCCCAGGTCGCCCGCCGGCCATACGTCGGGGCGGCGCAACGCCATGAGCAAATAGATGTTCGCGCTCCACGGCCCCACGCCGTGCAGCGCCACGAGGCGCTCAAACGCCTGGGCATCACCCATACCGGCCAGCGCATCGAGGTCCAGTGCGCCTGACGCGAGGTCGGCGGCAAGGCCGCGCGCATACGCGCTCTTCTGGCGGCTGAAGCCGGCTGCGCGCAGGCTTTGGTCGTCCAGTGCCAGCAGACTGGCAGGGGTCACCTCGCCCACCGCCTCCTGTAGCCGCGTAAAGGCCATGCGCGCCGACGCCAGCGAAACCTGCTGTTCGAGAATGATCAGCAGCAGAGTGGCAAAGCCCGGTTCGCGCCCCCACAGCGGTGGCAGCCCACGCTGCTGCACAATTGTGGCCAGCGCCGGGTCGCGCGCCGCCAGTATGGACGCGCCCTCGGCAATGCCCGCAGCGTCAAGCGCGCGCATGGACACCATTCTCTGCGTAATGCGCCAGCGTCTCGGCGAGCAGCGTACTGTGCAACGGGAAGGCCAGTTCGGCGGGGGCAAAGAGCACAAGGCGCTCGCTGGCTTCGTCATTAGGCGTAAAGGGGGGCAGGTCGGCCAGGTCCAGCAGCGCGCCCTCGCCAAAGACCGCCAGGTTGTCGGGCGTGGAAGCGACGCGCCGCACCACAATGGCTGTCGCGTTCACCACGAGGCCCGCCTCCTCAGCCGCCTCGCGCGCGCACGCCTCCTGCCATGTTTCGCCCACCTCAATGAAGCCCCCCGGCAGCGCCAACCAGCCTGCACGCGGCGCCACCGTGCGGCGAATGACCACCACGCCGATGCGCGCGCCGCCCGTCGCCGGCCTTTCGCGCACAGGTTGCACCAGCACGGCCACGGGCAGCGGGTTGCGATAGGCAATCGTTCCGCACACGGCGCAGCGGCGCGGCCACGGCAGATTTAGCGCATAGGCAGCGCCGCACGCGCTGCAGTGGCTGCCGGGCGCAGGCGCCATCAATTCGCTCATTCGGTGCGCACCACTTTGACAGCACGCTTGGCACGCACGTCATAGAGGTCCAGACGCCGGTCGTAGAGGTGGCGCACAGAGGCCACGTCGCGCTGCTGGGCCAGGCTCGTGAGGTCCAGATCGGTGATCAGCACGGTCTCCACATTGGCGTCGCTTTCGCCCGCAATGGCCAGCGGCGGGAAGGCGAAGTCGCTGGGCGTAAAGACCGCCGCACGCCCGTAGTTGATGAGATAGTTGCGCGCTGTGGGCAGGTTGCCCACATTGCCCGCAATCACCGTGTAGATAAAGTTCTCCACGGCGCGCGCCTGCGCACTGATGCGGATGCGATCATACGCCTTGCGTTCGTCGGTGCTGTAGGGGATGAAGATGATTTCGGCGCCGGCCAGCACCTGCAGGCGCGATAGTTCGGGGAATTCGACATCATAGGAGACCTGGATGCCAATGCGCGCCAGCGGCGTATCAAAGACGCGGATGTCGTCGCCCGGCTCAATGTCAAAGTCGGTGCGCTCGGCAGGCGGAATGTGAAGCGCATCCTGTGTGTAGACACTGCCCGAGGGGGTGAAGAGGTGCGCCACGTTGTAGAGGTCGCCGTCGCGCACCACCGGCTGTGACCCACCGATGATGTAGATGCCGTTCTGCTGCGCCAACTGGGTGAACATGTCGATGTAGCGGTCCGTCATCTCGGCCAGGCGGCGGATGGCGACGCGCGGCTCCAGGTCGGCGGGCATGAGCGTAAAGAGCTGCGCCGTAAAGAGCTCGGGCATGAGCAGGAAGTGCGAATGGTAGGTGTTGGCTGTATCCACAAAGAATTCGACGGTGCGCTGGAACTCCTGCCAGGAGTGAATGGGGCGCATGTGGTATTGCGCCGCGCAAATGCGAATCTTGCGCACCACGCGCTGCAGCGGCGCAGCGGCGATCTTGCGCTTCTCGGGCTGATAGTTGGGGTTCGCCATCTCCAGCAGCGTGGAGTAGTTGAGGCTCGAGTTGTCCCACAGGAAGTCGAGCAGCACCTTCTTCACGGTGTAGCCGGCGCTGAGGTGGGCGCGCAGCGACTGGTCGGTCATTTCGCCCGCCACCACCTTCTCCACATACTCCTCGGCAGTCATCTTGCCGGCATACTTGATGTAGCCGGGGATGAGCCCATAGGCCACCATGCGGCGCAGGTTGTAGCGCTGCATCAGCTTCTTGCGCGCTTCATAAAGCAGCCTGGAGATGCCCAGGCCACGGTAGCCGCTGTGCACGCCAATATCGGCCCCGTAGAGCGTATCGCCGCTGGGGTCATGCGTGGCAAAGGTGCCGCCGCTCGTAATCTCCTCGTAGGTGTAGGTCTGCGCGTCATCCTCAAGCTGCACAATCAGCGAGGTGGCATAGCCCACCACTTCGCCGTCCAGTTCGGCCAGAATCTGCCCCTCAGCAAAGGTGGACCACTGTAGTTCGTAGAAGCGCACGGTGTAGTGGGCGCTCTCGTCATAGTCAGGGTAGGCGGCGCGGTGGCAGGCCAGCACCGCGGGGATGTCGTCCCTGCGCCAGGCGCGCACCTTGATGCGTTTCTGCTGCCTGCGCCGTGCCACCGCCGCCGCCGAGCTGTCCATCACCTCTACAGGTTCGACGATGGCCGCGGTTGCCTTGCGCAGGGGCGCGGGCGCTGCGCCGGCGGCCGCTGCATCCAGCGCGCTGCCTGTGGGCATGATTTCGTTGCCGGTTGGTTTGCTGCGTTTGCGCGGCTTGGTGCCGGCCATAAGTGGGTCCTCTGGGGAGAAGGTACAGGGAACTTGGTGCTGCGTGTCGCAACTGAACCGCGCATTCGTAGCGGCGGCTTCAGCCGACGTTGGTCTGGGACGCGAAGCGATTGGACGATTCGGCGGCTGAAGCCGCCGCTACGCGTCGGGCTCCCATTCTTCGGTCGTGTCATCTGCGCTCGCGTGCAGCCGCTTCCACACGCCGTTGGCCGTGCCATAGTTGAAGCCGCGCCGCGCCAAAAACCCGAGCACCTTCTGTTTGAACTCATCGTCCGGCAGGTTACGCCAGCTTTCGGCCTTGTGCGCCACCGCGGCCCACGCCGCCTCGTCCTCATCCACGGCCTCGAGTGCGGCCTCCATGTCCTCGTTGGCCACACCTTTCAGGCGCAATTCGTAGCGCAGCGCGCGCGTGCCGCGTGGCCGAAATGTTGTGCGATTCTCGCTCCAAAAGCGGGCAAACTCGGTGTCATCAATGAGCCCCTCGACGGTGAGGCGCTCGATGGCCGCCTCAATCACCGGCTCCTCGTAGCGTTTTGCGCGCAGCGCCCGCTCAATCTCCTCGCGGCTGCGCGGGCGCAGGCCCAGCAGCCGCACCGCGGCCAGGTAGGCGCGGTGACGGTCGTCGTCGGCGCGCAGCGCGGCCACATCGGCCTCGTCAAGCAGTTGCCCCTTGCGCATGCTTGCGGCGACCATAATGTCCACCCCAAAAGCAAATTCATCGTCGAGATAGACGCTGACGCGTTCGGGGTTGTTCTTTTGCACCTCCAGGCGCGTAATTGTTCCGGTCATTGCCACCAGTATACCCCTGGGGAGGGCATGCTTCAAGGCGTGTGCACAGTGCAACCAGGGCTGTTCAAAAGTCAGCGACGCCACCGATGCCACCGTGGCCGCAGACGACTGCACCTCATCCCCGGCCCCTCTCCAGCATGGCTATTCGTTACCCACAAATCATCGCGCCTCGAGGTGAGCACTTCGTCGGGGCCGCCGAGAGTTAAAACCCCCGGCTAGCCAAACCAGGTCCACTGAAGTGGACTGACCGTTGGCGATGTGCCTTCCTCTGCATTGGACACCATTTCAAGCCGGATGGCTTTTGTGGTAGCGCAACCGCGTACCCTGCAAGGCAGTCCACTTCAGTGGACTTGGGTTGGCTAGCCGCTGGTTTCAACCCTCGGCGGCCCCAACGAGCTGAGTCGCCAATACCGCAATAGTTCGTCAACAGTCATGAGGCCCAAGTGGTGACTGCGGCAAGTAAACGAATGCGGCAACTTGTAGGTAAGGCATAGCCAGCAGCGAGAGTGGTGCAAAACAACTGCGTCACGTCGGCGACGTGACCTACGGGGGCGGCGCCATGCTCCCATCTCCGCATGGTGAGGAGCCGGGGTGAAGTCCTGCCGCCGCCCGCGCGCGCCGCCCTGACCTCTGCAAAGCCGGGAAAGAGGTTGCATCTCACCACGGCTGCCGCGCGCCTATGCTATACTTTCGGCCATGGTCGCACACGGAATTCGAGCGAAAACGAAGAGCGCGCGTCCGCTGCTTGCGATAGGGTTTCTGCTCACCGCGCTGCTGCTGGGCGGCTGCAGCGTGCAGGTTGGGGCGGCCACTGCGCCCACGCCCATTTTTTCTGCAGATGGTGCGCTGCCCGCTGCGCCCACGCCCGCGCCTGCCGCTACACCGCAGTTGCTCGCGCCCGCCGACCTTGCTGCGCTCTCTGCGGCCGAGCAACTGCGCGTCGTCGCGATTCCTCAGCGCGATATGGTCTCTCTGCGCGCACGCCTCGATCCGGACGTGGCCGCCCAAGCCACCGCTGCGGCTGCTGCGCCTGCGGCCCCACCGCCGGAATACGCTGTGGGCGATGCCACGACCTTCTTTGTGCACAATTCCGACACGGCCGAGAACCGTGAAATCACGGCCACGCTCATCCACAAGACCAACGTGGCCTATGCGTGGGTGGAAACGGGGCAGGAGTATGACGCCGCAGCCATTGCCCGCTCGATTGACACCTTCAGCCGCCGCATCTATCCCGCGGCTGTAACGGCCTTCGGGCGCGAACCCTTCCCCGGCATGGATGGCGACCCGCGCCTGCATGTGCTCCACACCACGGGCATGGGGGGCGCAGCCGGTTACTTTCTCAGCGGCGACCAGCTCAGCCGCCTGGGTTACCCCTACTCCAACCAGAAGGAGATGTTCTACATCAGCCTCAACTGGATGGAGTTCATGCGCAATCCCGAGACCTACGAAACGGTGCTTGCGCACGAGTTCCAGCACATGATTCACTCGGCGCATGATGCCAACGAGGAGGTCTGGATCAACGAGGGGCTGAGCGAATACGCGCAGGAGGTGGCGGGCTACCCTGCCGATCTGGACTTTGCCACCGCCTACGCCTTCCAGCCCAACACACAGCTCAATGCCTGGGGCGGGGCCGTGGACAACAACGCGCCCCACTATGGCGCATCCTACCTCTTTGTGCGCTACCTGGTGCAGCACTTTGGCCCGCCCATTGTGCAGGCGATTGTGGACGAGCCCGCCAACGGCATTGAAGGGCTGCGGCGCGTGCTCGCTACCTACGGTGCATCGTTCGATGATCTCTTTGCCGACTGGCTGGTGGCGCTCACGCTTGATCAGCCCGACGCCCTGGATGGCCAGGGCCGCTTTGGCTACACTGAAATCGACCCACCCACGCCCGACCGGGCCGCCACCCTGAGCGCCTATCCGCTTGCCCAAAGCGAGGCCAGTGCCGCCAACTTCGCCGGCCGCGCCTACTATCTGGACGGCGCCGGTGATGTCACCTTTGACTTCGACGGTGATACAGAGACGACCGTCTCCGCCGACGCGCCCCCCGCCGGCACGCGCGCGTGGTGGTCCAACCGGGGCGACATGGGCGAAGCGCGCCTTACACGCATCTTTGATTTGGCGGACCTCGCCGCGGGCACACCGATCACGCTCAGCGTGCGCTCGGCGTGGGATATTGAGCCGGATTACGACTATGGTTACGTCATGGCCAGCCGCGACGGTGAAACCTGGCGCATCCTGCCCGGCCAGCGCACGAGCAGCCTCAACACGGCAGGCAACAATCTGGGCGAGGGCTACAGCGGCGTCAGCAACCCCGACCCGGCTGCCAGCGGCTGGGTGACGGAGACCTTTGACCTGAACGCCTTCGCCGGCGGACCACTGCACCTGCGCTTCAGCTATGTAACCGATGACGCCGTCACGCGCGACGGCTGGTGGATTGACGATGTACGTATCGACGCAATTGCGTATGCCGAAGATTTTGAGGGCGACGCCCCCGGCTGGCAAAGCGAGGGCTGGTTGCTCACCGACGGCGTCCTGCCGCAAACGTGGCTGCTCCAGGTGCTGACGCTGCAGAATGGCACGCTTCAGGAAGTGCAGCGTGTGGCCGTGGATGCACAAGGCGATGCGTCTATCCCTGTCACCGGTCTGGGCGACGGGCGCAGAGCCGTTGTGATCGTCACTCCCACCACAGAGGGGACAACGCAGGCGGCGCAGTATACGTATGCGGTGCAACAATGACGCACCCGCCATTGTTGACCATCGAATTTGAGGGCGAGATATGGTTCTGGCGTGGGCCCGCCCCTTGGTACTTTGTAACAGTGCCCGAGCAGCAGTGCCGCGAACTGAAAGCCATTGCGGGCGTCGTAACCTACGGCTGGGGCATGATTCCGGTCGATGCAACAATCGGCAACACTGCGTACTACACGGCGCTGTGGCCCAAGGATGGCAGTTACATCGTGCCGATCAAGGCGCGCATCCGCAGGGCGGAAGACATCGAGGAAGGTGACCTCGTTACCGTGCGCCTCGAAGTCCGCTGAGCCCAGTCAACCAGTCAACCAGTCAACCAGTCAACCACTTACCAATTCACCACTCACCAATTCACCACTTATCGGACCCTCATGCGCCACCAGACCATCGCCGTGCTCGACTACGGCAGCCAGTACAGCCAACTGATTTGCCGGCGCGTGCGCGAGCAGCAGGTCTTCGCCGAACTTGTGCCCTGGGACCGCGCCGCCGACCTGCTTCCCGGCATGCAGCCACAGGGCATCATTCTTTCGGGCGGCCCCAATAGCGTCTATGCCGAGGGCGCGCCTACGCTGCCCGCGGCCGTGCTCGAAAGCGGCGTGCCCGTGCTGGGCATCTGCTACGGGTTGCAACTGCTGGCGCACACACTGGGCGGACGCGTGTCTCCCGGCGCCGAGCGCGAGTACGGCGCAGCCACCGTCACCGCGCGCGAGGACAAGCATTCGCCGCTCTTTGCCGGGCTGCCCGATGCGCTCCAGGTGTGGATGAGCCACGGCGATCGCGTTGAGCAACTGCCCGCAGGCTTTGCCGCCATCGCCCAGAGCCCAAACTCACCCCTGGCCGCAATTGCCGACCCAGCGCGTGGCCTTTACGGCATTCAGTTCCACCCCGAGGTGGTGCACACGCCGCAGGGGGGCGCGCTGCTCGACAACTTTGTGAAGCGTATTTGCGGCTGCGTGGGTGACTGGACGCCAGGCCACTTTCTTGACGAGAGTATCGAGCGCATTCGCGCCACCGTCGGGCCCGAGGGACACGTCATCTGCGGCCTTAGCGGCGGCGTGGATTCGGCGGTCGTCGCCGCGCTCGTGCACCGCGCCATCGGTGACCGCCTCACCTGCGTCTTTGTGGACCACGGCCTGCTGCGCCAGGGCGAGCCCGAACAAGTGGTGGAAACCTTCCGCATCCACCAGGGCATGCGCCTGATTGCCGTGGATGCCAAGGAGGATTTTCTCAGCGACCTCGCGGGCGTTGAGGACCCCGAAGAGAAGCGCAAGCGCATCGGCGCCCGATTCGGGCGCCTCTTCGAGGCGGAGGCGGCGCGGCTGGCGTTAGCGTGGGGTGGCGATTCGGCCGCCTTCCTGGCGCAAGGCACCCTCTACCCCGACGTGATCGAGTCGGCCGCGGGCGACGACACGCGCCATGCCCGCACCATCAAGACGCACCACAACGTGGGCGGGCTGCCCAAGGACATGACCTTCGCGCTCGTCGAGCCGCTGCGCCTGCTCTTCAAGGATGAGGTGCGGGCGTTGGGCGAGGCGCTGGGGCTGCCTGAAGAGATTGTCTGGCGGCACCCATTCCCAGGGCCTGGGCTGGCCATTCGCCTGCTGGGCGAAGTGACCTGGGAGCGGTTGGAGACGCTGCGCCACGCCGACAAGATCTTTCTGGACGAGTTGCGCGCCGCCGGCCTTTACCGCTCGGCCAACCAGGTCTTCGCCCTGCTGCTGCCCATACGCAGCGTGGGCGTGATGGGCGACGGGCGCACCTACGCCAACGTCATCGCCCTGCGCGCCGTCACCACCGATGACTTCATGACCGCCGACTGGGCGCGCCTGCCCTACGACCTGCTGGCGCGCATCAGCAGCCGCATCGTCAACGAAGTGCAGGGCGTCAACCGGGTGGTCTATGACATTTCGAGCAAGCCGCCAGCAACGATTGAGTGGGAGTGACGACGACTGGTGGACTAGTTGACTGGTGGACTGGTTGATTGGCGCCAGTCAACCAGTCCACCAGTCCACCAGTCCACCAAATGACGTTCACTCCATCCTAACCTGGAGCCGTACACCGTGCGCCTACTGAGCAGTGGGTGGGAAGGGCCGCCTCGGCCATTCCCGCGCCGCTTCGTCACCTTCATGATCGTGCTGGTTGCCCTGCTGGCAATCTTCCCGGTCTACAGTCGCCTCAAACAGGCCGCCGCGCCCATACCGCCCGGCGTCTTCGTGGGCGGCCTCGCGCTCAGCGATATGAAGGAGGCAACAGAAATTCGCGAGCACCTGGAGGGGGCCTACAGTGGCCCGATTGGTGTCAACTTCGGGGAGAAGAAGCTGGCGCTGCGCCCCGAGGATGTGGACTTCCGGCTCGATGTCGACCACATGCTCGCCGAGGCCAGGCAGTATGTAGACGGGCCGGTCTTCGTGGAGATTGCGGCGCGCTACGTGGTGGGCGTCGAACAGCGCCGCCACGATGTGCCCACCGCCTACATGGTGGACGTAGACAAGTTGCGTGCCTGGCTGGAGGGCGTTGCCGCACAGTACAACAGCGTGCCGCAGCGCGCGCGCGTTGTCGGCCCTGCCGCAAGTGACGCCGGCGTTGTTGTTGATGACGCCGCCACCGATGCACCCGCCACGCCCGAGGGCCCCGACCCCACGCTAGAGGAGTGGCGCTGGGTTGTCGGTGCGCCCGGCTACACGCTCGACATTGAGGCCAGCATTCCCACGATTGTGGCAGCGCTGGCGCGGCCCGATGGCCGCGAGGCCAATCTGGTGCTCATCGAGACACCGCCGCCGCCCCCTGCCATGGAGGATCTGGCGCGCGTCCTCAATACGCAGACTCTGCAGTTCCCCGGCTTTGCCGCCATCTATGTGCATGACCTGATGGCAGGCGACGCCACGTCTGACAGCGAGGCGTCGGTGGACTCGGAGGTCTCTTTCTCGGGCATGTCCACGCTCAAGATCGGCATTGCCGCCGCCGTCATGCGCAAGCTTGCCAATGGTGTGGCCGCCGACGATGCCGACAGCCAGGAGATCGGCCTCCTGCTCGATTACGCCCTGGGCGAGAGCAACAACTTTGCCGCCAACCAGCTGCTCGCCTTTCTGGGCGATGGCGATGTCAATACAGGCACGCGCGTCTTCACCGCCTTCATGCGCAGCCTGGGCTTCACCTCCACCTACATGCAGTCGGGCTACGACATCCAAACCCAACTGCCGCAGATTCCCACCCCCGGCAACTCGCAAAGCGAGTGGGAAACGGACCCAGACACGAATTTGCAGTCGACGCCGCGCGAAATGGGGCGCATTCTCTCGGCTATCTACGCCTGCACGCAGGGCACAGGGCCCCTGATTGATCAATACCCGGCCGAGATTACGCCCGACGAGTGTTGGCAAATTCTTTTCTACATGACGCACGACCAGTTCCGCGAGATGATATGGGCGGGGCTGCCCAATCCGGATGCGCAGTGGATTGTGCACAAGCATGGCTTTGCCTTCGAGTCGCACAGTGATGTGGCGCTGGTGTGGGGGCCGGCGGGGCCTTATGTGATCAGCATCTTCCTCTACCGCCAGGGGTGGATGGACTGGGCGACGAGCAACAGCACGATGCAGAAGGTGAGCCGCATCACCTGGAAGTTCTTCGAGTTCAAGCGTGAACAGGAACTGGCGCAAGACAAGGACGCGCCAGAGCCACCCGCCAGGCCCACATTGAAACCGCCGCCGGGCTACCAGGAAATCTATATGGCGCCCGAAGCCGCGCCGTGACGCCAAACACCCAAAGTGATGGCAACGTGAAAACAACATCTCAACGCAAAGCCGCGCCGTGACGCCAAACACCCAAAGTGATGGCAACGTGAAAACAACATCTCAACGCAAAGATATTGTGTTGAAAGTCAAGCGGCGAAGGCGTAATTCGG
>CAYRVP010000044.1:0-28990 GCA_964427845.1 uncultured Caldilineaceae bacterium
AGTTCAGTAGGTCCTAGAAAGACGTACGGTTGCAAGCATAGGCTGATTTACCGTGGATGTCAAGGAATTTCCACTGCGCGTTTAAGTTGCATTTCCGTGACAGGAGACAAGCGAAGTTGCAGGAATCATGTCACTCCTTGCCCCTCCAATTTGAAATCTTGGCCGGCATAGGCAGTTTGTGGGGAGCACTCGACCAAATATGGGGAAGCAGCGTGCAATTCCGCAACGTCTTGTGATTCCATTGCGCCCAATGCAACTTGAACGCGCCCTAACTGGGTTCGCCAGGGCTTCTCAAAAGTCATCGCGCTGCAAAACTGCACCTCACCCCCGGCCCCTCTCCATCCTGGAGAAAAGCATCTGCGTCACGTCGGAGACGTGACCTACGAAGGTGGCGCCTTTCTGCCCGCTCCAGAATGGAGAGGGGCCGGGGGTGAGGTTGCAGTTCGCACCCGCTCGCGCCGCGTTCCGGACTTTTGAGAAGCCCTGCACAAACCACATAACGGTGGGTGCAAAGTGCGATTTTCCTGCTATACTCTTTAGTAGTCGGCCACGCTACCGACGCCAACGCAGTCACGATTCCCCACGTAACAGTCCACGCATACACACCAGAGGAAAGAGACTATGGCCAACCAAGTGAATAAACCAAGCATGCTCAATGAACTGAAGGCCTTTCTATTCCGTGGCAACGTGATCGATCTGGCCGTCGCAGTTGTAATCGGCGCCGCTTTTACCGCCATTGTCAATTCGGTTGTCAATGACCTGATCAATCCTCTCATCGGCCTCATCCTGGGCGGTCTGGACTTTGCGGGCCTGTCCTTCAGCGTCGGGAATGCCACCTTTACCTATGGCAACCTGATCATGGCCATCATCAACTTCCTGATCGTCGCGATTGTGCTCTTCTTCGTGATCAAGGGCGTGAACCGGATGATGCGCAAGGAGGCAGCGGCGCCCGCCGCGCCGCCTGCCCCCACCAAGGATCAGGTGTTGCTGGCTGAAATCCGCGACCTGCTGGCCAAGCAGTCCGTCAAGTAATTCCGGTGTACCTGTCGCCCTGCAGGCAATGGGCGATGCTGTAACGACAACCTACGCTCGTCAAGAGGCTCGCTGCCAAACAGCGGGCCTCTTCCTTTATGGCTGCACAAGCATTGGCCCCAGCCGCCTCCCACCCAGCAGGTGCATGTGCAGGTGGTAGACTACCTGCCCAGCATCATGGTTCGTGTTCACCAGCAGCCGGTAGCCGCTGTCAGCGATGCCCAGTTTCTGCGCGAGGCGCGCCGCCACGGTGAAGAGGCGGCCAAGTGCGGCTTCGTCCTCCGGCGTCACATCATTCACTGTGGCGATGCGGCGATTGGGAATGATCAGGATGTGCACCGGCGCCTGCGGATGGATGTCGTGGAAGGCCGTCACCAATTCATCCTGGTAGATGATTGTCGCGGGCGTCTCGCCGCTGAGAATGCGGGCAAATGTCAAGTCGTCCGGCATAACCACCCCTGTGGACGTTTGTCACGATTGAACGCGCCTAGACGCGCTCGATGATTGTTGCAATCCCCATGCCGCCCCCGGCGCAGAGAGTGACGAGGCCGGTGCTCAGGTCGCGCCGCTCCAGTTCATCCAGCAGCGTCATAAGCAGGATGGCCCCTGTTGCGCCCAGCGGGTGGCCAAGCGCAATCGCGCCGCCGTTGACATTGACAAGATCCACGTCATCCAGCCCCATGGCGCGCATGAAGTTGAGCACCACCGCAGCAAAGGCCTCGTTGCACTCAATGAGGTCGATGTCGCCGATCTCCATGCCGGCGCGCTGCAGGGCGCGACGGCTGGCGGGCGCGGGGCCCGTGAGCATGATGGTTGGTTCGTCGCCCACCACGGCCGTGGCGCGGATCCGTGCGCGCGGCTGCAGGCCCAGCGTTGCGCCGGCGGCGCGCGAACCCACCAGAACCACCGCTGCGCCATCCACAATGCCCGACGAACTGCCCGCCGTGTGCAGGTGCTCAATATGGCGCAGCGCAGGATACTTTGCCAGCGCCACGGCGTCGTAGCCCGCCGCGCCCAGCGCAGCAAAGGCAGGCGGGAGTGCGGCCAGCGCCTCGCTCGTTGTCTGCAGGCGCATGTGCTCGTCGTGCGCCAGCAACGCATGGCCCTGCGCGTCGACCACGGGGACCATGGAGAGGAAGCGCCCGTTGGCCTGCGCCTGCACGGCGCGCTGCTGCGAGAGCAGCGCGTACGCGTCGAGCACCGCGCGTGTGAAACCTTCACGCGTGGCGATCAGGTCGGCGGAAATGCCCTGGGGCACAAAGCCGATCTGCGCCGCCACCGCCGGGTCCTCCATCAGGGCGCCGCCGTCACTGCCGATGGAGACGCGCGACATGGATTCGACGCCCCCCGCCACAATCAGACTCTCCCAGCCCGAGCGCACCTTCATCGCCGCCAGGTTCACTGCCTCCAGCCCCGAGGCGCAGAAGCGGTTGATCTGCATGCCCGGCAGGTCGGCATCCCACCCGGCCACAAGCGCCGCCGTACGCGCGATGTTGGCCCCTTGCTCGCCGATGGGGGTGACGCAGCCGATGATCAGGTCATCCACCTGCGCGGTGTCGAGACCGGTGCGTGTCTGGAGCGCAGTCAGCAGTCCGGACAGCAGGTTGACGGGGGGCACGCCGTGGAGCGCACCGCTCTCGCGCCCCTTGCCGCGTGGCGTGCGCAGGGTCGTGTAAATGAAGGCATCGGTGGGCATGGGCGGTTACGTCTCCAAACCGAAACGGTCCATTCGGGGATTCAGGTCGTCAACGATGCGGCGAAGTTCGAGCAGGTCGGAATCGGGCAAATGTTTTGTCAGAAGCGCAAAGACCTGGTCCACATGAGGTTCAATTTGCAGCAAGAGACCGATATCGCTCTGATACAGGTTAACGCGCACGAGATCGCCTTGCCGATAGAGCGACGGCAGCGCGTAGAGTTTGAGCAGCAATAATCCTTCGACTGTGGCACAGGGAATATCGCCCTCGGCATAGGGGCGTATTGTGGTGTACTGCTTGCGCACAATGTCAAAGAGCCGGTTGCGTGTCAGCAGAACATCAATCAACAGATCGCCAAAGCGGCCGCGCGCGAAATTGGCGTCGCTGCTCTCCACCACAACTTCAGGCAAGCGGCGCAAGTCGGCGAGGGCCATGATCAGAGCAATGTCCTGCGTGTTGCGCCCCGCTACGTACTGGAGCATGGCCAGCCCGCCCACGAGCATATAATCCACTTGGCGCGCACGCAACAGCGCAAAGAGCGCGTCGGCTTGATCAAGCAGCGATTCATCGTTCATTGGCAAGCGGCCGCGTGGGTGGGGATTGAAAACGATGGCGTTGCGCACCACCTCACCAATGCTGAGGGGTTCGCTGCGCGGCGGCGCTGGGTGAATGAACATTGGCGTCGGTTCCATGCGCTCATTATACACGCTTGGGCGAGCCAGTCCGCGCAGGTCGCGACGGGTGCGCCCCTTGCTTGCATATGTGCGTTGCAGAATGCGCATCCCAGCGCGGCGTTTCTATGGTCAGGGCGAGATGACACAAGTGGCGCCGCGTTCTCGAGAACGCGGCGCCACTTGTCAATCTTCAGTTATCAGTTATGCCTCTGTACTCAGTCGTCGCCTGTGTGTGCCACGGGAGCGGCAGAGGTCGTGAAGTTGTAGCCGGCGCCGGAGAAACTGCGTTGCAGCGCCCAGTAGATGGCGATCAAGCCCAGCACAATCACCGTCCCTGTGCCCCAGCCAATGCCTTGGTATTGCACCACAATCGGCGCAATGATCAGGCTGACGAGGTTGATGACCTTGATCATGGGGTTGAGCGACGGGCCCGCGGTGTCCTTGAGCGGGTCGCCAACTGTGTCACCCACGACGCTGGCCTTGTGGCGCTCGGAACCCTTGCCGGTGTCGGCTGCCAGGTCGCGCGGCTCGTCTTCGATGAGCTTCTTGGCGTTGTCCCACGCGCCACCCGAGGTGGACATGAAGACGGCAAGCAACTGGCCGGAGAGGATGACGCCCGCCAGGAAGCCACCCAGCGCTTCCACCTGCAGCGCTAGCCCAATCACAATCGGTGTCACCACCGAGAGCAGCGCCAGGCTGACCAACTCCTTCTGTGAGGCGGCCGTAACAATGCCGACGACTTCAGCATAGTCCGGCGTGACGGTGCCTTCCATGATGCCCGGGATACGGAACTGGCGGCGCACCACGTTCACCACCTGGCCGGCTGCGCGTGCCACGGCGTTAATCGCCATAGCCGAGAAGAGCCACGGCAGCGCACCGCCAATCAGGAAGCCCACGAAGACCAGCGGGTAGGAGATACGAATGCCGTTGGCCAACGCTGTCGGATCGATCTTGTTGACATCAGTGACATACGAACCGAAGAGCGACACGGCCGCAATCACTGCCGAGCCGATGGCAATACCCTTGGTGATTGCCTTGGTGGTGTTGCCCACGCCGTCGAGGTCGGCCATGATCTGGCGCGCCTTGGGGTCGAGACCGGCCATTTCGCCAATGCCGTTTGCATTGTCGGAGATGGGGCCGAAGGAGTCCATGGCCACATTGTTGCCGGTCAGCGTCAACATACCGATGCCTGTGAGCGCCACGCCATAGAGAACGTAGGCCGTCTGCTGCACCGACACACTGAAGGTCATCATGGTGCCGAAGACTTCACGCTGGATGGGCTCAAGCGCCATGCCGGCGTAGAGGAGCACCGAGGCCAGAATCGTGAGTGCAATCACCACGGCCGACCAGACGGTGGATTCGTAGCCGACGCCGAGGCCAGCCAGAATTGTGGTCGCCGGGCCGCCGCCTGTGGCTGCCTTGATCTCCTTCACCGGCTTGCCGTCGGTGCCGGTGTAATGGTCTGTCAGGCGGTCAATCGCAATCGCCAGCAAGACGCCCAGCGTTGTCGAAAGGAAGGGGCGCCACCAGCCGCCCGGGACGGCCAATCCCACTGCCGATCCCCAGGGATTCAAGTAGAAGAAGCCGACGATGCCAAAGAGCACCACCGAAATGCCGGCTGAGGTGAGGAAACCGCTAAAAATAGCCGCCATGGCGTTGCCGCCTTCGTCGGGAGCCTTGACGAGGTAGGTGCCCACAATCGACGAGAGCACGCCCACGCCGCGCACGAGCAGCGGGTAGATGATCCAGCGGATGTCGCCAGTGAAGCTCACCAGCGCGAGCCCCAGGATCAAGGCGGAAACAATGGTGACTTCGTAGGACTCGAAGATGTCGGCGGCCATACCGGCGCAGTCACCCACGTTGTCGCCCACGAGGTCGGCGATGACGGCGGCATTGCGGGGGTCGTCCTCGGGCAGGTCTTGCTCAACCTTGCCCACGAGGTCGGCGCCCACGTCGGCCGCCTTGGTGAAGATGCCGCCGCCTACGCGCATGAAGAGCGCCAGCAGCGTGCCGCCAAAGCCGAAGCCCAGGAGCACGTCCGGCGAGGCGAGGCCGAAGACCATGAAGATGACTGTGCCGCCCAGGAGGCCCAGACCGTCGGTGAGCATGCCGGTGATGGTGCCCGCGCGGTAGGCGATCTTCAGCGAGCCGCCAAAGGAATTGCGCGATTCGGCAGCCACGCGCACATTGGCCTCAACCGCCATGCGCATGCCAATCTGGCCGACCATGAGGCTGAAGCCAGCGCCCATGATAAACGCCACCGCGCGACCCAGGCCAATCAACAGCTTCAGGCTGCTGTCCGCCACATCCGGGAAGCGCTCCTGCGCCTCGACAGTGGGCGGCACGATATAGACGCTGAAGAAGAGGGCAATTGTGAGGATGACAATGAAGGGTAGAATCGTGCGCAGCTGACGGCTCAAGTAGGCGTCTGCGCCCGTCTTGATAGCCATCCACACGGTCTGCATTTCCTTGGTGCCCTTGTCATGCGCGAGCACCTGGTTGCGCAGGAAAAGAGCATACAAAAGCCCCAGCAGCGCTACCAGCAGCACGCCCCACAGGGCAATGGTTTCAAAGGCAGTCAGGTCAAGATGTCCTAACATGATCGATTTTTCCCTCGAGTTCGAATTAGCTACTGTGAATAAGAAAGAATGACAGAGGTGACTATGCTGGGCCGCAGTGCGTGCATGAACGGCGCGCGACTGCCGCATGAAGCCTTACAGGAGATGAGCGCCCAGGGATGGGCGCGTGTCGGGTGCGCTCCTTCTCGTGCCAACTGGGGGTTGCATGCACTGTGCGCGAACATGCCGGACGCGTTGGCTGCCGCCCGGCACGTTGAACAACATTGTCCAACGGACAATTGTGTACTTGCGGTGATAGAACAGTATCGGGCTAACTCGACGCACTGGAAAACGGTGGGTTAATCATTGACGACGCATCCCAAACTGCGCAGATACGGCCATCTTCATTTTCGCGCAATGGCGTGATCAATACACCGGACGCGCGTCCCGTGGTTTGTGGGACAGATGACCCCTTTTTGAGCATGCATGCGCTGCGTGAGGGCCGGCCAGGTGCGTCGCTTGTAGACGGAGAACAGGGCCGGCTGCAGCATGATCATGCCTCACCCGGCCCTGCTGTGCAAATTTCCCATTTTGGCCTGCGTGCGCCACCTGCAGCCACCGCCCGGCGCCTCCCTGTACGGAGTGAAATCGGGCGCGCAGTGCACTTTTTCGGGCTACTTCTTGCCGCGCCGCTGCTCATTCTCCTGCGCGGCGCGGTCCTCTTCGCTGAAGGAGACGTCGGTTGCCTCGCCGCGCCGCATGCGCGCTACGTTGGCCGATACGGAACTGAAGGCGCTGCGGCTGCCCTGCGCCGTCTTGTCGAAGGCAAGCGAGCGCTGGTAAAGCATGCCCAGCCCCTCACCCTCGGTCATTGCCGAGAGGTCGGCGCTGAGGAAGACAAACTGCCAGTCGGCCAGCTCCTGCTTCTCGGCAATCATGCGCGCCACCTGATTGCGGGTGAACTCGCGGCTGGCATTCTCCATGCCGTCGGTCACAACCACAAAGACAACGCGCGCCGGGCGGTCGGGCTCGCGCATCTGGCCCAGCGTGGCATCGAGGTCGAGGATGCCGCGCCCCAAGGCGTCAAGCAGCGGCGTGCCGCCGCGTGGCACATAGCTCTCTGCTGTCAGCGGCTTCACTGCCTGCACAAGTGTAAAGGAGTGGACCACCTCGTAGGGCGCGGCGGTGTCAAACTGCACCAGCGTCAGCGTGGCAACGCCCGGCGTGCGCTGCTGCTCTTTGAGCAAGGCGTTTACGCCGCCGATGATGTCATCGCGAATCGACTCCATGGAGCCCGAACGGTCGAGGATGACGGTAATGTGTGTGTAATCGTCTTTCATGGTGCATCGGCCCTCCCGGCCGGATGATGCGCGCCAGACGCGCTATCTATAGTTCCGAAAGCGCACGCGCAAACGCGACGACAATCGAGACAATTCATTACTCTTGGCAGGTGTTCTGCGCCGTCTGCGCGCGTACCCTGTGGGTGTAGCAATAATCGACCTGCATCACGACGTGCGGCACTGGCACTGAGCGGGCATCAGCGATTCATGTTGGGAGGTTCACAAGTGGTTGGTAACACTGTTTTGACTGGTATTTGGCAGAGCCGTTGGCTTGGCAGCATCGTCGCCCTGGCAGCGGGTGCGCTGGCGGGCCTTGTGGTGGCGTGGACGATGCCCCTGGGTCCCGCCACCAGCGCACAGGCGCTCGCGCTCATCGTGATTGGGCTTGGTGTCGGGCTGGCCGCCGGGCTGCTTACAGGCTCGCGCTGGGCGTTGCTGGCCGCGCCGCTGGGCTACATCGCTGCATGCGAAGTGATGCACTGGGGTTCGCCCGTACTCAGCATGGGCGCCATTCGCCTGGACGAAACGTACGGCATTCTCGCGCTGCTTCTGGGACGCGGCTTTCACGGGCTGGTGCCATTGCTGCCCATGGTCCTGGCTGTGGAATTGGGCGTGCGCTGGGCGCACAGCCTGGCCGGCCAACCCGCCTGGCCCACGCGGGCTGCAGGCTGGATTCCTGCCGGGCTGGTTGCACTGGCCCTCGTGGCGCTGGTCGTTGCTCTGTTGTGGCCGGCACGCACGCCCCCCATTCTTGGCGATGACGGCGAGCGCATGCCCGGCAGCGTGGCAGAAATGGTGCCTATGCCCATCAACGGCAGCACGCAAGCTCTGCTCATCCGCGGGCACAGTGCGGGGAACCCGGTGCTGCTCTATTTGGCCGGCGGCCCCGGCCAAAGCAGCCTGCCTCACCCGCGCGTCGTCTTCCAGGACATCGAGAAGGACTTCACTGTCGTCGCGTGGGATCAGCGCGGCACGGGAAAATCATATGCGGCCATGGACCCGGCCACGCTCTCGCCTGAAGAGGCCGTGTCCGATGCGATTGCCGTGACCAACTATCTGCGCGAACGTTTTGATGAAGAGAAGATTTACCTGCTTGGCGAGTCCTACGGGACTATCCTGGCGGTGCTTGCTGCCCAGGCGCGGCCCGATCTCTACCATGCCATTATCAGCAGTGGGCAGATGGTGAGCGTGCAGGAGACGGATCGCCGTCTCTACCACAATGTAATTGACCTGGCGCAGCGGACAAACAACACCGACCTGGCGGCCACGATGCAGACCTACGGCGAGCCCCCCTATAGCGATGTGCCCTACGCCAACGCGTTCGTAATGGGCTACTACGACGCGCTCTACGAACCCTACATGCCGCCGCAGAACTACCAGGATCGGGGCAATGGCGCCAACCTGGGCTTCTTCGGCATCAATGGCAGCGAGTACGCGCTGGTGGACAAGGTAAATGTGCTGCGCGGGCTGATTGATATGTTCAGCCTTATGTATCCGCAAATGCAGAGTGTGGACCTGCGGCGCGATGCAGTGCAACTGGACGTGCCTCTCTACATCCTTGACGGCACAGCCGAACTGGCGGCGTGCCGCGACCTGGCGCTGGAGTGGTTCGAGCAGGTGGATGCGCCGACCAAACGCCTCTACCCCCTCGACAATGCCGCGCACGCGGTGGCCTTCGAACAGTACGAGGCCTTTCACAGGATTATGCTGGAAGATGTGCTGCCGGAGACGTATGGGGGGTAGGGCAGCGTCAGAAGGGAACTCAACCACGCGGTGGCGATCAAGTGCTTGACCGTGGTGTGGCAATGAGTGATAATACAGAGTGTACAATCTGCACGGATTGTACACTCTGTACTGTTTTAGGAGGGATAACCATGCAAGACATCAGCATTACCGAAGCGCGCACTCGCTTGGGCGAATTGGTGGACCAGGTGCGCTATACAGGCGAAGGCGTGCTGCTTACCAAGAACGGCAAGCCGGCGGTTGCCATTGTGCCCATGCACGTCTATGAGGAGTATACCGACAGGCGCGGAAGGCTTGCGGCCCTTGTGGAGAAGGCACGTGCCAATGTTGCGGAGACAGGCATCACGGAAACTGAGATTTCCGCCTTGGTGAATCGCGCCATTGCCGAAGTACGCAATGATCAAATCGAAACCGCGGTCGCCGTCGAGGTAGCCCACCACTAGAAGAAGCGCAAGATGAACGTTGTGCTGGATACAAATGTGGTGGCAAGTGCGATCATGACAGCCGGCGGGGTTCCGGCTCAGGTTTTCAGTGCCTGGTTGTCGGGCCAGTTCACATTGCTTCTGTCGGCAGCGGTACTGCACGAGATTTCGGACGTGCTTAACCGACCGCACATTCGTGCGCGTTTGGCTCTTTCCGATGAGGAACTGGAAGAGCTTCTCGGTTCGCTTCGTGGGAACGCGCTTTGGCTCGACAACATACCGGAGGTGCCGGTTCTGATTGCTGACCCAAAAGACACCAAGTTCCTTGCCCTGGCCAAAGCAGCAGGTGCGCACGCCATTGTCTCCGGCGATGCGCACCTGCTTGATCTTGGGACTTATGAAGGGATTCCAGTGCTGACGCCGGCGCAATTTCTTGATGTGCTAGGGCACGAAGGCGGCTAGCCCTTGCGCGCTACCGAATCACTTTCACCTCAGCGCCCGTCTCCACCGTGGCCCAGTAGCGGTCGGCCGTCCACACTGCGGCGCCCAACTTGATGCCCAGCGCGAGGCAGGCGCGATCCGCTAAGGACAGCCCTCTGCCCACTTGCCAGAGGCGAGCAGCTACCTCGGCATCGTCGGCATCGAATCCCACAATTTGCAGGCCTGCCGTCTCCAGGTCAGTGCGCACACCGGACGTATCCATGCCCCTTTGCATAGACTTCTGTATCACCTCGGTCCAGTTCACACTCGATATGAGGCTTTCTGTCAAGACACTGGCGACGTCGGTGCCCCCAAGTTCTCTCTGAAGCAACGCGAGCACGGCCGACGCATCAAGAACAACACTCATTCGGCCATCTCCTCATCTTCTCGCTGCGCTGCCAAGCGTCGCTCGGCGATTAATTCATCAGCCATACTAGGCCCGCCAACCAGATGCGCAAAGCGGGCCAATACTCGTTTCAGCGCTTGCTCCGGACGTTCCAGCGTCACTCTATCGTTCTCAAGGCGCGCTATGAGCGTCTCGCCCGGTTCCAGATTCCATGCACGTCGCATTTCAGCTGGTATCACAACTCGACCCTGGGGCCCTACATTGACTTTGACTGTCACTATGTTAGTGCTCATCTCACCACCTCCATGTCACAATCATAGCACTGTGGCACGAAATGTCAATTGTGCCACACATCTGGCAGTGTGGCACATCCACTCGCGTTCTACCCAATCTCCATCAGCAACTCGCCCAGCTTCACGCTCGCGCCGGGCTTGGTATTGATGGCCCGCACCGTGCCCGAGCGCGGGGCGCGAATCTCGTTCTCCATCTTCATCGCCTCCAGCACCAGCACAGGCGCGCCGCTCTCGACCTGCGCCCCCTGCTCCACGAGGATGCGCGCAATCAGCCCGGGAATGGGCGCCTTGATGCGGCCGTCACCGCTGCTGGGGCGCGGCGGCGGCGCGCCCGCGCGGTCGCGCCAGCGCACGTCCAATTGATGCATGCCACCCGATGACATGAGCCATTCCATGTGCTCGCTGAGCAGAATCTCGTATGGGCGGTCGTTGATCACCATCCACTCAAGCATACCCGGATCGGTGGGGTCGGGCACGTAGATGGGGATTTCCTCGCCATCGATGGTGGCGACGAAGCGGGTGCCGTCGGCTGGGTCGGGCCGAATCTGAATAATAAAGCTTGCGCCGTCGAGTGTTACGTCAATTGTACGCATGATTCTCTTTCTCAGTCGGGCTTTTCCGCAATAGGTTAACCGGGAATTGTGCGGCTGGAGCGGTGCCAGCCCGTTTGCGTTTGCGCAGCCTGGCCCGGGCGCGCCGTCTCGCTGCGCAGGAGAAAGGCAACGGCTGCCGCCACCGCGAGGTCGCGCCGCATTTCGGCATCCGCGGCCGAGATGCCCATCTTGTGGCGCATGAGGAAGCCCGTGTCATAGCGCCCGGTGGCAAAGTCGGGGTCATTCAGAATGTGCAGGTGCAGCGGCAGATTCGTCTGCACGCCCACAATCTTGAAATCCTCCAGCGCGCGGCGCATGCGCAGCAGCGCATGCTGGCGCGTGCTTCCCTTGACAACAACCTTGGCCAGCAGCGAGTCGTAGCGCACGGGGACAGTGCAGCCCACAAAGCCGTAGGTGTCCACACGCACATGCAGACCGCCGGGCAAGCGGTAGCGGGCCAGCGTGCCAGGGCTGGGCAGGTAGTTGCGCCACGGGTCTTCGGCATTGATGCGCACCTGCATCGCGCAGCCTGCACGGCCGTCAAGGTGAGCAGCGATATCCTCCTGCTTCAGGTCCAGCGGCTCACCCGCGGCGCAACGCAATTGCTCGGCTATGAGATCCACACCGGTGAGCATCTCGGGAATCGGGTGGCCGATGACGATGCGCGCCTTGATCTCCGTGAAATAGAGATGGCCCTGCTCGTCGACCAGGAACTCCACCGAGCCCACATTCTGGTAGCCCACGAGTCTGGCAATGGCCACGGCTGTGTGCCACACCTGTTCACGCTGATCGGGCGTCAGGCTGGGCGAGGGCGATTCCTCAAGCAACTTCTGGTTGTGGCGCGTGAGCGAACCTTCCACCTCGCCCAGATAGACGATGTTGCCGTACGCATCGGCCACCACCGGCACGGCAATGTGATGTGACGGCGCAATCGCGCGCTCGAGGAAGACCGTGTCGCTGTGGTAGATCATCGCGGCCTCACGGCGCGCCTCGGCGAGCACACCGTTGAGGTCGCCTGCGTTCATCACCACACGTTCGCCGCGGCCGCGCCCGCCCTTGCACGATTTGATGACGAGCGGGAAGCCCAGGGCATAGGCCGCTGCTGCCAGCGCTTCGCTATCGTCGGCGCCAAAGGACTGAGCGGAATGCGGCGGCGTGGCAAAACCGGCTGCTTTCACCGCCGTGAGGGTGCCGATCTTGTTGCGCACACGCTCGATCACATCGGGCGGCGGGCCAATGAAAGTAATGCCCGCATCGGCGCACATCTGTGCAAAGTCGGCCTCCTCGGCCAGGAAGCCATAGCCGGGGTGGATGGCATCAGCGCCGCACTTGCGCGCCAACGCCAGCACCTCGTCCTTGTCCCCATAGCGCAGGTCGGTGGTGATGGGCAGGCACTCGTCGGCCAGCCGCACGTGGAGCGAGTCGCGGTCACCCGCGCTGTAGATGGCCACCGTGGCAATGCCCAGGTCGCGGCAGGCGCGGATGATGCGCACGGCGATTTCGCCGCGGTTGGCAACAAGCACTTTCTGAAACATGATTGCCCCCTTAGGCCGGAGAAATGCCGTGCTTCTTGGGCACGTGGCGCTCGCGCTTGGAGAGCGTCAGTTCCAGCGCCTGGATCAGCACGCGGCGCGACATGCGCGGCTCAATGACGTCATCAATCAGCCCGCGCGCTGCCGCCACATAGGGGTTGTTGAACTTCTCTTCATAGTCGTCAACAAGCTCCTTGCGCCGCGCGTTGGGGTCCTCGGACTCCTGCATCTGCTTCTTGAAAAGGATGTTGACTGCTCCCTCGGCCCCCATCACGGCAAGCTCGGCATTGGGCCAGGCGTAGAGCAGGTCACCGCGCAGCCCCTTGCTGCTCATCACGCACATCGCGCCGCCGTAGCTCTTGCGTGTCACGATCATCAGTTTGGGCACGGTGGCCTCGCTGTAGGCGTAGATCATGCGTGCGCCGTTGCGGATGATGCCGCCATATTCCTGGTGCGTGCCGGGGAGGAAGCCGGGCACATCCTGCAGCGTGACGATGGGCACGTTGTAGGCGTCGCAAATGCGGATGAAGTGCGCCGCCTTGACCGACGCCTTGATGTCGATTGTGCCCGCCAGCACCATGGGCTGGTTGGCCACAATCCCCACCACGTGGCCGTTGAGGCGCGCGTAGCCCACCACAAGGTTCTCGGCCCACAACTCGTGCACTTCAAAGAAGCGGCCGTCATCCACAACGCTGGCAATCACCTCGCGCACGTCGTAGGGTTTGCTCGGGTCGGCCGGGACAATCTCCTCGAGTTCGGGGCAGATGCGCTGCGGGTCGTCAAGCGGAGGCAGGTAGGGGGGGTCGTCCATGTTGTTGCTGGGCAGGTAAGAGAGCAGCTCACGCACCTTGCTCAGGCACTCGGCGTCGTCCCTGGAGAGGAAGTGGCTGACACCGCTCTCCTTGGAGTGGATGAGGCCACCGCCCAGTTCCTCAAAACTCACCGCCTCCTGCATCACGGCGCGCACCACCTCCGGGCCGGTGATGAACATGTACGAGTTCTCCGTCATGAAGACGAAGTCTGTGAGGGCGGGCGAATAAACCGCGCCGCCTGCGCACGGCCCCAGGATGACGCTCAGTTGCGGGATGACGCCCGACGCCTCACAGTTGGCGTCGAAGATGCGCGCATAGCCGCCGAGGCTATCCACGCCTTCCTGAATGCGCGCGCCGCCCGAGTCGTTCAGCGCGATAAAGGGGCAGCCATACTTGAGCGCCATGTGCATGGCTTTGACGATCTTGTTGGCGTGCATTTCGCCCAGCGATCCGCCCATGACGGCGGCATTCTGCGAAGCGACGAAAACGCGCCGCCCGTGCACCTGTCCAAAGCCGGTGATGACGCCGTCGCCATAGCGCGACGAACGGCCGTCCATGTACTTGTCATAGCGGGGGGTGACGAGGGTGTCGATTTCGTTGAAGGTGCCGGGGTCGAAGAGCAGATCGATGCGCTCCTGCGCCGTGAGGCGCCCCTTTTTGTGCTGCGCCTCCACCTCTTTTTCGCCGCCTGCGGCAATGGCGCGGCGCTCCATCAACTTCTTGATATAGGTCTCCAAGTCAACCTCCCGGAACTGAGTGTGAGTAGGAACTGCAACTGCCTTACCCAGACGACGCAGATTGAGCGCATCCCAGCGGACGCCTCCGCGTCCTTCTGCTCAATCAGCGCAGCCTGTTTACAGGTGTTCTTGTCGTGAACGCATCCTGCTCTACTTGAAGATCGCGTCCAGCGCGATCTTTGTAGGGCGAATCTTCACCATCACGCGTGTTTCGCGCTCGCGCTGGGACTCGGGATAGATGTCGCCGTAGAAGTGGCGTTTGGGACTCGAGTAACGCTGCGTCAACTTGTCGGCGTGGCGCTCGGCCTCGGCCCCGCGCACAATGTCGGTGACCGCGCCGCGCACCTCAATCCAGCGGCTGGTGTTTTCGGGATCAACCACAAGCAGGGTCACGCGTGGGTCGGCCAGCATGTTCTGCCCCTTGCGGCGCTCCAGAGTCGTATTCAGCAACACGTACTCGCCATCATGATCCGTCCAGACGACGCTGGTCTGGGGCTGGCCGTCAGGCATCCGCGTAGCCAGCACGCCATGCACCGGGCGGGAAAAGAGGTCAACGTGTGATGCGGGCAGCGGCAGCGCTGCGGATAAATCTACCGTTTCCGCATTGGCCGGCGCGGGATAGTCAGCCAGGTTTGGCGTCTTCAGGTTGAGCGTGCCTTGCTCCGCACGCACGCGCAGGGGCCGAATGCGAATCTTGACCGGTACATGCGTCGCCTGGAAATGGGCTGGAATGGAATCGCCAAAGAAGTGCGCGTCGGGCTTGCCCATGTACAGCGCCGTCAATGCGTCCAGGTGTTCGAGCGCCCCTTCCTCGGTCATCTCTTCGACACAACCGCGAACTTCAATGTTGTGCAGCGGCTTGCGTGGGTCATAGATAAGCAGGGTCACGCGCGGGTCGCGGCGCATGTTCTTCGTCTTGCGAAAGGCGCGCATCGAATTGATCAACAAATAATCCCCATCACGGTTGTACCAGACGGGCGTCGTCTGCGGCTGGCCGTCCGGCATCAGCGTTGTCAGCGCCGCGCAATAGGTGCCGTCCAGCAGGTCCAGGTGTGACGCAGGAAAGACAGGCGTAGCGACAACAGGTAGATTCATTGCTTCCCCTCCTTTACCGATTTCACACTCCAATGTCAAGGCGATATAGGCAACGCACGCAGCGCCAAAGTCAGCACGAACGCGTCCTGACGGCGCGCCCATCCCGTCCACTGACCAGGGAAGCGATCCGCCAGCGCTGGGGCCAGCGCGATTGTGTACGGCGTCCAGTCGTTACCCATAGCCTGTGGCAACCCAATCTGCACCTGGCGCGTGTCAACACGCAGCCCCTCGCGCAGCGCCTTGAGCACCGCTTCCTTGGCGCTCCAGAGCAGCGTTGTGGCAGTGTGTGGCTCCGGCCAGGCCAGCGCGGCCGCCTGTTCATCGTCGGTGAAGTAGTCGCGCAGGAAGGACGCGTCACGCGCCTCGATGTACTCGATATCAGCGCCCACCGTCATCCCTGTTGCGGCCGCCAGCGCGCAGAACGCCGTGGCGTGGCTGTGGCTGATGCTGAGCGAGAGCGGCAGCCGCGCGCCGTGCAGCGACACATAGGGCGCGCCGTCGGGATCGGCGGCAATCACGATTTCACCTAGTGCAGGTGCGCTGCCTGTCTTGCCCAGATACCCGGCCAGCAGTTGCTTGGCCGTGATGCGCCCCAGCAGCCAGTCGCTGCGCCGCTTGGGCACTATCAGCGCCGCGTAGGTAGCGGCTTCGGCGGGCGAAAGCAGCGTTTCGGCGTCCTCGGGCAACGACGTTGCGGGCTGGGTGAGCCAGTGGATCATGCCGCTACCTAAACTGATACCACAATAAAACCGGCAGCATCAACATCTCAACGCAAAGATGCAAAGGACGCAAAGAAGCGCGAAGAACGGCGCCATCCTGACGACTCAGGCAGAGAAGTTGCCCTTCCTTTGCGTTTCTTTGCGCCCTTTGCATCTTTGCGTTGAGATGTTGTTTTCATTTCGGTATGACGTTAGCTTCCGCCGGTCGCGCCTGGTTCGGAGCCGCGGCCCAGTTGGAAGAACCTGCGCGCCATCAGTACATACCAAACGACGCTGGCAATACCGCCGACCATCGCCACAATGAGCGCGAGTGTCCCCATTGTGGACGTGGCGGTCGCCCATAGGGTGAAGACCAGCAGGAGTGCAAACGCAATGATTCCTGCGTAGGCGTTAAATCTTCCAAAGACTCTGCTGCGCAACATGACGAAGGAGATGATGAGGCCCGCGATTTCCGTATACAGGAAACCGACAAGTGACCCCGGTGTGAAGTCCTCGCCCCGTGCAAGCATCGCCTCACCCGCCGCGGCCAGTGCGCTGCGCTGAGCCTCCGAGGCAGCCGCATACTTGCTGCTAAGGAGAGCCATGGGAATCGCGACATTGTTGGAAGCGTAGATCGCGATACCCACGAGGTAGACTGCGGCTGCCAACGCCATGGTTGCCGGGCTCACACGCCTGTGCGCTCCGAAGAGCGCGACGACAACGGGAATCATGAGCGCCCCCGTCACAATATTCCAGAAGCCAAGATCGCACATGCGCAGAAACCAGCCGGTCTCGAAGCGTGCAAACCAGCCCTCCGCACTCAATGTTGCGGGTCCCACGGCGGCGCCCTGCGTGGACGAGAGGACAATGTCGGTAAGGGCCACAACCACAATCAGGATGGCGGCTGCACCACCAATCCTGTAGAGACCCTGCCATGATGTGTCTGTCACCTGAACTGACGGGTTCGCCGGCATGTCACTCTCCATCGTTGTTGCGTTGCAGC
This sequence comes from uncultured Caldilineaceae bacterium, assembly GCA_964427845.1. Lineage (GTDB taxonomy): Bacteria > Chloroflexota > Anaerolineae > Caldilineales > Caldilineaceae > UBA5069. Next base: position 17,053 of record CAYRVP010000044.1, read on the forward strand.
CTGCGGTCTTTGAAAAATGCGGGCCGCCGCGCCGCGGCGGCCCGCTGTCATCATGATGCAGGCAGCGTCATCTCGCCCGGCATCTGCACAGTCCAGTAGTCCTTGACGTTCACGTACACATTGCCCGACTCGTCCACTACCTGCGCGTCGTAGGCGGCGCCGTCGTCCACGGCCGTGACAAGGGCATAGAGGCGCTTGCCGTCGGCCTCCTCGGCCTGGCGGTAAGCGACGATTTGGGCCGCGCCCGAAGGCAGCGCCATGGCCTGTTTCTTCTCGATACTCCAGAGCGCAGCCGCCTGGAAACAGAGTTCCACCAGGCGCGGGGACATAAGCGAGGCGGCGTTGGCAGGGCTGGTGTTCGGCCCCAGGTCGTGCGCCATGAGCGCCGTAACCATGTCGCCCTCCACGCTGGCCCGCTCAATCACCTGATAGGCGGGGCCGTGGAAGAAGACCTTGTAGATGCGCTCCTTCTCAATCGGCAGCACGTCGGCCCTGGGCGCCTTGAACTTGATCTTCGGCCCCTTGAGCGCGCCCTGCTGCAAGACAACCTGCGCGTGGAAGTGATCCTTCACCGTGGGCGGCAGGTCGGCTTTGGGCGGCTGGAACTGCGAGCGCAGCCAGACGTCGGCCACAAGCAGACCATCCGCGCGCGGGCGGGCCGTGGCGCTCAGGTAGAGTGTCTGCGGCTTGTTGCGGTGGAACTTGAAGGCGCTCAGAATTTCCAGATTTTCCACGGCTGCCACGCTTGCGCCGGGGACGAGCAGCGAGGCGACTTCGGCCAGCGTCTCCGTGCCCATGACGCCCGGCAGCCACGGCACCCCCTCATCCACCATGTGGTCGAAGAGGAAGGGCTGCTGTGCGGGGTCGAGCGTCGTCTCGACCTCAAGGCCGCCGAAGAGGCGCGCCGCCGTCACCTTGCCCGCCATGAGCAGCGGGCTCTTGCGTGCGGCCAGCATGGCGTTGATCTTGTCGACATCGAGGCCGCCATTGAGGGCCTTCTCGGCCGCCCACAACCCCAGCCGCCCGGCCACGAGGATTTCGCCGCGTGTGCCGCCGTAGGTGAGCTCGCGCCGAATCGTCGGCACACCGCTCTCGGGCGGGAGCATGTCCACACCCAACGCCTCCATGATTGCGGGCACCGAGCCGCGCGAGGCCATGCCGATGGAGCCCCATGCCGTCCAGTCAATCGCGATGCCGCGTGTCTCGGGCCGCCACTGCTTCATGCTGCTGCTGATCATGCTGCGCAGGTCGTTGGCGGAGGAGTAGTCGCTCTGGCCGTTGTTGCCGAAGCGCCCGGCCACAGAGCTGAAACTCACGGTCGCGCCGATGGGCATCCTCCGTGCGGCCTTGAGCAGGCTGAAGAAGCCGTCGGCCTTGATGTCGAAGACCAGATCGAACTGGCTGGGCTCCTTGTTGGGCAGCGTGCGGTCGATGAGCATGCCGCCCGCGTGGAGCAGCACGTCAATCTTGCCGTAGCGGCTGCGCACGTCGTCCACCACTGCCTGCACTGCGCCACCATCGCGCAGGTCCAGGCTGAAGTAGTGCGCCGTGCCACCCGCCGCCTCCACCGATTCGATGGCCCGCAGCGCAGCCTCGCTGCGTTCAATGCCCGCAATCTGCTTGTCGATAGTGGCGGGCGTGGGTTTTTCATTGCGCGCCTTGGCCTCATCAATCAGAAGGCGCTTGAGCGCATCCTTGTCGCTGCGGAAGAGGTCGATATGCGCATCATCGCGCGCTGGGGCCGCCACCAGGTCCAGCAGGTAGAAGATGCCGCGGCTGTTCACCGCGAGGTCACTGACGATGGCGGAGGTGATGCCCCCCGCTGCGCCGGTGACGACGAAGACCGTCTTTTCGTCGAGCACCATGCCGGGGTTGCCGTCGGCGGCGGGTTGCTCCTCAAGCGTAATCGTGTAGCGCAGCCCCTCGTGATAGCCAACCTCCACCACGCCGGGGTCGCCCAGCGTCTCAGCAATCAGCAGTTCTGCCGGTTCGGCGCTCTTGCGCCCCATGTCGAAGTCAATGGCCTTGACGATGGTTCCCTTGCCCTCGTCGCGCAGCCCCTGTTCCACGTTGTAGGCCTTGGTGAAGCCGGTGACGGCGCCGCCCAGGGGGGCGGTTGCGCCGGCGGGGCCGTAGCCGTGCAGGCCGCCCAGGCGCGTGGCGCTCACCAGGAAGCGGCCGGGGCCGGCCACGCTCTCGTAGAGCGCACGCATCGCGCTGAAGAGATTCTTCACGCGCACGCGGTTCATGTCGCGGAACGCAGCGAGGTCCATTTCCTCAAGCGCCGGCTCGGCGTCCAGCGCCGCCAGCCAGTAGACGCCCTGGATGGGACCATCCGCCAGCCACGCCTGCAACTGTCCGACCATGGCTTCGGTGGCCACGCCTGCCTCAAGCGGCAGCACGGTGACGCCCTTCTTCTGCAGCCGGCCGGCCAGCGTCTTGCCCACGCCACCCTGGTCCATCATCACGACGACGCGGCTGGCCGCATCGAGCGTTACACCCGTAGGCAGGCAGAGATCGAGCGCCGGGCGCAGACTGGGCACGGGCACACGCCGGGGCATGCGGTCGGCATCTGCGAGCGTGCCGATGGTCTTGACTGGTTGATTGGTTGACTGGTTGACTGGTTGATTGGTCAATGGTAATTGGTCATTGGTAACGGGGGTTGCGGCCGTCGCGGTCTCCGCCCCCGACTCCTCACGCCCAACGACCCGCAAGTCAGGACGATTTGTGTACACAAAGTCAATCACGCTCTGCAGCGTGGGATAATCGCGCAGCTTGAGCCCTTCGATGGTGGGGATATCAAACGCAGCGCGCACAGCCGCGAAGGTCTCGGCCTGTTTCACCGTGTCCACGCCCAGGTCGGCTTCCATGTCGCTATCGAGGTCGAGCATCTCCATGGGATAGCCGGTCTTGTCGGCTACGAGCGAGAGGACTTTGGTGGCGACCGAGTCAGGACCAACCGCAACTGGTTGACTGGTTGACTGGTTGACTGGTTGATTGGTCATTGGTAATTGGTGATTGGTAACGGGGGCCTCATCAGTCGCAATCTCCGCCCCCGACTCCTCACGCCCAACGACCCGCAAGTCAGGACGATTTGTGTACACAAAGTCAATCACGCTCTGCAGCGTGGGATAATCGCGCAGCTTGAGCCCTTCGATGGTGGGGATATCAAACGCAGCGCGCACAGCCGCGAAGGTCTCGGCCTGTTTCACCGTGTCCACGCCCAGGTCGGCTTCCATGTCGCTATCGAGGTCGAGCATCTCCATGGGATAGCCGGTCTTGTCGGCTACGAGCGAGAGGACTTTGGTGGCGACCGAGTCAGGACCAACCGCAACTGGTTGACTGGTTGACTGGTTGACTGGTTGATTGGTCATTGGTAATTGGTGATTGGTAACGGGGGCCGCGGCCGTCGCAGTCTCCGCCCCCGACTCCTCACGCCCAACGACCCGCTGTTCCCGTAATTCCGGCCGCTGCGTGTAAACAAAGTCGATTACGCTCTGCAGCGTGGGATAGTCGCGCAGCTTGATGCCTTCCAGGGTGGGAATGTCGAAGGCCTCGCGCACGGCGGCAAAGGTCTCGGCTTGCTTGACCGTGTCGATACCGAGGTCGGCTTCCAAATCAAGAGATGTGTCGAGCATGTCCTGTGGGTAGCCGGTCTTTTCGGCGACGACGCTCATCACCTTGTCGGCTACAGGGTCTCCGGCGACCGGTTGACTGGTTGACTGGCCGGCAGGTTGCTGCGCAGGCGCAGTTGCCATTCCAACTTCCGACTTCTCACTGCCCACTGCCGCAGTTGCCGTTCCGACGTCCGAATCTTCACCGCCCACTGCCGCAGTTGCCACTGCTGCAATTGCCGTTCCGACGCCCGACGCCCGACTCCCCACTGCCCGTAGTTCGGGCCGCGCCGCATAGACAAACTGCACCACCGCGCCCAGCGTCGGGTAGTCGCGCAGTTTGACGCCCTCGAGATTGCGAATGCCAAAGGCCTCGCGCACGGCGGCGAAGGTCTCGGCCTGCTTGACGGTGTCAATCCCCAGATCGGCTTCCAGGTCGAGCGATGGGTCGAGCATGTCCTGCGGGTAGCCGGTCTTGGCGGCCACTACTTCCATGACCTTGGCTTCGACGGGGTCAACGGCAATGGGTTGATTGGTTGACTGGTTGATTGGTTGACTGGTAGTTGGTAACTGGTCATAGGTAATTGGTAATTGATCATTGGTAATTGGCGGCGCCGCCGGTGCGGGCTGGGACGCGGGTTGTACGGCCACGGGCGCAGGCGGCGGCACAGGTGCTGGTGCGGCAACAGGCGCTGGTGCGGCAACAGGCGCTGGGCGCGGCGCAGGTGCAGGTGCAATGGGTTGCGGTGCAGGCGTCGCCACTGCAACTGCAGCGGCCTGCTCCATCACCAGGGGCAGCGGCGCGTAGGCCGCGGCGAGGCCGTTGCCCGAGGCGGGCGCTCGCTGCGCCGGGCCGGTGCCATACTGCCAGCGGCTGGGGGCAGGCACGCGCTTGGGAGCTCCCTGCGCCACGACACGGAGCACATGTTTGACGACTTCAGTCTCGGCCATGTCATAGCCCGCAACGTCGGCCAGCCAGCGCTGGTAGAGCGGCTTGTTCTCCAGCCGGTCGAGCGCGCCCGGGATGCGCCGAATCAGCGTCATGCTGATCTGCGAGCCAAAACCTGCGGCCAGGTGCAGCGCATACTGCACGGGGTAGCGCCCGCCGCGGCTAAGGTTGAGGTTGCCCAGGTCGGGGTCAGCCTCCTTGTAGTTGGGCACGGGCGGCACGATGCCATACTCGAGAATCTTGACGGCGATGACATCCTCGACGCCTGCGCCCATGGGGTGCCCCGTGAAGCCTTTGGTATTGCAGACGACGATGCTGGGCGTGGCATCGCCAAAGGTCTGGCGCAGCGCGGTCACCTCGGCCGAGGCGCTGCCGCCGCGGGCGGGGGTGTAGGTCTCGTGCGAGATGAAGACAAGCTGCTGCGCAAGCGCATAGCGGTTGAGGCCAAAGCGCCGTTCGGCAGAGGTGACAAGCCGGTTCATGACGTCGCTGACGTGGTTCACATCAATGCGCGTGCCGTGATAGGCGCTGTTGGCGGTTTCGGCGCTGAGCACCTCCACAATGCCGCGCACGCCGCGCTCGCTGGCGGCGTCCTGGCTTTCGACCACAAGCGCGCACGCACCCATGCCCAGGAGCGTGCCGTGACGCCGGCGGTCAAAGGGAAGCGCCGCATCCTCGACGCGGTCATCGGTGGCGGCTGCGCCCGTGCTCAGAAAGCCCGAGCCAATCCAGCCCATGAGATTCTCGCTTGTCACATCGTCGGCGCTCACCACTATCACGCGGCGGCAGCGGCCATTGCGGATCCAGTCCTCGGCCACGGCCACGGCCTGGGCGGTGGAGGCACAGGCGGCGTTGACGTGCGTGTTGGGGCCGCGTGCGCCGACGTACTCGGCAAACTGGCTGTGGCCCATGGCCAGAATGCGGAAGATGAAGCGGCGGTCAAACTCATAGGGGTTGCGCGCCAATTCATCGCGCAGGTCGGCCAGGCGGCGGTCAATCTCCACCAGCGTTCCGGCGTCGGCGGTATAGCGGCGCAGTTCCTCGAGCGCAGTCATTTGCACACGTAGATTGTCCCACGTGTAGAAACGACGGAACTCGTCGGCCATGCGGTCGCCGCCGGGGAAGGCGCTGGCAAAGACAACGCCCGTTTCGTCACGCAGGCTCTCGGGCAGCATCCAGCGGTCGGGCAGATAGGTGCCCTTGGTGGTCGCGCGGTAGGTCTGTACGAGCGGGATGTTCGCTTCGCGCAGGGCGTCGAGGCCCGCGGCCATGGCCAGTTGCGTGGTGATGTCAAGCGCCTCCACCAACTTGGCGGGGACCCCGTACTCGGCCGTCAGGTCAAACGCGCCGCCGCGCCCTGCCAGTTTGATGACGTCATCGGTGTCACTGATGCTCTCGAAGGAACCGGAGCCGTCCTCGCTCTTGACGAGGCGCGTGATGTGACGGCTTGCCATCTCCTTGCGAAAGCGCTCGGGGATGAGATCGATGAATTGCTCGCCACGCAGAATGCGCATGGCATTGTCGGGGTCCATCACCGACTTGTTGGCCCCCGGCAGCCCGAGCCCTGTGCCGGTGACAATCACGGAGCCGGCGGGCGTCTCGTTGCGGTCGAAGACTTGCGTGCGTGATGCCTGCGGTGCGGCATATTGCGCCAGCACCTGCGCCAGCGCCTGGCTGAGGGCCGTTGTGTTCATGTCCGGCGCTACGGACGCACCAGTGGCGGGCTGCCGAGCCGACTGGGCAGAGGGTGCTGCAGGTGCTGCGGCAGTCACACTTGCGCCGTTGCCTTGGGCGCTCTCGCCGCGATTCACAGATGCCAGTTGCACGGGGGCGCTGTTCTCCTCGGGCAAGCCATAGCCGGCTGCAAAGAGGCCGCAGAGCGCGTGGTTGAAGGAGGCAAGCTCGCCCGTCTTGGGGTGGTTGCTGAAGAGAGACCAGACCTCGGGCTTGTCGAGCAGCACGTCATCCACGAAGCCCTTGAGCGCCTTCTTGGGGCCCACCTCCACAAAGGTGCGCACGCCGTTGGCGTAGAGTGTCTCCAGCCCCTTGACCCACTGCACGGGCGACGCAATCTGCAGTTCGAGGATATCCTTGATGCCCTCGACAGTGGTGGGGTAGAGCTCACCCGTGACATTCGCCACCAGCGGCAGTTGCGGTGTCTGGATGTTGAAGCGGTCCAGCACCTTGCGCAGCGGCGCGCTGGCCGGGGCCACGAGTTTGGTGTGGAAGGCGTGGCTCACGGGGATGCGCACGGCCGTGAAGCCCTTCTCGGCGAAGAGCGCCATGGCCTGCTCAACGGCCTTGGCCTCGCCGCCCACCACGCTCTGGTTGTTGGAATTGATGTTGGCGGCCACTGCATAGCCATCCACCTGCTTGAGCGTCTCTTCGACGACCGGGTACGGCGCCATGACGGCGGCCATCCAGCCATTGTCGCCCAGAGCCACCTTGGTCATCTCGGCGCCGCGTGCGGCCGATGCCTCGAGCGCCTGCGCAAAGGGCATGATGCCGGCAGCGATCAGCGCTGCATACTCGCCCAGCGAGTGGCCCATGGCCATGTCGGGCGTGAAGCCGTAGTCGCGCAGCAGCAGCAGCATCGCCGTGTCCAGCGTCAGCATGGCGGGCTGGGTAATCGCCGTCTGCATCAGGTCTTTTTCCACCTGCTTGAAGGCAACAGGGTCTGCAGCGTCCACAAAGATGTAGGAAGTGAGCGTGCGCCCCAGGATGGGGGTCATCACACGGTCGGCCTCGGTGAAGACGTTGGCGACGGTGGGTGAGATTGAGGCAAGTTCGCGTCCCATGTTGGCATACTGGCTGCCCTGACCGGGGAAGAGGTAGGCAATCCTGCCGGGGCGGGGTCCGCTGCCGCGGAAGATGCCTTGTCCCTGCAGCGCCTTCCATGCCTGTGGATTGTCAAAGCCTGCGGCCTTGCGCGCCTTGCCCAGCTTGTCCAGCAGGTCGCGCTGGTCGGCAAAGTCGATCACCAGCCGCTCGGCGCTGCGTATGAGCTCGGGGGCGGGCAGGGCACGCGCAGGTGTCCAGCCGTTCTCGACGCGCCGGTAGGTCTCATCCAGTTCATCCTTGAGTGCTGTCGGTGTGGCCGCACCCACGGCCAGAATGCCACGCGGCGGCAGCGGGCGTGCAGCCGCAGGCGGCGGTGCAGGAATAGCCGCAGGAGTCGCGACCATGCCGTTCCCTCCGTTTACATCAACACTCGCATAGCTCTTTGCTTCGCTCTTCAACATGCCGGGTACGTGCTCCTCCATCACAAGATGGAAATTGGTGCCGCCAAAGCCATAGGCGCTGACGCCTGCGCGGCGGGGCGCGCCCTGCGGCGCGTCCCAGTTTTTCAGTTCATGATTCAGATAGAATGGAGTCTGTGCGAAATCAATGTTGGGGTTGGGCTGCTGTGCGTTGAGGGTAGGGGGCAGCACCTTGTCATAGATCGCCATGGCCGTCTTGAGCAGCCCGGCCGCGCCGGCGCCCGCCTTGAGGTGGCCGATGTTGCCCTTGGCCGAGCCCAGCGCGATCGAAGCGGGGCGTGCGCCCATGCCGAAGATCCTGGCCAGGCTCTCCACCTCCACCACGTCACCGACGCGGGTGCTGGTGCCGTGCGCCTCCACCAGCGTCGCGCTGGCCGGGTCAATCCCGGCGTTGTCCCAGGCGCGTTGAATGGCGAGCAGTTGCCCTTGCGGGTTGGGGGCAGTGATGCCCTTGCCCTTGCCGTCGCTCGAGCCGGCCACGCCGCGGATGACAGCGTAGATGCGGTCGCCATCGCGCTCGGCGTCGGCCAGCCGCTTGAGCAGAAATGCGCCGGAGCCTTCGCCCATGACAAAGCCGTCGGCTCCTGCGCCAAAGGGGCGGCTGCCGGTGGCGCTCAGCGCGCCGATTTTGCAGAACTTGACGAAACTCGAGGCGCCCATGTTGCGGTCTACGCCGCCGGCAATCACCGCGTCGGCCTGGCCGGCGCTGAGCGCCTCGCACGCGGCCTGCACTGCGGCGAAGGAGGAGGCGCAAGCGGCGTCGGTTATGAAGCTGGGGCCGCGCAGGTTGAGCACGTTGGCCACGCGCCCGGCCACAATGTTGGGCAGCTCGCCCGGCATGGTGTCCTCGGTAATTTGCGGCAGCGTGCTGTCCATGGTCGCGTGCCACTGCGTCAGAATATTGGTGCGTGTGACAGCGGGGAGCGCGGCAAACTCGGGCGAGCCATGCAGCCAGTGAACATACTCGGGCCAGTTGACGCGTGCGGTGGTGACGTACTGCATCTCGCCGCCCATCGCCGTGCCCAGGATGATGCCCGTGCGGTCGGTATCCAGGGCGCGCTGCGGGTAGCCGTAATCTGCCATGGCCTCGGCAGCAATGGTGACGGCCCACTGCTGGCTCTCATCCATGGATGCGGCCACCTTGGGCGGCACGCGGAAACGCTTCCAGTCAAACTGGAAGTCGCGCACCCAGCCGCCAATCTTGCTGTAGGTCTTGTCGGGGACTGAGGGGTCGGGGTCGAAATAGTCGGCAATGCTCCAGCGCTCTGGAGGCGTTTCAGTAATGCTGTAGCGTTTGTTGCGAATGTTTTGCCAAAAGGCCGGGGCATTGGGTGCGTCGGGGAGGACGGCGCCCACCCCCACAATGGCCACGGCTCGCTCTGCACTGGAACTCATGCGGTCCCCTCCTCGGATCTCTCGGAATGTACTGCTGCCGTGTTGGGCGCAACGATGCGGCCACCCGCACAAACGGATGGCCGCACGCTGCGCCGCTCTGTTTACGCCGCCGGGAAGGCCCTGTTGAGCGCTTCGGCGACAAAGTCCATGTCTTCAATCAACCCGGCCTGCGCAGCATAGATGGCAGGCAACCCCAGCGAGTTGGCCAGGTTCGGGTCCGTTTGCCCTGCGCCGATGGCCCAGCGCAATCCATCGCTTGCCACCTTGAGCGCCGCCTCGCGTGCGTGGACACGCGCCATGGCCTGGCGGGTGGGCACGTCGAGGGGTATGGCCTCGGTGGGCTTGTCGACCACGCGCTCGGCAAAGATGGCGGCCGTCTCGGCAAAGGCAATCAACTCGCCCAGGCGGAAGAGAACGTGCTGATTGCGCGTGAGCCGATCAATGCGGCAGCGCTCGAGCACAACCACGAGCGCGCGCATAGCCAGCGCTGCGCCGGCGAGGCCATTGTCCGGCTGCAAAGCTGCCTTGGCTTCGAGACGCGCAGCCCAGTCGCTGTAGTAGCCGCCGCGTGATTTTAGGTGCAACTGCCAGCGGTCGCGCGCTATCGTCCACTCCATAATCTCCGAGGTGCCCTCGTAGATGGTGGTGATGCGCACGTCGCGCTTGATCTTCTCAACCATGTACTCCTTGGTGTAGCCGTAGCCGCCCAGCGCCTGGATGCTGTCCTCGGCCGCCTTGTTGCCCGCCTCGGTGGCAAGGTACTTGGCGACTGCGCCCTCGGTCTGCAGGTCGGGTTCGCCGCCGTCGATGCGCTCTGCCACCCATTCGATGTAGGTGCGCGATGCCTCGAGGCGCACGGCATTGGGCACAATCAGCTTGTGCGTGTAACCCTGCTTGCGGCTGAGCGTGGCGCCGCCCTGGACACGCGTCTGCGAGTAGGGGATGGCCTTTTTCAGGGCGGCCCAACCCGCGCCAAGGCCAAAGCAGGCCACCATGAGGCGCGTGTAGCCGAAGACCGCCTGCGCCTGCTGCAAGCCCTGGCCTTCCACGCCGCCCACCAGGCGGTCCGGCGTGACGAACACATCCTCGAGGAAGAGCGCCGCGGTGCTGCTGGCGCGAATGCCGTGCTTGTCCTCGGGCTTGCCCTGCGAAAAGCCGGGCGCGCCGTCTTCCACCACAAACCAGCTGGGGCCGCCGGGAGCGAGCGCCAGAATGGTGTAGAGGGCCGCCACGCCGCCGTTGGAAATCCACTGCTTGCGCCCATTGATGCGGTAGCCGGTGAGCGTATCACCTTCGAAGACCGGCTCGGCCTTGGTCTTGAGCGAGCCGAGGTCGCTGCCGGCCTGGGGCTCGGTGGCGCCGTAACCTACAAGCAGCCCTTCGTTGGCAATGCGCCCCATCCAGTGCTTCTTCTGTTCCTCGGTGCCGCCCACGGTAATGGGGTCAGTTCCCAGAAACGTAGCCAGAACGCCCGTGGCAATGCCCAGGTCAATCGCGGCCATGGCTTCGGAAACGCGATAGATATCATACGCACCACCGTCCATGCCGTCATATTCGCCGGGGATGAAGACCAGATGCAACCCCATGGTGTTGTACAGGTCGTTCAGCACCTTGGCCGGGAATTCGTCATTGTGGTCGAGTTTCAGAAGAAACTCATTGGTCAAGTTCTTTTCGGCATATTTGGCCAGCGTGCTCAAGACCTGCTTGCGTTCACTGGAATCCAGTCCAGCCATGGGAAATCTCCTCGTTGGGAAGGGCTTGTGCTTTTTTTCACGAATTGCGCGGCGGTGAAATGGACATGCGCACCGGTCACCGGTCGGCCGCCGCATGCATGAGCTGACGAAAGCAAAAAAGAAAGATAAACGATATTGGTGTCGCGGCAAGGGGGAAGGCGTGCGTGCAACAACTGCGCCACAACACGGCAACATCCTGAACACAAGTGTAAGCGAAAATGAAACGTTGGTGAAGTGACACACGTACGCCCTTTGGGGTACGAATGTCCCGCAAAGCGCGCAAACGACATTTCTGTACGCGGAAGAAGCGGGAACAACGGAAAAGACAGGAAACAAAAGCTTTTTGCCCTTGTTTCCTGCTTTTTCCGTTGTTCCCGCTTTTTTCCGCGTACAGGAATTTTAGTGGACCCCGTTGAGGGAATGCGCCAGCAGCGCCGCGGGCGTGGCCGTGCCCGTGGGCGCCATCTGCAGCAGCGTCGCGCCCCATGTGAGCCCCGCGCCGAAGGCAACCAGCAGCAGCCGGTCATCCACGCGAATGCGCCCACCATCCACCGCCTCGGCCAGCGCCAGGGGAATGGAGGCCGCCGAGGTGTTGGCGTAGCGGTCAATGTTGACAATGAAGCGCTCGAGCGGCAGCCCCATGTCGCGCGCCGCCGCCTCGATAATGCGCAGGTTGGCCTGGTGGGGGATGATCCAGTCCACATCGTTTAGACTCATGCCCGCCTGCTCCAGCACCGTGTGGCACGCCTTGCCCACCACGCGCGCGGCGAACTTGAAGACCTCGCGCCCGTTCATCTCCAAATAGATGTCGCCGTCGGCCAGTGCCTGCGGCCCAAACGGTTTCTTGGAACCCCCCGAGCGCATGATGATCGTCTCGCCCTGTGTGCCGTCAGAACCGAGCATAAACGAATACATGCCGCACGGCGCGTCTGTGGCCTGAATGACTACAGCGCCGGCGGCGTCGCCGAAGAGCACGCAGGTGGAGCG
>CAYRVP010000045.1:0-28526 GCA_964427845.1 uncultured Caldilineaceae bacterium
AACGTCGGGCTGGTTGACTATCGCGCGGGCAATGGCCACGCGCTGCTGCTCGCCACCGCTGAGCTTGTCGGGATAGGAAGCGAGACGGTTGCCCAACCCCACACGTTCGAGCAGCGCTGCGGCCTTATCGCGTACGCCCCGCCTTGCGCCATTCAACTCGAGCGGCAGCGTTACATTCTCCAGCACGGTGAGGGTGGGAATGAGGTTGAAGAACTGGAAGATGATGCCGATTGCACGCCGCCGGAAGAGCGTGCGCTCCTGCTCGCTCAACGCCGTCAGGTGCACGGGGGCGGCGTCTGCAGCCGGATAGATGGTCACGTCGCCCGCGCTGGGCGCGTCAATGCCCGAAAGCAGGTTGAGCAGCGTGCTCTTGCCGCTGCCCGAGCGTCCCACCAGGCAAACGAACTCGCCGGCGTAGAACTCGCGGTCGAGCGCATCGAGCACCACGTGGCTTGCGCCCGCTTCGCTGTAGCTCTTGGTCAGCCCCTCCAGGCGGATCAGGGGCGCCTTGCCATTGGGGTTGCCGTTGTCGTGCGTGTGCGTGGTGGGCATCTGCTGCGATTGGGTAATTGTTTCAGCTTGAAGAGTCATCGTCTGCCATGTTTGTGAAGGTTACGGTATGTGGCGCGAGTGTAGCGTGCGCGCCCGCCGGTGTCTGTCACGCCGCCGACAATGCGAGCGGGGGTGTACGGCGGCCCAGCACGGACCTCCCGGCAGTGACGCCTGTGATAGAATGACGGCTTATGGAAATGATGCCTCCGCCGCCCGCGACGATGCCGCCTGAGCTGCCGATCGACCTATCGCCCGACCTGCCGCCTGAGCTGCTGCACCGCGGCACGTTGCCTGCTGTGGATGGGGCGCAAGAGGTTGCACACGAGGCCCCTTCCGCGCCGCTCACAGCCATGCACATGCCCGATCTGGGTGCGCTGGCCTATACGCTTTGCCCGACGCCCGCCGAGTTCCTCAGCATGTGCGAGGAGCCGGGCGCAAGCGTCCTGCGCCGGCGCATTGGCGAGGCGCGCATCCCAGCCGCTGTGCAGTCTACGCTGGTGGACTACCCCGACACCGTAAACTTCCTGGCCGTTGTAGGTGTGGGGCTGCCCGATAGCGCCGTGCTTCTCCCCCTGTGGATGCGCATGGCCAACGCCATGCCGCGCGCCGAATTGCGCGTGGTGGACGAGCGCGCGCTGCCCATGCTTGAGCGGCTGCTGGGCGATGACGATGATGTCGAAATCGAGAGCATCGAATTGCCCACGCTTCTGATCTTTGACGAGGAGTGGCATTACCAGGGGCGGTGGGGCCCCCGCCCGGCGGCTGCCGAAACGATGCTTGATGCGTGGCTGGCGCAGCATCCCGAGTATGAGGCGCTGGCCGAAATGGATGAGGCCGAAAGCACCGCCGCTAATGTGGATCCTGGCGCATGGGCGGCGCTCACCGAAGCGCTAACGCTGCAGATGCGCATGTGGTACAACAGCGGCCTCGACGCGGACGCGGCGAGCGAGATACAGACGCTTCTGGTCTCGCTGCAGGAGCCGCAGCCCGAGACCGAAGTCGAAGCGTAGTTTCTCCGGCTGGAAATGTGGAGCTGATGAAGCCTTTACGCTCGGTCTTTGTGCGCACTGCGTTGGCCGCCTTGCTGCTGCTTCTGCTGCCGGCCGGCTGCAACAAGCCACATGAGTTCAAGGGCACTGTCTACAATCCCGTCATCCCGGCGCCTGCGCTGCGCGGCATAGATGCCGATGGCAAACCCTTCGACCTCAAGGACTTGCGCGGCCAGGTGGTGATGCTCTTCTTCGGCTACACCTCCTGCCCCGACATCTGCCCGCTGGCGCTGGCCGATATGAAGCAGGTGGAGCAGCAACTGGGCGCCAAAGCCGACGAGACCGCCGTCGTCTTCGTCTCGCTTGATCCCGAGCGCGACACTCCTGAGCGGCTGCGCACCTACCTGAATGCCTTCGATTCTTCCTTCATTGGCGTCTCGGCGCCCGAGGATGCGATCGCGCAGCTTACGGCGGATTTCGGCGCCTACAGCAACAAGGTGGTTATCGATCCCAGCCAAAGCGCCGCCGGTTATCTGATTGAACACACCGGCTGGACGTATGTCATCGACAAGCAGGGCGATTTGCGTGTGCTTTTCGCGACCGACACGCCCATTGCCGACCGTGTCGATGATGTGGGCTTCCTGGCGGACCGTTCCTGAAGCGCTGCGCGGGGCAACCGCACGGTAAGGATGCGATGATCGCAGCAGAAAGCGCAGCAAGGCGTGCACGATATACACCGTTGGCGGTATGGTATGGGCGCGCTGCGCATGCTAGAATGCGGCGCGCCCGAGGGATGAGGGGACTTCGCTCACCCGCGTGCGCTTTTGCATTATGAAAAGTCTGCTGCGCCCCCGTGCGCGTTCCAATTCCGAGCAGGCCAGCGCAGAATTCGGCCCACGGCCCCTGCGCGTTTTGCGCGTCTTGCTCCAGAGTACGGCGATCGGGGCCGCCCTGGTTGTTGTGGCGCTCCTGCTCAAGCTGCCGGCGCGTGCCGCAGTTGAACTTGAGTACTTCAACGCCATTCCCAGCTCCAGCGCCGTGCTGCTCGAATGGAGCACCGCCAGCGAATACAACGCGGCCGGTTTTGAGGTTTTCTGCAAGGGCGTGGACGAGCCGCGCAGCGCCTACCATCGGCTGGGCTTTGTCAACGCCAAAGGCGGCCCCGACCAGGGCGCGCAGTACGATATGCTCGTCACCGACCTGGCGCCAGGCCAGGCCTACTGCTTCCGCCTGGAGGAAGTGACGACCGACGACACCCCCGGCGAAGTGCGCGAGCGCTGCGGCTATGGCCTGGGCATTGGCCCCACGCCCATGCCCACACCCACCGCCACCCTCACGCAAACCGTGAGCCTCACGCCCACCGTGGTGCTCTTTCCCACGCAGGCGCAGGGCTTCGATGGCACCGTGCCGACGGCGACCTTCCCCAGCGGCTTCGCCACCAATACGCCCGACCCCTTCCAGCCGCAGAGCTTCCTCGAGACGCCCACACCCACCTGGACGATCGACCCATATCTGCAAGGCGCGTTGCCCACCCCTTTTGATGCCAACGCTGCCAATGCCACTGTTGATCCCTTCCTTGCCGGTCAGTTGCCCACGCTGGATCCGCTGATCTACGGGACGGCGACGTTGGATCCGCTGCTCTACGGCACGCCCACCCCCGATCCGCGCTTTCTAGGCCAGGCGCCAACGGTTGATCCACTGCTCGCAGGCGCACCCACAACCGACCCCTTTGCACAGCAGCCTTTCGACAGCCCGCTCGAGACGCCTGTCGCAGGCGCAGACTTCACCGCACCGGGCTTTAACAACTCCGCACCACCCGGCGACCTTGCGCTTGTGCCCACGGCCACCATCCCCGGCCCACCACCGCCGACACCCACCTCGCTCTATGTGGTGGTGACGGCAGCGCCCACGCCCGAGTCGCAAGGCATCGCCCCCGGTGTGACGCCGTGGCCCACGGCAACGCCACCCACCACCTTCCAGTTTGCCAACCTGCTCGCGCCGTCGGCGCAGAACCTGACCGTGCTCTTGCTCTGCTTCATCTTCCTCAGCGCAACAGGGCTGGGTTTCCTGGGGTTGCTGACGAGCGTGGTCTACATGCGCTCGCGCGCCCGGCGCGAATACGATGAACTGCGCGTGCGTTCGCGCCGCCGCCTGCTCTAGGACAGACCCTCGACGCAAAGGCGCAGAGACGCAAAGGATCGCAAAGAAAAGCAACAACAAGAACTGCCTCTTCTATGTGTACCTTTGCGTCTCTGCGCCATTGCGTCGGAATTGGTGTGATTGCCATGCGTGCATTTGTGGCGCTCGAACTACCTCCCGCCTTGCAGGCTGACCTGCACGCGCTGCAGATGACGCTCGCCGCCGCGCTGGATGACCCACGCCTTGGTCGCGCCGTGCGCTGGACAGCCCCAGCCAATTTGCACCTCACCCTGCGCTTTCTGGGCGAAACGACCGCTGCGCAGCATACCCTTGTGGTTGGCGGCATGAAGAATGCAGCCGCGCAAGAGAGCCCTTTTGCCATCACGCTCGGCGGCATCGGCTGTTTTCCCACCTGCCGCCGCCCTGCCATCCTTTGGCTGGGAATGCGGGAGGAGACAGGACGGCTGGCGGCGCTGCAGGGGGCCGTTGAGGAGATTGCCGTTGCTGCAGGCTTTGCACCCGAGAGGCGGGCGTTTGCACCGCACCTGACGCTCGCGCGCATAGCGCGCGGCACGGTCTCGGCCGATGTGACACGCATTGGCGAGGCCATGGCGCGCGTGAGCCACGCGCCCCATGTGCAAACGTGGCATCGCACGGTTCCTGTAGCGCACGTCGTCTTCATGCAGAGCGATTTGCAGCGACACGGCGCTGTGTACACGGCGCTCGATTGCATCGCGCTTGGCTAGCAAAAGCCAACCCCGACGCAGAGACGCAAAGCCGCAAAGGTACGCAGAGAACAGCAACAACAAGGACTTCTCTTCTTGTTGTTGCTGTTCTCTGCGTACCTTTGCGGCTTTGCGTCTCTGCGTCAGGGTTGGCTGTTGTTAGCCGTGGGGCGCTTCGCCGGGTGGGGGCGCAGGCGGAAACGGCGGGCGGCGCCTGCGCGTCAGCGGCGAACCGATGAGGGGCGCGATCAGCTGCGTCTCGTCTACGTCTGCAGCGGGTGCACCATTCTGCGCCTCGGCGGCGTCGCCATTCTCCAGCGCGGCATCGAGCAGCGTACCTGCGCTGGGCGCTTGCGCCTCTTCCATATCCTGGTAAGGGTCAGCCGCAGGTGCAGCGGGCGGCGGCGCGACGGGCGGCGGTATGTAGGGCTCCGCAACGGGTGGTGCGTCGACTGGCGGCGGTATGTAGGGCTCCGCAACGGGCAGTGCGTCGACGGGTGACGGTGTGTAGAGTTCGGCAACGGCAAACGCGTCGGCGCTCGCGTCCACAGGGGCGGCAGGCGGCGCATCGTCGGGTGCTTGCGGCTCCCAGGCAGGCGTCTCTGCGGCAGACTGGGCGGTATAGACGGCCGCGGCATCAGCAGGCCACTGCGTATCTGCCGCGACATAGGGTGCCGGCTGATGGAGTGGCGGCGGCGCGGGCTGCTGCCAGGCAGGCGCCGCCGGGAAGGACTCGGCGCCGCGCCAGGGTTCGTCAGTTGGCGGCGCGCTGCGGTAGGCAACGCCGGCCACGGCTGGCAGCGTATTTACGGTTGTGGTCGAGGGGTTGCCCTCGCGCCAGTTTGGCTGTCTGTCCGGCTGCAGGCCCTGCTGCGCGACCGCCGGCTCCTCGTGGGTGAGGAGCGCGTGAAAGAGCAGGCCAAGCGGCACGCACACAATCAGCCCGGCCAGGAAGCCCCACAAGGCCAGCGCCGTAACGCCAATGATCTGCGCCTGGATCTGACCGGGGAAGTCTGCCTGGAAGCCGTTGCTGACGAGCATCCCCGAAACACCTTGCCCGCTCACGCCCAGGTAACTTCCTGCGCCCGTGACCTGCCAGCCGCTGCCGGCCACACCATCGGCAAAGATACCCACCAGCAGCAGGCCCACCACGGCGGGCACACCACTGCTCGCCAGGACGCCCGTGCGATCCTGCAGGCGCAAGCGGCCGTCCAGCAGGTAGGCGACGAACGGAACAGTTGCGCCGGCGAGGAGGCCAATCACAAAGGCGATGCCCGGCTGCACAAAGGGGCCGCTTGCCAACCCGGCCACGAAGCCCGCGGCAAAGCCGCGCGCCGCCAGCGTCGGTTCGCTGCTGCCCGTCACGAACCAGGTGTAAAGCAGGGGGAAAAGCATACCGCCGGCTGCGGCAAGCACGAGGCTGACGCTGCCGCGCACCATGCCCAGACTGCCCATTGTCTCCACCTGGAGGGGGTTGGCCATTTGCCAACCGACACCGCCACCCAGAACGAGCAGCGCGCCCACCACGGCCAGCAGCGGCTGGTGCGCCGGCGGCAGCGTCTCCGTCACAATGGCCGTGCGCCGTGTAGACCAGACGGAGAGCGCGGCGAGGGCAAAGCCTGCCGCGACGAGATGCACGCTGCCGGCGCCGCCGGGGTCCACAAAGCCGTGGCCCAGCGCCATATTGCGCCCCAGCGCGTTAAGCCAGCCGCCGCCCTGCACCCAGTTGCCCGCGAGCGGGTAGACAACTCCACCCATGACGAGGGCAATGACGAGGGTGACGGTGGAGGGTGCGCGGCCACGCAGCGCCATCACAGGCAGGGCGGCGGCCAGAATCACCCAGGGGAGGTGGGCAAGGAAGAGCGAGTAGGCGAGCACGGTGACGCCTGCACCGGAGACGAACCAGCCGGCCAACCCCGCCATGCCCCAGCCAATGCCCCACTCGGACGAGAGCGGGCTCCATTCCCACACCAGGTTGCGCAATTCGGGGTTCTGATAAACAAGCCCCACGCCGCCAAACTGAAGCGCAAAGCCCACGGCCCAGTAGGCAAAGGCTGCCACACCGGCCGCAGCCAGTCCGCCCAGGGCCGCATTCCACGCGCTCCCCTGTGAAAGGGTGGCAGAGGCGAGCAGCACAAAACCGGCAGGCACGAGCATTGCCAAACCGGCGGCAAGCAAGTACCAGACAAGCGGCAGTGATTGTTGTGTTTGGGGGGCCGAGGCGATGGCTGTTGCTGCCGCAGCTGTTGCGGAATCCTGCGCCAACGCCGGGGTGTGCCACAGCGTCAGCCAAACCAGGGTTAGGATGAGAAGGGTGATGGCCAACCGGCAGAGACGCTTCACACGCACTTGCCAATGGAGTCGCACGCAAACTCGAAGATCGGACTGCTGCATGGTAGGTGCTCACTTGGATTGAGCCGCGCAGCAGGGATGATGGCGCAGCGTGAATTGGGGGCGGCTCAAGCCAGGCTGGTATGATAGCAGAGCGGCGGGCTTTTGCCAAAGTGGTGCGCTATCTCCACCCGCTGCCGCAACCTGCGCCGCTCTCCCCCATTTCCGCACGCATTGCTCGGGCAACTGTGACCCATTCAACCACTGCAGACGCAATCCCCAGCGCAAACGCAAGCCCTGCACAGGGCCTGGCGCGCGGCGCGCGCCTGCTCTCCCTGGCGGTGGGGGTCATCTTCGCGGCACTCTACGCCGCCTTCGCCGCACCGGGCATTGTCGCCCTCTTTGATGACACCCTCGAGTTCCAGCTCGTGCTGCCCACGGCGGGGATTGCACACCCCACAGGCTACCCGCTCTACACGCTGCTGGGCTTTGTGTGGAGCCGCCTGCTCTTCCCCGTGGGCGAATGGGCGTGGCGCGTCAATCTGTTGAGCGCGCTCTTTGCCGGGGCAGCGGTGGGCGTGGTCTGCGCGCTGACGCAGCGGCTGGCGCGCAAGCAGGGCGGCCCCGCATGGGCAAGCGCCGTGGCCGGTGTATGCGCCGCGCTCGCCTTTGGGCTGGGCGCCACCTGGTGGATGCAAGCCACCGTTGCCGAGGTCTATGCGCTGCATCTGCTGCTGGTCGCGCTGATTCTGTGGCTGGCGCTGCGTGCCGGCGATGCCCCAGCCGCACGCCAACCTCGCCTGGTGATCGCGCTCGCCGCCCTCTGCGGGCTGGCGCTGACGCATCACCGCACCACGGTGCTCCTCTTCCCCGGCCTGGCGCTCTACCTGCTGTGGAGCGTGCCTGCGCTGCGGCAGCCAGGGCGGCTGTGGCTGCTCTGCGCCGGCG
Organism: uncultured Caldilineaceae bacterium; assembly: GCA_964427845.1. Taxonomy (GTDB): domain Bacteria; phylum Chloroflexota; class Anaerolineae; order Caldilineales; family Caldilineaceae; genus UBA5069. The sequence continues at coordinate 7,685 of CAYRVP010000045.1, forward strand.
CACTGCTGCTGCCGCTGCTGCTCTATGCATACATCCCCCTGCGCGCGGCCATGGGCGTGGGCGACATCAACGGAAGTTACGTAGCCACGTGGCAGGGCTTCTGGGATCACGTGCTGGCGCGCCGCTATGGCGCGTTCTTCAGCGCGAATGTGTTGAGTGTGGCGCGCACACCGGGCGATTGGCTGGCCCTGGCCGCGGCGCAGATGGGCCTGCTGGTGGCGGCGCTGGGGCTGTTGGGCATTCTGCTGGGGCTGCTGCGCGCCGCCGCGCGCCCTGCCTGGCTGCTGATTGCGCTGACGCTTGTGGCCAACCTGCTCTTCGCGCTGGCCTACCGCGTGGGCGATGTGGAGGTCTTCCTGCTCCCCGTGTGGCTTTGCCTGGCGCTGGGCTATGGCGCGCTCGTGCAGGGAGTGGCCGCGTGGCCCAGCTATGGGCGCGACGGGCGCGACGGGAGCGACGGGTGCAGCGGGCGCTGGCTGGGCGCGCTGGGGGGCGCAGCGTTGGTTGCCATCGCTGCACTGGGCCTGGGCGGGCGCACACCGTCACCGCCGCGCGCCGGCTGGGCCGTACACGATTACGCGCTCGCACTTTCGTCGCCCCGCTTTGCGCCCGGCAGCCAGGTGCTGGGGCTGGAGGGCGAGATGACCGCCATCCGCTACATGCAGGCTGCGCACGGGCGCGCGCGCGCGGCCGCAGCGGTGGTTGCCAACGATGAGGCGCAGCGGCGCGCGCTGCTGGCTGCCGCCTTCGCTTCCGGCGCGCCCGCCTATCTGACGCGCGAATTGCCGGGCGTCGAGGCGGCCTACAGCTTTGGCGGCGAGGGCGCGCTCGTGCGCGTCCATCCACGCGGCGCCGCTAAGCCGCCGGCGCCCCAAACAGCTGCCGCGCAGCCCTTTGCCAACGGCGCGCTGCTGCTCACCGGCTATGACCTGGGGCTGCTCGACGGCAGCAACGGGCGCACGGCCGACCTCGCGCTCTACTGGCAGCCACAGGCCCCCCTCACGCAGACGCTCAAGCTCTCGCTGCGCGTGGTGGATGCGGCAGGCGAGACACTCCCCCTCGCTACGGGCGCGCCCGCCCAGCAGGATCTCTTCCCCCTGCGCATGCTGTCGCCCACAACGGCGTGGCTCTCCGGCGAGGTGGTGCGCGACGCCTACCAGATTGAGTTGCCCCCCGCCACCGGAGGGGCGCGCATCCTCGCCATTGTCTACGACAGCGCGACACTCGCCGAGGTGGGCCGCTGGGAAGCGCCTGTGCCAGGCGCCGAGCACAAGTAACACCGGTGCAGCGGATTTGGGCGGCGCAAGTGGCTGTGCCATACTCAACAACGGCGCGCCGCATTCGCTATCTTGCGCGCCACCGTACGCCGCGACCGATAGGTCGCCATGCGAATCGAATCATTACAAAGGAGTTCCTATGCCAGTCTGGTTGCAGCGCATTTCAGTTATGGCGATTGTGGCGTCACTGCTTGTGGCGTGCGTGCCGATTACACCTGAGGGCGTTCAGCAGGCGCCCGGCGGTACAGTGCCTATCCCCACCGAAACCCCCACGACAACGCCCACGCCCGATGACATGGCCATGGCCACGGTAATTACGCGCTCGCTGCGTGTGCGCGCGGAGCCGACTGTCAACAGCCAACTGGTGGGCAATCTTGCCGAGGGCGAAAGCTACCCGGTCACGGGGCGCAGCTCCGACGGCATGTGGCTTGAATTGGCGCTGCCCCAGTTTGACCCAGGCAGCGGCTGGGTCTCTGTGGATTTGGTGACGATGCGCGGCGATATTACCGACCTGCCGATTGTGAGGATTCCCACGCCGCCGCCGCCCACGGAGACGCCGGCAGTCGAACTGCCCTCCGCCACGCCCGAGGGCAGCGCGCCCATCACCGCGACGGTGGATGCCGCCGAGCCGACGCTTGAGCCTACGCCCGAGCCGACCCTCGAACCGAGCACCCCCGTGACCGAAACCGCACCCCTGACGGAAACCGCCGCCGTCACCGAGAGCGCGCCTGAAGCGCCCACCCCTGCACCCACGGCCGAGGGGATTGCTGCGCCATCCGCCGGCTCAGCCACGGTGACTGCCGAGTGGCGCGTGCGTATTCGCGCCGAACCTAACACCGAAGCGCCGATTGTGGGCTTTGGCTACCGGGGCGAGACCTTCCCGGTGCTCGAGCTCTCGGCCGATGGCGCGTGGGTGAAACTTGGCGGCTCACCCGCTACGCCCGAGAATACGGCGGGCGGCTGGGTGAGCGCGCAATATCTGGTGATTGGCCAGTAGGCGCGCGACGCACCACGGCGCCTCACCCCGTGCGCCACGCACCACCATTTGAGCACGCGAAAGGGCCGGCTGCAGAAGCGCAGCCGGCCCTTTTTGTTCTTGCAAACGGCGCTTGGCGCCGACGGGGCAGACGGGGACTACCGCCCCCAACCTGTGCGCGAGGGCGCAAACTGGCTCAACTCCAGGTTGACCGACGCGATGTCAAACTCCTCAGGGTCGTACTCCTCGCCCAACCAGTCCAGCATTTCCAAGTCATCTTCCGAGCGTCTCCTGGCGGGCAGGGCAAGGATGCGCAGGATGTTCTCGTAACCGGGCGGGCCGCCGCAATCCTCGGGCGGGCAGGCGCGCTCGCCCTCAATGCAAATGGGGTAGCGAGTGGCCGGTGCGGGCGGCAGGATTTCCTCGAGCAGTAGCCCATGCAGCCAGCCATCGCCAAAGTCATATTCATAGGTCAAAATATCACCCAGCTTCAGCCCCAGGCTGCGCAGGGTCGCCTGGTCCTCGTCGCGCACGTTCATGCCCATCTCCATGTCGGCCATGCCGTAGATGGCGTTGTTATGCGCAAACTGGTGCATGTGGTCATCTTCCCAGCCCATAACGAACTGGATGATTTCGTGGAGCGTGCCCAGCGTGGTGTCGTCGCGCACTTGAAAGCGCCGCCAGATGGGGGGATCGATGTACTGCAAGGCGATTTGGAACTGGTAGATCTGCAGCGAAGGCGCAGCCGTGGATTTCTCTGCATTATTCATGAAAAGCGTCTCCAATAGGTAAGCCGTTTACTGGGCGCGCATGTGGGCGCCAGCTCTGTGCATCAATTGCTGCCATTCTACCCCAATTGGGGGCATTTTCCACCGTCAGATTCAAGGATATTTGCAACGAAAGTTGCGGAGGGGGCGTGCCCAGTTTGGTTTTGGGGGCAGGGGGAGTGGATCGGACAGGATTCGAACCTGTAACCAAGGAGTTATGAGCCCCCTGCTCTGCCATTGAGCTACCGATCCAGGGCTGGTCTGTGCTGCGCAAAGCAATCATGCGGGGAGAGTGGATGGGGAGAGTGGAGCGGGCAGCGGGAATCGAACCCGCATCATCTGCTTGGAAGGCAGAGGCTTTGCCTTTAAGCTATGCCCGCCGGACGTGTGGCTATGCACCACTGGGATACAAGTATTGCACAAAAAACGGCGCACTGTTAAAACGCGAAGAGGCAGGGTCTCTGCATCGTTTTCATAAGCAGCCTCTGCCCACATAAGGCAGATGACATGCGAGGTCATCATTGTGTGCGCGAAGGGCCGTGTGTGTCAAGCGCGGGGAAGAGTGACTGTGCCCAAGACGGTGGAGATCTTTGTGGATGTGCGGTTAGGAACGGATGGACAAGTGCGGTGGGTAGTCGGCAGGTCGGTCTAGAGCGTGTTATGCACTTTCGACGCATCCTCACGGAAGTAGCGATGCACCAAAGAGGGTAGGTTGTCGTCCAGGTGCGGCGCCGAATACTATGCAAGCCGCTCCCAATCCCAGTCGTCTCCGCAAGGCTGCCCGTTGATGAGCCAGGCGGCAGGCGCAGCCGTGGCCTTGCCTGCCGCACCCCGCGGCAGGTAGATCACTGAAGAGATTGTGCTGCTCTCCATGCAAACGGGTGGCAACGGGTCGTCCGGCCTGCGCGCGTGCCGACAGATTGCGTCCTGCAGGCTGCCGTGCGCGCCCATCATCTGCCGCGCCCAGTTGGCATCCACGACGCCTTTCGCTCGCTCCAGAGCGGCGAGTACACGCGCCCGGCGGGCCTGCGAATTGCCGATCAGCATTGGCGGCTCGTCTTCCATCCAGGCCGCCGCCATCTCGGCAGTGACGAAGTGATTGGCACTGGCAAGCACGCTGCCGGCCTGGGGTGCAGCGAACGCGCCTGCCGTCAGGAATCCACAGTGCGCATTGCCGCTCTCGCACACCGCCAGGTCGCCCTGTGCGTCGGCCAGAATCAGTGTGCCACCCCCCATGTGAGGCACCGAACGCAGGTAATCGAGCGCAGACTGCGTTGTGTCGTGCTGTTCTAGCACTGTGCGCATGAGCGATGATCGCGGCACGCCCTGCCCCAGATCGGTGGAAAGGACGTGCGTGTCGGCGATGGCAAGGCCCCGCTGATTGATGCCCGAACTATAGACGTGGGGGCTGCCCGCGCTGCCCAGGCAGAGGTAGCGGTAGCCGGCGGTTGGCCGTACCGTGCAGAGGATCTGAAGCGCAATGTGGTCCTGACGGAAGTCACGATTTTTGGCCAGCAGAGGCCCATCGTCGGCAGTCCAGGGTGCCGCAGCGGCCCATGTGGTGCAGCCGTCATCAAGCAACTGCTGCATGATGGGCGGCACAGGATGCGTCACCCTGTAGAAGTCCAGAAGGTACGATCCCAGCGTATAGGTGAGCAGATCAGCAGGAGGCAGCGCAAGCTCGTCGGCGAGACCCGCGAGAAAATCGAGCAGCGGACGGTCGTGCGCTGCGAGTGCGCTTTGGGCTTCCGCAACCACCGAGGGCGCGTCTGCACCAAGCACGCGCACTTCGGCAAGGCGCGCCTCAAATGCCCCCATCAACAGTGTGCGCAGGGGGCGGATCTGGCGCGCGTGTTGGCGACCCATCTCATGGGGCGTCCCTGCAAGAGTCAGGTGCGGGAACATCGCGTTTTCTCCCTCAAAGAATCGCACTCGATTCTTGTGCTACGGATGCGCTGTCAGCCGCACCACCGGCAGTGACCGTTTGCGGCTGGGGTGATGTCGCAACGCCGTGCAGGGCTTCCGTCGCAGGCTCGGCCGCCACATGCTGGCCGTTTGCAGTGTCGTTCGCACTGGCGATAGGCTGGTCATCGTAGAGCCAGCAGGCAACGCGCTGTGCATTGACCCTGAAGAAGGGCGGGGCCGCTTGTTCGCAAATGGGCCCCTTTTTGGCAAAGCAGCGAGGGTGGAAATGGCAGCCCGACGGTGGGTCAATGGGGCTGGGCACGCCGCCGGAAAGGAGAATGCGCTGCCGTCGCGCCGCCTTCTCAACCACGGGTACTGCGGCGAGCAGCGCCTGGGTGTAGGGGTGCAGCGGCGAACGGAAGAGGTCATCCGTGTCGCCTTCCTCCACAATCCGCCCCAGGTACATCACGGCTACTCGGTTGCTCATGTGGTAGATCACGCTCAAGTCGTGCGCAATGAAGAGGAAGGTGAGGTGGAACTCCTCCTGCAGCTCCTCCAGCAGATTGATCACCTGCGCCTGAATTGAGACATCCAGGCTGGAGACCGGCTCGTCGGCAACGACGAAGCGGGGGCGCATGGCCAGCGCGCGCGCAATGCCAATGCGCTGCCGCTGTCCGCCACTGAACTGATGGGGGTAGCGGTCCACATGGCGTGCGTTCAGTCCCACGCGCCCAACCAGCAGTTGCACCTCATCTTCAACGGCCGCGGCTTCCATAACCCCGCGCGCGCGCAGCGGCACGGTGAGGATTTCGCGCACTGTCTTGCGGGGGTTGAGCGACGAATAGGGGTTCTGGAAAACGATTTGCGCCACGCGGTAGTAGGGGACGACGACGGGCGGCGCGTCAGGGACATCCACCGTTGCATGCTTGTCAACGACCGCGCGCCCCATGAAGCGCAGATCGCCTGCCGTCGGCTCGTGGAGCAGCGTTAACACACGCCCCAGCGTCGTCTTGCCGCAGCCGCTCTCGCCCACCAGCCCCACCGTTTCGCCCTTCCAGATAGCAAGATTCACACCATCCACGGCGCGCACAACTTGTTCCTGCTTGCCCGCAATCCAGCGCGCGAGCAGGCTGTGGCGCACGTGAAACTGTTTGACTATCCCTCTGGCCTCAACCAGAGGCACGGCGCTGCGATCCACTTGTTGCATGTATTGCTCTCCCGAAGCAACGGTGTAGAGGAGGCGAAGAACGCAAGACTGCAGCGGCAGCAGTTGCGTAGCGTAGCGGCGGCCCATGCTTATTCAGGCATGGGTGCGCTAACAACTACGCCACGGCGGAGACGTGACCTACGGCGGCGGTGCGCGGCGCGTTCAGGCATCAGCCGGCAGTTGGTAGTTGGTCAACTGCAGGCAACGCGCCATGTGCACCTCGCCGCTGCGCTGCATGCCCTGGGCCGGTTCACCGCTGATTGTTTGCAGGCGAAAGAAAGCCCGGCTGCAAATGGGCTTGGCAAGATTGCAGCGCGGTGCAAACGCGCAGCCGGGGGGCAGCTCCGCCAGATCCGGCACGCTGCCCAGAATCGGCTTAATGGCCTGCCGCTGCCTGATGTTGGGGATGCATTCCAGAAGCCCCTTTGTGTATGGATGTTGCGTGTTCTCGATCACGGCGTCGGTCGCGCCAATCTCCACAATGCGCCCGGCGTACATCACGGCAATGTGGTCACAGAACTCAGCCGCCAACCCCAGATCGTGCGTGACGAGAATGATGGCCGTGCCGTGTTCGCGGTTGATGCGCTTCATCAAATCGAGAATCTGCGCCTGAATCGTCACGTCGAGCGCGGTCGTGGGTTCATCGGCCAGCAGCACCTTGGGGTTGCAGGAGAGGCCGATGGCGATGAGCGCGCGCTGCTGCATGCCCCCACTGAACTCGTGAGGGTAGGCGCGGTAGCGCGCCACGGGGGCAGGGATACCGACCTCAGTCATCACCTCGAGCACGCGCGCCTGCTCGCGGCTGCGCCGGCCGCGATCCAGCGGCCAGATGGGCGGGCCAGGGTACATGTTGTGCAAGCGCAGCGACTCGCGAATTTGCTCGCCCACGTGAAACGCAGGATTGAGCGTACTGAGCGGGTCCTGGAAGATCATGGCGATCTCTTTGCCGCGCAGGGCGCGCAGCGCAGGGCCGTCGAGTTTGCTCACGTCGCGCCCTTCGAGCAGCGCCTGCCCCTGCGCAATATAGCCCGGCGCCGCGATCAGCCCCAGAATCGACATCAGCACGGTGCTCTTGCCGCAGCCACTCTCGCCCACCAACCCCAAAATCTGCCCTGGGTAAAGGGCGAGGTTGACGGCGTCCACGGCGCGCACTTCGCCGCGGCGCGTGGGGAAGACGGTTGTGAGGTTGCGGAGTTCAAGCACGGGGTTTTGTCCGCCGGCCATGCGCATAGTCCGTTCTGCACAGTGCGCCATGGGGGCGCAGCGACTTACAGTGCGCCCGTGGGGGCGCAGCGACTACTCGATCTTGAGGCGGGGGTCCAGGATATCGCGCAGCCATTCGCCAAAGAGGTTGATCGAGAGCACAAGCACCACAATGGCAATGCCCGGCACGGTGGCCACCCACCACGCATTAAGCAGGTAGTTGCGCCCGTCGGCAACCATGCTGCCCCAGGCGGGTGTGGGGGGCTGAATACCCAACCCCAGAAAGCTGAGGCTTGCCTCCGTCACAATCATGAAGCCCATGCGCAGCGTTGTGAGCACGAGGATGGACTGGATGATGTTGGGCAGCATCTCGCGCACAATGATCTGCGTGTGGCTCTGGCCCGTCACGCGCGCGGCCTCAACATACTCGCGCGTCCCTTCGGCAATCATCTCGCCGCGCGCCAGCCGGAAGAACTCAACCCATCCCTTGAAGGTGAGCGCCAGAATCAGATTGGTGAAACCCGGCCCCAAAAAGGCCATGACCCCAATGGCAAAGATAAGGAAGGGAAAGGCCATCAGCAGATCGGCAAAGCGGCTGATGATGGCATCGGTGCGTCCGCGGAAGTACCCGGCGCTTGCGCCCAGAATCAGCCCGATGATGACCGAGATGCCGACCGAGAGAACGCCCACCAGCAGCGAGATGCGTGCCCCGTAGATAATGCGCGTGTAGAGGTCGCGTCCCTGGCCGTCAGTGCCCAGGGGGAAGGACCAGGAACCCTCCGCCGCCCATACAGGCGGGAGCAAGCGGCTGCGCAGGCTGCCAAGTTCGGGGTTGTGCCAGGTGATGTGGGGCGCAAAGATGGCCCCGAGCACATAGAGGATGATGATCACGCCGCTGATCAGCGCGACGGGGTGGTGGCGCAGATCGTACCAGAATTCGCCGCCGCGCTGCCGCCACAGGCGCACGCGAATTCCCATCATACGGCGCCATGCCGGTTGTGTGCGGGCCTCTGTCACTGTTGCCATGCGCGTATCAGATCCTGTCACTTCATCTGAGGCAAGAACTCTACAGTTCGATCTTGGGGTTCAAGTAAGTATAGAGAATATCCACAATCAGATTGGCGGCGACAAAGGTGAATGCGTAGACCATGACCGTGCCCTGCACCAGCGGGAAGTCGCGGTTGAAGATCGCATCCACCACCATGCGTCCCATGCCCGGCCAGCCAAAGACCGTCTCGACAATCATGTTGCCGCCCAGCAGCACGCCCACCTGCAGGCCCACAACCGTTACCGTGGGGATGAGCGCGTTGCGCAGCGCATGCTTCATGATGGTGCGCGTCTCGCCCGCGCCTTTGGCGCGCGCCAGTTTGACGTAGTCCGAGCGCAGAATCTCAAGCAGGCTCGAGCGCAGCACGCGCGCCACAATCGCCGCAACGCCCGCGCCCAGCGTGAGCGCGGGCAGAATCAAATGGCGCACGCTGCTGTCAAGCGCCGCCCAGTTGCGCGTGAGGATGCTGTCGAGTACATAGTAGCCGGTGATTACTTGCAGTTGCGCGTCATAGTCGATACGCCCCTGTACAGGCAGCCAGTGCAGATTGACGGAGAAGATGAGAATCAGCAGGATGCCAAGCCAGAACGAAGGCATGGAGATACCCAGAAAAGCCCCCGCCATGCTCAAACGGTCAATCCACGAATTCTGTTTGACCGCCGAGATGATGCCGATTGGGAACGCAATCAGCAGCCCCATGAGCAGCGCCGCCAGCGCCAGCTCGATTTTGGCGGGAAGCCGTTCGCCAATCAGTTGCGTAACGGGTTTCTGCTGCACAAAAGAGTTGCCCAGGTCGCCGCGCGCCAGATCGGCAAGGAAGATGCCCAGTTGCTGCATGATCGGCTTGTCAAGGTTGAACTCGCTGCGCAACTGTTCCACCTCGCCGGCGGAGACCGCGCCCCCCTGCCCCATCATGATGTCCACCGGATCGCCCGGCGTGAGGCGCATGAAGAGGAAGACGATGACCGCGACGCCCAGCATTATGGGCAGCGCGGCGAGGAGGCGTTCCAATGTCTTGACAAGACGCATGGGCGGGCTCCGAACGCGAAAGCGGATCTGGGGCGGTGCGGAAACGGGGCGGGAGAGCCGAACCGGGGCATCGGCTCGGCTCCCTCGCACAGAGCAGGTGCAGGCGGCGGTTGACGCGCCGTCTGCAACATTCAGTGTAGTGGTTTACTGAAGGCAGACATCGTGAAGGTTGACGCGGCTGTCGGAAGCGGGCTCCCAGTTCTGCACGCGTACAGAGGCAGCCTCGAGCTCCTCGGGCAGAATCAGGAAGACTGCGGGAGCCTCGTCGTAGATTAGCGCCTGGGCTTCATCGTAGAGCTCGTGGCGCTTGGCCACGTCGGTCTCGGTTTCGCCGGCCTGGATCAACTCGTTCACCCGCTCGTTATTGTAGCCGGAGAAGTTGCCGCGCCCATAGGGTGAGTCGGCAACAACGCCGTGCCACTTGGCTTCCATGTGGCCCACGGGGTCAAACGCCGAATCGCCCCAGTCATCCAGGTAGGCTGTGCGCTCGCCCGCCTTGAGTAAGGGCGAGACGACGCTGAACTCCCACAAGCGCAGGCTGGCGTCGATGCCGGCCTCCTGCAACTGTGCGACCACAGCTTCGGCCAGGGAGCGGTGCTCGTCGACGCTGTCCACGACAAACGACCAGGGTGCGCCGTTCCACTCAAGCTTGCCGTCGCCGTCACTGTCGCTGATGCCCGCACCTTCCAGCAGTTCAGCCGCCTTGGCTGGGTCATAGGCGTAGGGGCTGAGGTTTGGATCGGCGAAGTTGTTGAAGGGCGAGAGGGCCCCGCCCAATGCCACGGCGCGGCCGCTGTAGAGGGCGTCAATGATGAGCTGCTTGTCGATGAGGTAGTTGAGCGCCTGGCGCACATCCTTATTGTCGAAGGGCGCCTGATTGACGTTCAGCTCCATCCACTTGGGCTGCGTGCCGGGGGCGGACTTGACGACCACGTCGGGGTTCTGCTCAAGCGTGGCAGCCAGGTCCGGCGGCACAGCCTGGATGATCTGCACCTCGCCGGCGAGCAGCGCGGCGACGCGCGTGCTGGCTTCGGGGATGACACGGATGATGGCGCGCTGGATGCAGGCCGGGCCCACGGGCGACAGGTCGGGCGCGCCGCCATAGTAGTCGTCAAAACGCTCCATCACCACCTGGTCGTCCAACTGTCCCTCGACGAAATGGAAGGGGCCGGCGCCGATCGGATTCTCAACAAAGCCCTTCGTGCCGACTGCTTCAATGTAGGCTTTGGGCACAATCTGCTGATGCACAAGCAACTGCATGGCGGGCGGCCACGGCGCCGACAGCATCAGTCGCACTGTGTAGTCGTCGACCTTTTCCACCGAGGCCAGCGGCGCAATCAGCCCCTTGCGCGGTGAAGTGTGCGCCTCGGGATAGTCAATCATATTCTCCTGAATGATGCGGTCGAAGGTGAAAACCACATCGTCGGCGGTCATCTCGGAACCATCGTGGAACTTCACACCTTGGCGCAGCTTGACCTCGTAGGTCGTGGGATCAATCAGTTCGATTGATTCGGCAAGCTCCAGATGCACGCCGCTGGTTGTGTCGCGCGTCACGAGGCCGTCAAACATGTTACGGATGACCGTTTCGGAGAGGCGGCTGCGGTGGTCGGCCGGGTCGAGCGAATCGGGTGCACCGGCCAGCGCAACGATGATGGTTTGGTCCGCGGCTGCGGCGGGCGCAGCCGCGGCCTCTCCTGCGGGAACCGCCGCTGCATCCGTGGTGGCGGCCGGTTGCACCGGTGTTGCGCACGCGCCGGCAACGAGTGCTGCAATCAGCACGGTGAAGAAAAGCAGGGTTCGCAGTTTCGACATAGTCTCCCTCCGTAGTATGGGGTTGAGTGGAACGGTTGGGCGAAGGATGGGTCCCCGCACAGCAGCCTGCAGTCAATCTCTGATCGGGTAAACCGGCCGGGCCTACGCCGGTTGCGGGGCAAGAGGTGTTCGCTCTGCAGCTGCACCCAGCGGCTGCAGTGCGCGCTTCATCACACGCAGGGCGCGCTCAGGTTCCAGGCGGCCGTACAGCCCACCAAGCACGCTGACCAGATAGGTGGCATCAAGCAGCACCGGTGCGTCGGGACGCAGGATTGACGGAGACCCTTCATCGTAGAGCACACCGCCGGCAATTATGCGCAGGTCGTCCTCATAGCCCGGCTCGCGGTCGCGGCACTTGTGGTAGATCGTGCCGCCGATGAGCAGCACCGTGGAGGGCTGGTTGAGGAAGTTGACACCGTACTGCAGGAAGTAGGTGTCAGTCTCATCCACATGGCCCACATGCTTCTCGGTGGCAACGGACAGTATTTCGCGCGCCAGGTATGAGCGGGCGGCGTTCTCCACAGGGCCAACTGCGTTGCTGTGAGGATTGGCGCTAATCCAGCTCAGGTAGTCGCCAAGATGGATCTCCAGGCGGCTGCCGTAGCTGGCGAAGCGACCCAACTGGTCGTCGCTCGGGCGGTAGTCGGGGAATCGCTCGGCAATGTAGTCCGAAAGCCGCGCGCGCAATGTGCCGTTGCGGAACTGTTCCAGTTCCTTGAGGCTTTCGGCGTTGTAGCTCAGCCCGTACTTGCCCTCCACACGGCGGTAGGAGAGGGGCGTGTTGGGTGTCTTGAGGATTGTGCGCTTGACCTTCTTCTTGAGGTCGCTGCCTGGGTAGAGGTAGAGCGGGTTCTCGCGCACCATGCAATAGAAGTCGGTGGTCGCGCCGCCGATGTCAAGCGCAAGAATATTGCCGATGCCCTCTTCGTTGCCGTAGCCGTGGGCCAGCAGTTGAATGCCCCGGAAGCAGGCGCGCGGCGTTGGAATGAAGGGGGCGTCCATATACTCTTCCACCACGTCGAAGCCCTTGCCGCGCACAATGACGGTTTGGAAGAGTTCGCGAATCGCTTCGTTGACGGTCTCAATGCGGAAATCGTTGATCTCGGGCATGACGTTGGCGGCAATGCGATAGTCGATGCCCTTCTCGCGGAAGATCTGTTCGATCTGTGGCACAACGTCCTGATTGCCGGCATAAATGAAGGGAATGCCGTAGTCGCCATAGGTGGCGTGGATGACATTCTCGGCGAGCAAACGGGCATTGTGGAGTTGTGTTGCGCTGTCACCGCCGGCATCGGTGCCGCCCACAATCAGCACAATTTCGGGCTGGTCGTGGGTAAAGATGGCACGCGCCTGTTGCGGCGTGAGTTTGCCGTCGTACGTGCCCACGAGCTTGGCCCCGGCGGTCAGGGCGGCAAGCTCGGCGGCAAAGCCGCTCTCCTGTTTGCTCAGCGCTACGGTCACGACCTTGAGGCCGCCCTTGGCGCTTGAGCAGGGCAGGCGCACGGCAAATTGATCCATGGCGCGCTTGAGAGGCGCCCAGTCATAGCCCCCGTCGCCGTTGCCGCCTTTGCGGCACTCGTCAAGCACGCCTATGCCGTCGGCAAGGCCAATGCGGATGTCATCCACAGTCGTGGGCACGTAGTTGAGGCTGAAGCTCTCGTCCTTCGGGTCGAAGATGCCGACCTTGGTGTAGGTGCTGCCAAAGTCCACGACGAGCACCTTGTCGCGAATGCGCTCGTGGATGCCTACCTCGTTGCGATAGCGGGCGACGGCCGCCTCGTCCATGTGCTCCTCGTCGGAGTCGTGGCCATAGGCAACCTGCGCATCATCGGTGTGGCTAATACTCTTGTCGAAGTACCAGGGGAAGTGCTCGCGCACAAGGTCCACACGGTGCATTTCATCGCGCACGGGGATGCCGTTCCACTCGTAGCAGCGGCAGTAACCATCCACCACGTGCGTGCGGCACGCGCCCGAAAGCTCGTAGCGGCGATCAATGACCGTGATGTGCGGCCCCTGGAAGAGCCCTACCACCAGCGCCAGGTCGAGCGTGTCAGGGCTGATCATGCCACACTCACCGCTGGCGTAGTTGGCTTCATCCACCAGGCTGAGCAGCATTGACTCAAAATTGCGCCCGTTGTCTCCCTCGGCCGGGGGATGGGCATATTCCTCAAAGTTGGCAACGGTGCACGCGCCGTCATAGCCGCCCATGATTGCCAGGTGGAGCAGGTTGTACATGGCGCCGCGCTGCAATTCGAGCTTGCGCGCGGCCAGTTCCGGGTCGGCCCAGATGTTGGGCACGCCCCCCTTGGCGAAATCCCAGCAGACCTGCTTGACGATTTCACAGGATTCGATGATGTCGTCGGCGCTGGCTTCGTGGTGCGCTTCGGAGTGCGTGACCACGTGGAGAATGTCGGGTTCCATGTAGAGCTGCGTGTAGATGCCGAAGGCGAGGTGCCCCTTGGCCTGGTTGAGGTTGGGCGGGAAGCTGGGCAGCCCGCTGCGCGTCTGCTTGATGACATGGAAGTCGTACGCGCGCGTCAGCGGTGCAATCAGGTCGTAGGCGCCCTTCATCTTGGCGAGGTCATCAAGCGCACTGATGGCCGGGGGCAGCTCAAACATCTGCTGCATGACGTAGTTGCGAATGCCCAGCTTGAGCGCAATCACGGCGACAAGCACGTGATCTGTCAACTGCATGTCATCCGAGGCGTAGCGCAATCCCCACTGGTGGGGGTCGTTGATTTCCAGCGGCTTGCCTTGCGCCGCCCACCAGCGGATGGTGGCGTAGTGTTCGTCAAAGCTGTCGCGGATGGAAATGGGGCCGCGGCCGTCAATCTGGTTGTAGAAGAAGATGGGCACGGCGGGGAAGGCCATGTTGAGGTGCTCCTCAAAGAGCTTGGCCAGTTCCACAAGTTCGTCGGTGCCGGTGTAGATACGCGTCAGGGGGTAGTTGCCGCGCTGCGTGGCGGCCTTGAGGCGGCGCAGGTCCTCGATCGTGCGAATCGGCGCGCCGCCCTGCCCGGCCAGATAGCGCGCCGGGTCTTCCTCGCCGCGGATGAACTTGGCCAGTAACTCCTGAGAGGTCTGGTCCGGTGCGAGCGAGACAACCTCGAAGGCGCCCGCCTCGGCCAACTTCTCGATGCCCGCAATCGTCGGCTCGATGGTAGGCGCGGCAATGCCGATGTGGGCGCGCAGGATGGGGCGGTTTTCACGCGCGCGCACCTGCTCAATCCGCTCCACCAGTGAATCGGACCAGGTAACGGCCGCAGTGGCTACGCGCTCCACCTTGCCCACGGCAAAGTCTTCAAGCTCCTCCATGGAGACGTAGTCGTCCGCCACGAGCGCAAAGAAGTCCTGGAAGTGGGGCCGGTCAGCGAACTCGGCGCGCACGTCGTCAAGGTCAAAGTGACGTTCTTCGTCGCGCGTGAAGCGGTCCTCCTCAAGCGGCTGGCCGGTCATGGCGCGCACAAGGTTGGCCGCCGGGCGCAGCCCGCTGAAGGCGTAGCGGATGCCACTCTCCTGTGGGTGAAGGCCAAATTCCGAGGCACGCTCGATGAACTCGCTGATCAGCCGGTCCACGTGCAGATCGCCGAGGCGCATGGAGACACCCACTATCTCGGGGCGCGCCTCGCGCACCTTGTTGATGACCTCCTCGATGGGGACGGCGGGGCCAAGCTTGACGGGGTGGAAGCCTTCGCCGCGGTCCTTCATCCAGTCAGAGAAGTTCTCAACGCCCAGGTTATGCACGCACTTGCCAATGGCGCCCACCATCACGCGCCGCTTCATGGGCGCGGGCTCCGGCTCCTCATTATGTTCCCAGTGCGCGGCGCGCCTGGGTGCATTGGCGGCGTTCGTGGCTCCATCACTCATCGGGTTCAACCTCCTAACAAAAGGCATTTGCTCCGCATGCGGCCGTACTTTGTCTCTGTTCTGGCGATGTTTACACCCTGAGAGGGGACAGGGCCAACTGCTCCAGCGAATCAATGCCGAAGCGCTGCGGCGCGCGTGACTGGGAGACATCCCGCCCGGCCACCCGTCCCTCCACAAGGTACTCACGCCCAATGCGCGCCTGCGCCCACTCAATCACACGGCTGATCATTGGCGTCCTGACGCCGGCCAGCTCGGCAATGCCGCGTGTGACAAGCAGGCCAAAGGGCACATCCTCCGTCAGGTAGCGCACAGCGAACGCCGGCGTCACCCGGCCTTGCTCCGCCGGCGTCACGGGGAAGCGGATGCCGGCATAGGCCCGATTGGTGTTGAAGGCCGACTGCAGCGAGTGGCCGTCCTCAACCTGGTCGGGATAGGCGGCCAGCAGCCAGGCGAAGATCGACGCTACGCTGCGCAAGTCAAGGCCGGGGAGGCGCGCCTCAAGCACGCGACAAAGCGCCTGCACTTCGTCGCTCATCGCCTGCACAATGTCGGCCGTGCGCGGGCTCACTTCGCCATAGAAAAGGGGCACGGCTTCGAGCGGCAGGGGTGCACCGTCCCAATCGTGGAACTGGCCGTACATGATGCCAGGGTGGATGATCTGCCCTGGGTTGGCCAGGGTGAGGCCGAGGAAACCATCCACGCAGCGCAGCGGCAGGTCGATGAGCGCGCTCAGCCTGCGTGCTTCGGCCGCCGCGGCAGTGGCCGGGGCGGCGGCCAGATCGACCTGGGCCTTGACGCCGAGAACGTGAACGTGACGCCCCCACTCGTGGATACGGCAGGCCCAGGGGAGGGTCTGCACGCCAAAGAGCGGCCCATTGTGCGCAGGCAGCAGGTCACGCACCAGCCAGTCAAAGCCGCCGCGCGCGGGCAGCGCCCCAATCGAGGCGCCAGGCGGTAGATGCGGCGCGAGCGCTGCGAGCACATCACCGTGGGCAAAGGAGGGCAGCGCCAGCAGCACCAGTTCGGTGTCGCGCACAGCGGCTGCGGCGTCGGCGGTGACAAGCTGCGGCGTCCCTGAGCGCTTGCGGCCGTTGGCGAAGGTGGCGGCAACCCCGCCCTCACTGGACGCAACCGCCAGGCGCTGCGCCTCATCGCCAAGGGGCGCATAGACGACAACCTGATTTTCCCGGCTCTCTGCAAGCAGCGCGATGAGCGTCTGCGCGGCATTGCCCGCGCCACAAATGGTGATCTTCATTCGATGAGCAATCCCCGTTCCTTGTACTGCGCATCAACGCGCTGCAGAGCCAGGCGGGTGCGCTCGCGATCGCGCAGCCCCACTTCGGCCACCAGTGCGTTGATGAGTGCCATCATCGCGGTGAGCGAGCGGCTGTGGGCCAGGCTTTCGGTCGCTGTCTCAAAGGCAAAATCGGCGTGGCGCGCCAGCGGCGAGACGACGCTGTCGGTGATGGTAATGGTGCGCGCGCCGGCGCGGCGCGCACTGGCGAGCGATGCCACATTCGCGCCAATGTAGCGCCAGATGCCGATTGCCACCACGACATCCCCCGGCGCAACATGGGCCATGCTGACGGCCAGCGCGACGTCGTCATTGAGAACGGCCTGCGCCCGCAGGCCGATGACATGCAGTGAGTAGGCGAGGAAGTAGGCCGCCGCCGCTACAACGCCACCGCCAATGACGAGAATGGTGCGCGCCTGGGCCAATACATCCACGCACTCGCCAAAGGGCGCCGAGGCAACGGCCTTGGCTGTGCGCTCCAGGTTGCGGATGTCGGTGCGGAAGAGATCCTGGGCGGTATCGCCATCGTGCAGCGTGGCAGCGTAGCGCTGATCAAGGCGCTCGGCGGCTGTCATATAGTTGGGCAGTTCGGCGCGGATGTCCGCCTGCAGATCGGGCAGGCCCTCGTAGCCGAGTGCCTGACAGAAGCGTATGACTGTGGCGGCGCTTGCCTTCACACGTTCACCCAACTCGGTGGCGGCGGCATAGGAGGCCATGTAGCGGTTGTCAAGAATCAGGCGCGCCAGGACGCGCTGCTTGGGGGTCAGGTCGTCATAGCGGCGCGCAATGCGCTGCTCAAGGCTTTCGCCATCCGATATCATGATGTCGTCCAAATTGCGTAATTGAACGGACGGACCGGCGCCCAGCGCGCAGATAGCTCAACCGGCGCTGCGTGCCAGTCCGGGCGATTCACAAGCGGAGACCGGCTGCTCCCTGGCGGGGCAGGTTATATCTGCACGTTGTGCAGGGTGCATGGATCAAGCGATCAGCCGACAGGGCCGGTCGGCGGCGCCTGCAGCAGGAATGGGCAGATGAATGACAAACGAGAAGAAACGAGGGAATGGTTGGTGCGAAGCCATCATAACATAGAACCGAGAATTTGCAATAGGCAATTCATATGTGGCCGCATATGAAATCCACGCTACATCCACGCTCGCACTGATGGCTGGTGGGCGGGGCAGGCGGGGGGCTCTGGCAGTCGAGCGTATGCAGCGAGACAGAGAACAACGTGAGACGGCGCAAGTTGACAGGGTCTCCACAGGACCCTCACCTTGCGCCGTTCTTCGTAATGATATTGTCAAGCGGTGTGTAGCCGGGCTTTGCTTGCGTCCCGCAGCATTTGCTTGGAAGGCAAGACGCTTTGCCTTTACGCTTTGCCCGTCCGGTATGCGCAGCGGGAAAAAAATGGGCCGGCCCTGGGAAGGCCGGCCCTTTATGGTCGGGGCGAGAGGATTTGAACCTCCGACCCCAGCGTCCCAAACGCTGTGCGCTGCCAGGCTGCGCTACGCCCCGCGAATACTCTGCCGAAATGACAGAGCAAAAGTGTACGCCAGGCGCGCCGAAAATACAATTATGCGGCGATGCCGTCACAATTGATTGTGATTGGCGTCGCCCGTGGCGGTCTGCGCGGCCCCGGCTGCAGGCGCGTCCTCGCCCCAGACGCGCGCGAGCGTGGCCTGTATCTTCTTCTCAAAGCGGGCAATCAGCGTGCGGTTGGCGTCAACAAGCGCCTGCTCGGCCTCGATCTTAAGGACTTTCACTCTATTACCCCTTGGATAACGGCCAGTATCTCATCAGCGATTTCTTGAATCGTGTTTGATACGGTGTTTCGTGCCACTTTGTCGGCAAGTGATGGACTATAGCTAATCAATTGTTGTTTGGTGATGTTGTGCCAGATGGGAAGAAGAATCTGCTCCCCATTTATCGACCGAGTTACCAATCCGTCTAGTTCGTAGTTTGTCCAGCCCTTGCCGAAGAATGCCTGCGACAATACCACAATTCCAAACCGGCTGCGGGCTAGACCCAAATCTATCTTCCTACGGAGACTGTCCCCGATTCGAAGTTCAAACTCATCGTACCAAACATCTAGGCCGCCGGCACGGAGCGACTCTGCCAGTGGACGGACTACCTCATCCTTATCCTCCGAAGCGTGTGAAATGAAGACATCGAACGTTTGTGGCGAGACGCCATCCTCCGATGATTGAGAGGTTTCCATGGTTCGTAGCAGTGAAGGCACCGACCCGAGCGGCACCTGGCGTATTGGGGGCAGTGCACGTGGCATAATCCGCATGCTACTCCTTACTGAGCCACGAAGTCCTTGCATGTCGACTACAACATACCAAGTACCCGAATGGGGAATCTGCAATCGTACTGGTGATTTCTGAGCAAGACCGCCGACATACCTGTGTTCTCGGCCGTTCCGATAACGCTGGAAGTTCGAAGAATCAAGCAAGCGCACATTTGCAGCACTGCCCACGAGCGTTATTTCAACCACTTCACCGCCAGATTGGTGCCCTAGGTCATAATGCGTGAATTGCATCCACGGACTCCCGTCTATGCCCAGATTCTTTCGATTACCGAATGTATTGCGTTTCGTTGGATCGCAATCTCCTGCTCAAGTTCGCGAATCTTCACCTCGTAGCCCTCAATCTCCGCCACAATCTCCCGCTGCACCGCCAGCGGGGGGAGGGGGATGGTGAACTCGGACAATGATTTGGAATTGACACCCGCCTGTCCAACCCACCTTGTTGCCCGTTCTGTGAACTGACCTCTGCGCCAGGCACTGTGTAGCAGCAACGCAAGAAAACGCGGCACGCAGATGTCGCGATTCACGCGAATGCGTGTCATGTGGTTTGAGAATCCGCCACGGAGTGGGGACTCAATCACGCAGGTTTTGCCCACCAATTCTACGCTGTTGGTGTTGTTGAACAGCACGTCGCCCGCTTCAAGCGCGTAATCCTCACGACCCTTATACTCCTCCTCCGAGATGCACTTCATCCCTTCGGGAACGAACCTACCATTCTCGTTAATATTCATTGGGCGCACATGCGGCACGCCCACGGTGTCTACACTCGATTGCCCACTCGCGAATCCAGCGCGAATTTCAACTGAAACTTCTTTGATAGTGCGAAACGGGAATGCCGTCAACGCAGCGCCATTCTCCCTATACCTCTCCCCGCTCAAATTGTACTCCCCGTTCGCCGCGATCTTCGCCTTGGGCACAAGCAGGGCTGTGGACGCTGTGGACCTGGGGGACTCGGTGGACCTGGGGGAGAGCAGGGACTCGGTGGGCGCGCCTGCGCGCAGGGCGTTCAGGTAGGCCGCCAGCTCGGCCCTCACCTGCGGCAGGTCGTTCTTCTCAATCTCGCGCCGCTGCGCCCCCAGGCCAAAGCCGTCGTTCTCCACCTTGAAGAAGCCGATGCTCTGCGCCTGCTTCGACAGCGCCTTGTCAAGGATCAGGATTGAGGTCTTGACGCCCGAGTAGGGATTGAAGACCCCCGCGGGCAGCGAGACCACTGCCACCAGCGCCGTCTCCACCAGCAGTTTGCGCAGTTGCTTGTACGCATTCTGGCTCTGGAAGATGATCCCCTCGGGCACAATGATGGCGGCGCGGCCGTTGGGCGTCAGGTGCTCGGCCATGTAATCCACAAAGAGCACTTCGCTGCGCTTGCTCTGCACCGAGAAGCGGTTGTGCGGCTGGATGCCTCCCTTGGGCGACATGAAGGGCGGGTTGGCCAGAACCACATCGGCGTACTCGTGCCACTTCTCCTGGCTGGAGAGGGTGTCGTACTCGGCAATGTGCGGGTCGGCAAAGCCGTGCAGGTACATATTCACCAGCGACAGCCGCACCATGTCGGGCGAGATGTCATAGCCAGTGAAGTTCCTGGCCAACTGCTCCCGCTCGGCGGGGGTCAGCGTGCTGTTGCCGGCGGCGTCGCGGTTGGCATTGACAATGTGCTTCCACGATGAAATCAGAAAGCCCGCGGTGCCGCAGGCGGGGTCCAGCACGCGCTCGTTCGTCGGCGGGTCCACCACGGCGACCATGGAGTCGATGATGTTGCCGGGCGGACGGAACATCCCCGGCTCGCACGCGCTCGAGCACGCCTCGGGCGAACCCCTGGCGGGTGAGGTCGTCGAGGGGTGGGTTGATGAGCCCGGCCCGCGCATCCCGGAACGCCCGTTCCAGTCGACCGGCCGCGAACCCATGGCCGCCTGCGATCCGGAGGGCTTCGTCGGTGGCCTCCACCGCAGCAGTGGTGGCCGTCATCTTCGCCAGTGCGACGTCCGCGGCGAGGCGGCCTCGCTCCGCGGGAGCCATCGCGTCCCACCGAGAGGCGATGTCGAGTACGTGGCGGCCAGGCACATCTCGAACCAGGCCGATTGGGCCGGTCCGCGCGGGTCGGGACCTCCGGGACCTCGGGTCACGACGAGGTGATCCTCGGCCACCGGCACGCACT
>CAYRVP010000046.1:0-27027 GCA_964427845.1 uncultured Caldilineaceae bacterium
CAATGATCAAGCGCGTTGACGAATTGGCGCGCGACAAGGACGTCGAGATCATGACCGTCTAGCGCCGACAAGAGCCACCGATGCGCGTTCCATTTCCAGGAGTCTTGCCTTGAGCAGTCAGCCTGCCGAGCAGCGTCCCCAATTGAGTTCAGTTCCACGCCACGTCGGCATCATCATGGACGGCAACGGTCGCTGGGCGCAGAACCGCGGGCTGCCGCGCCTCGCCGGCCATCGCGCCGGTGTGGACAACATCAAGCGCATTCTCGAGAGCTGCGTCGAATTCGGTGTCGAGGTCCTCTCGATTTACGCGTTCTCCACAGAGAACTGGCGCCGCCCGCCCGACGAAGTCACCGGGCTCATGCGGCTGCTGGGCTTGACGATACAGCGCCAGTTGGGCGACCTCAACCGCAACGGCGTGAAGATCGTTCACAGCGGGCGGCTGGAGGGGATCGACCCGCAACTCCAGCGCCAGGTGCGCAATGCACTCGAAGTGACGAAGAACAACCGCCGCATTATTCTCAACGTGGCCTTCAACTACGGTGGGCGCGCCGAAATTCTGGATGCCGTGCGCCGCATCATGCAGGCAGGCGTCGCGCCCGAAGCTGTCACCGAGGAACTGCTGAGCCACCACCTCTACGTGGCCGACCTGCCCGACCCCGACCTGATCATTCGCACCGGAGGCGAGTGGCGTCTGAGCAACTTCCTGTTGTGGCAGGCAGCCTATGCCGAGTACTATCAGACCCCCACGTTCTGGCCCGATTTCAACGAAGACGAACTCTACCGCGCGCTGGCAACCTACGCCGGGCGACAGCGGCGCTTCGGCGGCGTCGTGGCGCAGGGGCCTCCAGCCGACAATTCGCAGTCTCCTGCGACGCCCGTCGCACAAGTTTAGTCGCACATTCCCCCATGCTGCTGCGCACCCTGGTTGGCGTCTCCTCCTTCGCGGTTGTAGTCGCCATTTCCTGGCTCGGCGGCTGGTGGTTTGCGGCCATGGCCATCGTCGCCATGCTGCTGGGCGGCTTTGAATTCTACGGCATGGAGATACGCGGGGGATTCGACCCGCAAGTGCTGTTGGGGATGGTGTGGCTGGCTGCACTTGCCTTCTCGGGTTGGCAGCCGGCGTTGCTGCCTGCTTCGCTCGTTCTTTTTCTGGGCTTCGTGGCTGTCTTCGTTTGGGCGGTCACCCTGCACGAGGCGCCCCTTACCGCCGCCATGGCGACTGTTGTGCCTGCCATCTACATGGGTGCGATGGGGGCGCAGGCGATCGCACTGCGCGATATGCCCAACGGCCTCTGGTGGCTGCTGCTTGGCTTTTTGATCGCCTGGGGAAACGACACCTTCGCGTACTTCGCGGGCACAACGTTGGGAAAGCACAAGATTTGGCCCCGGGTGAGCCCCAAGAAGACCTGGGAAGGCACTATTGCGGGCTGTGTGGGGGCTGGCGTGGTCAGCGTCCTCGTCGTGTGGCTTACGCCGCTGGCGTTCAACCTCGCACTGGCGGCGCTGCTGGGCATCGTGGGCGGCGTGCTTGGCTTCTTTGGCGACTTGACCATCAGCATGGTCAAGCGCCAGGTTGGCGTCAAGGACAGCGGGCGCTTCTTCCCAGGCCACGGCGGCATGCTTGATCGGCTGGACAGCATGCTCTTCGTACTGCCATTCGTCTACCAGGCGGCGCTGCTGCTCACCGCCTGAATTACCATTGGCGCGCTGGCTCGTTGGGTGACTCGTTGTCATATGCAAAACAGGGGCCCTGGTCACGTGACCAGGGCCCCCTGCCTTGCATAATCTTCCGGCTGCCGTCACCGCATCGGCTTGCCGCCTAGATGACCATGGCCTCCGTGTGGCTGGAAATCGCGGCGCGCAGGGCAATGATATTCTCGCGCGGCGAGGCCTGGGCATTGAAGACAGCGCTGCCCACCACAATGTTGTCGGCCCCTGCACGCACCACATCATCCACGTTGAATGGGTAGATGCCACCGTCAACCTGTAATTCGCAGGTTGGATTCAGATCCTCCTGCAGCTTGCGCATGCGTCGCAACTTGCTGGTGGTCGTCTCGATGAACTGCTGCCCGCCAAAGCCCGGGTTGACCGACATCACGAGCACCAGGTCCACAAAGGGGATGATCTCGCGAACGAGTTCGATGCTGGTGGCGGGGTTGATGGCCACACCGGCGCGCAGGCCCAGCGCCGTAATCTCCTGAATGGTGCGGTGCAGATGGGGGCACGCTTCAGCGTGTACGGTGAGCAGGTTCGCACCCGCCGCGGCAAAGTCGCGCAGGTAGGGATTGGCGTCCGCCACCATCAGATGCACATCGAGCGGCAGCGTTGTGGCGGCGCGTACGGCGCGCACGACAGGCAGGCCAAACGAGATGTTGGGAACGAATACGCCATCCATGACGTCGAGGTGAATCGCGTCGGCGCCGCCCGCTTCGGCGGTTTGCACCGCATCGGCCAGGTGGCCAAAGTCGGCTGTGAGAATGGAGGGACTGATTTTGACTCGCTGCAAATTCATCGTCGGAACTCCGCTACCATGCTGATGCGCGCAAGGCGCACCAAGCGATTTTAGCGCATGGGCGCATCCGTTGCGAATTGCAGAAAACTGTGCGGCGCAGGCGACCTGGGCATGGGAAGATGCAAAGCGACGCTGGCCTTTGCGGAGCAGCGGGCGCCATGCTCAGTGTGTCTTGCTGTCAGTGGCGGCTGAGGAATTCGGCCATGAGATCGGCAACAACGCGAGGCTGGCGGAAGATCAGCGCATGACTCTGGTGGGGAACCACGTGCAGTTCGGCGTTCGGCAGCGTGTCGGCCATGCGCTCGGCCAGGGCCACTGGGAAGAATTCGTCGCGTGCGCCCTGAATCAGGCAGACGGGCAGCGCAAATGCACGCAACGCCTCAAGCGGGAGGTCAATCGCCGTGTCGGGACGCAGCGCGCGGAAGCCGGGCAGCAGAGTGCGCGCGTAGTACTCTTCGCCCTGGTAGGGATCATGCAAGCGCGCCGTGGCTTCCATCCACTTTCTCCCTGCCTGGAAGTTCTCGGGCGTCAGCGCCTGGGTGGCGCCGGTGGCCGTTGGATTGGTGCTGTGGGTGGTGCTCACAAGCGTCAGCGTGGCCGGCTGCACCAGCTTGTGATGAACGAGCAATTGCGCAATCATACCGCCGCTGCTGCAGCCGGCCAGGTGGCCCTCTGCGGCAGACTCGGCGCGCATGAGGGCGGCCAGTTGGCGTGCAATTGCCCAGTGGTGAAAGCCCTGCGGGTGGCCAATCGAGGCGCCGTGGCCGGGCAGGTCGGGCAGCAGGATTCTGTGCGTGCGGTTAAGCACGGGCAGCAGCGCGCCCCATGCCGAGCGCCCGCTACTCATGAAGTTGTGCAGCAGAGTGAGTGTGGCGGCCGCTGCGCCGTTGGCGGGCAACTCCTGCGCCTCGAGCACTTCGTAGGCGATGACGCCCGTATCGGTGGCAAAAGTGCGTTCCATACCTGCCATTCTCCTGCAACGATGGCGTGGCAAAACTCGCTTTTTCTACGCAAGGACGCACCTTGCGCCCTTGCGTAGAAAAAGCGAAGTCCATAACGACTCTCGTTTAGTCCGCCACGAGCGGCGGCGCGCCGGCGGGGTTGCAAACGGCGCACGGGCAGCTCTGGCGCAGGGCGGAGAAAGGGTAAATACCCGTGTTGTGGCCGTCGCCCCAGTCCAGTCGAATCGCATACGCGCCCACAAACTCGGCCCCCACCACCTCATCACTGGGCAGCGGCCCGGAGGCAAGGCGGAACGAGCCGCTCGCCTCCTCCATCAGGCGCGCCATGCGCTCCTCGCGGCAGGTCGCGCAGGGGCACTGGCTGCGCAGCCATGCCAGGGCAAAGGCGCTGGCATGGCCGTCGGCCCACTGGATGCGCAACAGTTTCCTGGAGCGCTCAATCTTCACGTCAACGGGACGGGTTTCGGCTTGCGGCATGGTGAAATGCTTCGCTCCCTACAGCGTGGGTGTTTGCGGCAGCACGGGCGGCTCATCGGCGGGCGGGAAGACCATCGGTGGCTCGGCGAGAGGCGAGTCGCCGCCCTGCAGAACGGCGGCCCTGCGCTTGCCGCCGATCAGCCCTTCCATCAACTCAAGCGGCAGCGGGAAGACAATCGTGCTGTTGTGCTCGGCGCCAATCTCGGTGAGCGTGGCCAGGTAGCGCAGTTGCAGCGCGCCCGGCGCCGCCGACATCACCATGGCGGCACGCGAGAGCCCCTCAGACGCCTGCAATTCGCCCTCGGCGTGGATGACCTTGGCGCGCTTCTCGCGCTCGGCCTCGGCCTGGCGCGCCATCGCACGCTTCATGCCTTCGGGCAGCTCCAGGTCCTTCACCTCCACGATGCTCACTTTCACACCCCACGGCTCGGTCTGCTCGTCAATGATCTTCTGCAGCGTCTGGTTGATGTCGTCGCGCTGCGCCAGAATTTCGTCGAGTTCGCTCTGCCCCAGTACGGAACGCAGCGTCGTCTGCGCAATTTGCAGGGTGGCCACTTGATAGTTGGCGATGTTGATGACGGCGGCCACGGGGTCAATCACACGGAAGTAGCAAACGGCGTTGACGCGGATCGTTACGTTGTCGCGCGTAATCGTCTCCTGGGAAGGCACATCAATGGTGATTGTGCGCAGATCGACGCGCAACAGGCGGTCAATGATCGGAATGATAAAGAAGAGCCCCGGTCCCTTCGCGCCCTGGACGCGCCCCAGGCGAAAGATCACACCGCGTTCATATTCGGGAACGATCTTGATGGAGGAGCGCACAAACCAGAAGATGATCATTATGATCACAGTGGCTACAAAGAGAGTCCACAGCGCTGAATCGGTCATGCGTATACTCCTTCGTCACGTGCAGGTGCCGCCCGAATTATCATGAGACTTGGCGACGCTTCCATTATGCACCCAAAACGCGCACCTGTCAGAAGGGAGGGTTCCAAGCGCTCAACGTTCCTGGACATAGAGCGCATAGCGCTGGCGCGCCGTGGCGCCCGACCGCGCGAGCCACTGCGCTGCCGCGCTCTCCTCGGCAACGGGGCCGATGGCGAGGCTGTGCCAGCCCTGCGCAACGGCTAGCGCGTGTGCATCGGCCAAGAGGTGCTGCGCAAGGCCGCGCCCGCGCACCTGGGGGTGGAACCCGCCAAGCAGCACGCGCCCGGACTGTGCAATCGTGGGCTGGTGCATGGCCAGTGTCGCCCGCGCCCAAAGGGGCCGCCCGCCGCGCAAGCGGCGCCATGACCCTCCCACATCGCCCTGCGCCAGGTAGAAGCCAACGGGCGCGCCTTCAAGCAGTGCCAGACGCCCGTGCAACGGCGCTACGGCCCACAAGCGCAGGGCGAGTGCCACTTCTGCGGCGCTGGGGGGCGCCAGCAACTCGTCCCCTCGCGCCGCAGCCTGGGCCAGCGGCAGCAGGTCACCAGCGAGGCGCGCAGCGTCGAACGGAACGACTTCAAATGCGCCGGGCCATGCGGATTTGGGAAGTGAAGCATCCACAACAAGATGCCAGAGGCGGCTGTGGCGGAGCGGCTCCATCGCCTCCGCCATCAGCTCAGGCAGGTACGGAGCATTGTAGGGTGTGTGCAGGGGTGGCGCGAGATGAAAGTGATCGAGCAGCAAACCTGCGCTCAGCGCGGGGGTTACCTCGCAGGGTGCAAGGATCCGCCGCACGCCCCGCGCCTGGGCATGTTGCCATGCCGCTTGCAGCAGGTAATCCAGCGTCTCCTCGTCATTGGCAAAGGCGAGCAGGGCGAGGAAGGCGCTGCGGGGCAAGCCATTTGCGTCGCTCGGCGCGGGCGCATCGCCAAGCACGAGCGCGTGAGCGACAATTGAATCACCCATGCCCGCGGGCATCATCATGTCGCCCAGGCCGGTGATTTGCGTGCGGCGAAGAACGGCTTCAATGGTCAGCGGCACGGGCTGCAGCGAGCGCAGATGGGGGTCGCGGCGGCGCACCAACGCGTCAAACAGCACGCGGTATGCGGGCGGGTTCCAGCGCCGGTCACGTGCGCTCACGCGCCACCATGATTGCAGAAAGGCTCGCCTGTCCCAGTAGTTCTCGGCCACGCGGCCGCCAAAGTTGAAGTACATGACAAGGCATCCTGGCAGAAAGAGGGCTCTTTGCGGCGCAATTGCGCGTATCAAGCGGTCATGCGTGCGGCGCAAATGTGCGCCAGCGCAGCGCCAAATCGCCTGGCCGCTTTACGCAACCGTGCACCCGCTGTGTGCTGCACCGACGAAGACGCGCCCGGTTGGGGACAAGTGAGGGGACAAGTCCTCCGCACAGAGGATATGCTGCGCGCCGCATGGGGACAAGTTTAACGGAATGTTATCGGCGGTGATGCAACAGAAACCTCAACCTTAAAAGTTGCTGCATGCGCTATGCGCAATCAGGCCGTAAATAGTGGCCGTCCGGGTCGCATCATCCTGCATCTTGCGTAGAACGCAAGTTCAAGACCCGCGATTGGGCGATAAATCGGCCTGTACGCAGTGCCGCGTAGGGTGGCCAGTGGTTGCCTACAGGCACCCCTTCTGCTAGAATCTGGCATAGTCGAGTGAGACGCGTTGCAGCCCGAACAGAGTCCGCCCATTGAACGCTCCCGTCCGGCAACATCGCCGCCGGCGCTGAAATGCACCTCGCGACTCCCCTCAATTGTGGCCTGGCACAGTGCACGGGCCATGCACGGTTGGTCAGTATACGATAGCTTGCACGCGGGCGCATCACCGCACGGTACTACGCGCCTGTGGCATGGAAGCTTTTGCCCACAACCATCGAGTGCGCAGCCGCCGGCAACCGCTGGTGGGCTCTCTTGTCTCTTGCGCAAAGCAGTTGGAGATAGCAGGATGAATCGCAAATCCTACTCGGCCCGGAGCGTGTATGGGAGCGCCCGGGCTTCTGCATCGCACGAAGTGCAGTTGCGCGCACGGCCCCTTTGGGAGGAAGACGCAGGAAGCGATCCAGCGCCGCTGCCTGAACGCTCGGCGCCTGAACGCACCGCGCACACCACCGACAGCGCCTCTCTGCGCGCCGACAGCCTGCACGCCGAGCAAAGCAATGGGGCGGCCCCTGCACAGCCTCCTGTGCAAACAAGTGCCCAAAGCCTGGTGCACCAGCCAGGCCTATTTGGCGATCAAGTGCTGCAATTCGAGACAGCGCATGCAGCACCGCGTGCGGCCGAAATCTTTGACGCGCGCGCCGCCTGGCAGAAGCTGCTGGGCGATATGCAGCTCCAGTTGGAGCCGAACGCCTATCACACCTGGCTGCACGACACATGGGTGGAAGGTTATGAGGATGGTGAGTTCTTCATAGGCACGCCCAACACGTACGCGCGCGACTGGCTTGAGAACCGTCTGCGCCCACTCGTGCGCAAGACACTCAAGAGCATTGTAGGGCGCAATGTCGATGTCAAATTCCTGGTGCGGGCGCGCCAAGTGAAGGACGCAATGGGCGCACAACCTCTCTATGGCACCCCCGCTGCCGGCGCTGGCATGCCGCCGGCAGCGGCTGCGGAGGCCGGCGCTGTGCCCAAGGAAGGCAGCCAGCGCACCCCGCAGAGCTTGGCCAAGCGCTTTGCCGGGGTGCAGACGCAGCTCAACCCGGCACACACCTTTGATGCGTATGTTGTGGGCAACAGCAATCGTTTTGCCTATGCCGCAGCCCAGGCCGTGGCAGAAAAACCCGGCTTCAAGTTCAATCCCCTCTTTGTCTATGGGGGTGTGGGGCTGGGCAAAACGCATCTGCTCCACGCCATTGGCAACGACCTTGTGCGCAATGGCCACAACGTGCTCTACTGCACATCAGAGCAATTCACCAACGACCTCATCAGCGCAATTCGCAGCCAAACGACCGAGCAATTCCGCAACAAGTATCGCGAATTGGATGTACTGCTCATCGACGACATCCAGTTCATTGCCGGCAAGGAAAGCACCCAGGAGGAGATCTTCCACACCTTCAATCATTTGCAGGCCTCCGGCAGACAAGTTGTCATGAGCAGCGACCGGCCGCCCAAGGCGCTCCACCAGCTTGAGGAGCGGCTGCGCAGCAGATTCGAGGGGGGCATCCAGGTGGATGTCTCGGCGCCCGACTTTGAGACGCGCGTCGCGATTCTGCAGACCAAGGCGGCGCGCATGGGCATACAGGTCAGCATGGAGGTGCTCAAGCTGATTGCCGAGAGAGTGGACAGCAACATTCGCGAGCTGGAGGGAGCGCTCAACCACCTCTTCCTGCAGGCGCAGCTTTCGCGCAGCGTGCTGGACATTGCCATGGCCACCGATTCGCTTGACAACCTGGCGCCGCAGCGCAAGCCCTGCTCGCCGCCCAAGGTGGTGGCGTTGGTGGCGCAGCACTATGGCCTGGAAATGGATGAACTCACCGGTGCGCGCCGCACCAAGCCCATTGCCGATGCACGCCACGTGGCCACTTATTTGCTGCGCGAGGATCTGGCCATGTCGCTGCCACAAATCGGCTCCCTCATGGGGGGACGCGACCACACAACGATTGCCCACGGCATAGATAAGATTTCCGCCGAACTGCGCCAAAACGAACGCCTGCGCCATGATGTGGCGGTGCTGCGCGAGAGAGTGTACACGCCCTTCATTGGCTGATTTTTCGGTCACTTAGAAGTCCCGCGGGCGGCGATCATGAGATCGCCGCCCGCAGTTTTCAACGTCGGCGCGTGCCCAGCACTTTACGCATTCCTTTTGCCATAACGCCACAACTACAGTAAACTTATGTTGAACGCAATCTGCATATGGAACTTGAAGGCAAGAAACAGGGCGCAATGGCGACTCCGTCAACATCGTTAGGCAGCACAGAACGTGAAGCGGGTCGCGATGGGCGTCAGAAGGCGTTGGAAACGACGCTGGCGGGCCTCAACAAGCGCTTTGGCGACGGGATCGTCATGCGCCTGGGTGATGCCTCGAAACTCAACGTCGAGGTCATTCCCACAGGCAGCCTGAGTCTGGACATTGCGCTGGGCGTGGGCGGTATTCCCAAGGGG
Source organism: uncultured Caldilineaceae bacterium (assembly GCA_964427845.1). Taxonomy (GTDB): domain Bacteria; phylum Chloroflexota; class Anaerolineae; order Caldilineales; family Caldilineaceae; genus UBA5069. Next base: position 9,003 of record CAYRVP010000046.1, read on the forward strand.
CGCATCATCGAAATCTACGGCCCCGAGTCATCCGGCAAAACCACCCTCTGCCTGCACGTCATCGCCGAAGCCCAGCGGCGCGGCGGCATCTGCGGCTTTGTCGATGTCGAACATGCACTCGACCCTGCCTACGCCGCACGCATTGGCGTCGACGTCAACAACCTCTACATCTCCCAGCCCGATACTGGCGAACAAGCGCTTGAAATTGCCGAAGCGCTCGTGCGTTCGGGCGCCATGGATGTGGTGGTGGTCGACTCGGTGGCCGCTCTCGTGCCCCGCGCCGAAATCGAGGGCGAGATGGGCGACAGCCACGTCGGTCTCCAGGCGCGCCTCATGAGCCAGGCCTTGCGCAAACTCACAGGCGTCATCAAGTCCTCCGGCACCTGCATGATCTTCACCAACCAGTTGCGCCAGAAGATCGGCGTCATGTTTGGCAATCCCGAAACCACCTCCGGCGGCATGGCGCTCAAGTTCTATGCCTCCGTGCGGCTCGACATTCGGCGTATTGAGGGGATCAAACAGGGCACCGAAGTGGTCGGCAATCGCACACGCGTCACCGTCAAGAAAAACAAGGTGGCGGCGCCCTTCCGCATCGCCGAATTCGACATCATGTACAACGAAGGCATCTCCACCGCCGGTGACCTCATCGACCTCGGCGTTACCACCGAGATCCTCACCAAGCGCGGCGCCTTCTATTCCTATGGCGACCTGCGCCTGGGTCAGGGGCGAGAAGCCGCCAAGGCATTCCTTGACCAGAATCCCGAACTCACCGCCGAGATTGACAGCGCGATCCGCACAGCCGTGGGCGTCGTCTCCAATCTCGCGGTTGAAGGTAACGAGAGCATCACAGATCCGGCCGATGACACCTCTGACTTGGCGCTGGAGGCTGGTCAGGCGGCGGGCATCGGGCTTTTTGACAGCGTTGACCGGGTGGAGCGTGCCGCCTGACGGGGGCCGGGCCGCACATCCACACGCAGGTGAGTGTATTGCGCGGGTGTTGAATCAGCTGGTGCAGTTGGATTGGTGCAGTGGCTGCAAACGGGCAGCAGTGGCATGGGTAGGGCAAGAGGGGGCAACCGGCAGCGTGGCCGGTTGCCCCCTCTTGCTTGCCGTGCGTTTAGCGCGGGCACCGCGCCATTGGCAATGCGCTGGGCTGCGTGAAGCCCCCTCCTCTTGCCCGCGCACCTTTGCCATGCTAGAATGGCGCGCAGCCGCCCCGTGCAGGTGATTTGCCCGCACGGCGGTGCGCGCGTGGCGTACGCGCGTCTTTCCTGCCCACTTCAGGAAGCCGCTTGGCTGATTTGACTCCCAATCCCTTGATCCCCATTCACGTTGAGTCGCCCGCATCGACCCGCCATGGCGCGCCGCCCTGCGATGTTGCCGTGGTCATCCCCAACTACAACACGGCATTGCTGCTCGCTGCCTGTCTGCAATCTGTCTACGCGGCGGCGGATGCGGCGGTGGACGTTTGCGTTGTCGACAATGCCAGCAGCGACGGCAGCGCGGAAATGGTGGCAAGTATGTTCCCACAGGTGCATCTGATTGCAAACCGCGCCAACGTGGGCTACAGCGCCGGCAACAACGTAGGGTTGCGCCGGCTTGGCTATGGCGACCCTGCGCGTGCCGCAGAGACGCTGCCCCGGTATGCACTGCTTCTCAACCCGGACACAGTAGTTCCCCCGCGTGCCATTGCGGAAATGGTCGCCTTCATGGACGCAAATCCGCAGATTGGTGCGGCCGGGCCACGCGTGCGCCGCCCCGACGGCTCACTCGACCGCGCCTGTCGCCGCAGCTTTCCCACGCCCCAGGTCAGTTTCTACCGCATGACGGGGCTCAGCCGCCTCTTTCCGCGCAGCCGCCGCTTCAACGCCTACAACCTGGCGTATCTTCCCGAGGATGCAGTGCACGCCGTAGATTCGGTGGTGGGCGCGTATATGCAGGTGCGCGCCGACGCGCTTGCGCAGGTGGGCCTGCTGGACGAGCGTTTCTTCATGTATGGAGAAGATCTCGATTGGGCCAAGCGCATCAAGGACGCGGGTTGGCAGGTCTGGTACAATGGGCGGGTGGAAATCACACACGTCAAGGAAGCCGCGAGCAGTCAGAGCGCCAAAGCACGCGTCGATTTCTACGAAGCGATGTGGCTCTTCTACGCCAAGCACTACCGTGCCACCACCAGCCGGCTGCTGGACTGGGCAATTCTGCTGGGGATTGTGGCCAAAGGGAGCCTCGACGTAGGCCGCCACCTCTGGCGCTACTGCCGCGCGACGGTTGGCCGGCAAGCCGGGGCTGCAGCCATGCAGAGCAAACCGGCGCGGCGTGGCAAGACGCAAATCGGCCAGGCCAACTGATTTGAAGCCCTGCGGCGCCTCCGTGATGCACATTTCAAGCAACGGAACACTGTGAGCGCAAGCAAAGTCCGCTCAAGTTCAAAACGTACACCCACATCACGGCTTGGTCCGGCGCCGGGATCGGCTGCGGCTGGCCAGGCTGCGTCAACGGGCGCGCTCACCGCCGACGGCACAATCGATGATTTTCTGTTGCGCAGCGGCCACCGTCCCGGGAGGCTCAAGCGCACGCAGGCCATCTTTATGGCGGTGCTGCTCTTTCTCGACCTCAGCACGGTTCTGCTTTCCTACTACATAGGCTGGCTCATCCCCCACGCCAACCCGCAAAATGTCATCGGTCCCTTCTTCGAGTTCTGGCCGCTGCCCGCCGTGCACCTCGCGGTGCTGCTGACGACCTTTTTCTCGCGCCGCATGTACCAGCGGCGGCGGCCCATCAGCCACCTTGATGAGTTCCTCAAGATCACGCTCTATAACAGTTTCGCTGCTCTGATTACGGTGGCGCTGCTCTCCCTCTTGCTGCCCGAGTTCCGCTATCACCGCCAAATCCTGATAATTGCCTGGGGTGTAACGATTGTGCTGCTTACGGCCGTGCGCACAATTCATGCACAAGTCCAGTGGGCGGTGCAAGCGCGCGGCGTGGGCGATGACCGTGTGCTGATTGTGGGTGCGGGCGATATTGGCCAGTTGCTCCTAAACCGCATCCAGCAAAATCCGCGCCTGGGCTTTCGGATCGTAGGCGTCGTGGACAATGCGCGTACCGAGCGCCGCAACAAGGTAGCCGAGGCGCCGCTCCTGGGCACCCTGGCCGACATCCCGCGCATCATCGACAAATACGCGATCGATGAGGTCTTCATCGGCCTGCCCGAGAGCAGCCATCAGGACCTTGTGAACATCATCAGCCTCTGCGAGCGCGAAAAGGTGGGCATCCGCGTCTTCCCGGACGTCTTCCAGATCATGGCGAGCGAAGTCACGATTGGCGACCTCGGCGGCCTGCCCCTGCTCACAATTCGAGACGTCGCCCTGCAGGGCTGGAAGGTCTCGCTCAAGCGTGGGCTGGACCTCGTGGGCAGCGGCGTTGGGCTTGTCTTCCTGAGCCCCTTCATGCTGCTGGCCGCGCTCCTGGTCAAACTCGACAGCCCCGGTCCCGTCTTCTATGCGCAGGAACGCATGGGACTTGATGCGCGCCCCTTCAAGATCATCAAGTTCCGCACAATGCGTGTGGATGCAGAGACGGACGGCCCCGGCTGGACGACGCCCAATGACGCGCGCAAGACGCGCCTGGGCGTCTTTCTGCGCCGCTTCAACATCGACGAGTTGCCGCAGCTTATCAATGTGCTGTTGGGCGACATGAGCCTGGTGGGACCGCGCCCCGAGCGTCCCGTCTACGTCGAACAGTTTCGCCAGAGCATTCCGCGCTACATGGACCGCCACCGCGAGAAGGCGGGGCTTACCGGCTGGGCACAGGTCAACGGGCTGCGCGGCGACACCTCGATTGTCGAACGCACCAAGTACGACCTCTGGTACATCGAGAATTGGTCGCTCTGGCTCGACATCAAGATTATCCTGCGCACGATTGTGCAGACGCTTGTGGGCACAAACCAGAACGCTTATTAGCGCCCGCCGCAACATCCAGAACCGCGCCCCGTATGCCACAATCGGCATACGGGGCGCGTTTCATTCTGCACAACAACGCCAATTGGTCAGTCTTGCGCCAGGAAGGCTACAAGCTGGCGGAAGGTGCCGCCGAAGCCCTGCGTCATGGAGGCGTGGTTCGCTGCATAAACCGCCACCTCTTCCGGTGTTGCGTTGATCGGCCAGCCACGCAACGTTATGCGCGTGCGGTTGCCGATCTCCTCGAAGCTAAGCACGTTCAACATCTCGGCCGGCCAGTCGGCCGCCATCGGGTGGCGTGTAATGCCTCCGTTTTCATCCGAGAAGGAGTTGATGTAGCTCATGCGCTCCTCGGGGACGATCTCCTGATAGACAAACCTGCCCCACATCATGTCACCATTCCGCGCACGCATGCCGTAGTGGAACATGCCGCCGGGCACAAAGTCAAGCGATACGTGCTCCATGACAAGCCCGGTGGGTCCCCACCACTTGGCCAACTTCTCGACCTCGCTCCAGGCCTGCCACACCTTGTGACGCGGTGCGTCAAGTTCCCGGATGATCTCGAAGATTGCCGCGTCGGGCACAGCCACCTCATGTAGCGACTTGGTCATCGCCGCCAGTCGATCCCAACCCTCACTCTGGCCATCCTCCATGCCGGAGGCAATCATGCCGTCGCGATCTGCCTGGCTGTCAAACAGGGCATGCATCGTCACCAGCGTGCCGCCATCCACCGCCTCGAAAGTTGCTGTCTCGAGGATGATGTGGCCTGCCATTGGCTCGTATTCAAAGGTGTAGACGAGACGCTTGTCCGGCACAATCTCCTTGTACTCGCCCCGAAAGGCGTGTACGCCGCCATCCGCCGCCACTTGCAGATAGCGCCACTTGCCGCCCACGCGCACATCCATTGTGTCGACGGTTGTGGTGTAGATGCTCGGCCCCCACCATTGGGGAATGAGCGCCGCGTCGGTGTGCGCCCGCCAGAGCAACGTTTGCGGCGCCGCAAACCACCGGGTAATCACGATTTCGCGCTCTGAAGGGAGCGTGAGGCTCTGCTTCGATTTCGCTGTCACTTCCATGGGTCCGCCTCCTGAGAACTGTGTCCGCATGTCTCGGTCCCCTCGTCCGAAGGGTCGGTCAGTCTTCCCGGTATGCTGCGTGGTCACTATCGTTGTCTCGGTCGATTTCCTCCTTCAGCAGTGCCTCCAGGCGATCGAATTTGTCTTCCCACAAGGTGCGATAAGGCAACAGCCATGCGTCAAGCTCCATCATCGGCTCAGGGCGCAGAAAATAGAGCCTGCGCTGCGCATCGGGCTGCACACCCACCACACCTGCATCCTTGAGCACGCGCAGATGCTTTGAGACGGAAGGCTGACTCATCCCTAGCGCGTCGACAATTTCGCCGACCGCCAGGGGCTGGTCGCGCAGCAGTTCAACAATGCGCCGTCGATTGGGTTCCGCCAGTACTTCAAAGATTGTGCTCACGCCATAATATTACCATACAGTTATATACCTGTCAAGACATATACAAGGCGAAATCCATACGAATGCGCCACGCGAGAGGGTGAGGGTCAGCAGCCCCGGCTACGCAGACGGTGCGCCCCAGGGCTGGATGAAACTCTTAGGCTGGACACCCAATGCCTCGGCCACGCGCGTGATGTAGTTGAAGTAGGCAATCACCTGCGTGGCATCATGAATGGCGCGGTCGTCGAAACCGTGGGCGCGCAAGACGTCCAGGTCGGCAGGGGTCATGTCATGCGGATGCAGCGTGAGCTTTCCGGCAAACGCGCACAGCGCGCGGTCGGCCGCGCCGAGGGGTGCGGTACGCCAATCGGCCACAAGGGCGTGGACGAAGGCGTCGGCATCGGCTGGGGAAAGTGGGTAGGAGGCTGAATCGGCGGCGATCTCGGCACGGAGATCGTGGGCGTGCGCTTGCGTTCAGTAGACGCAGCCCACTGTCGCTGCCACAACGGTTGCCAGCATTTCGCGTTGGCCGCGGCTGAGGGGCGACTGCCCCATCATCAGCGCGCCATATTGCTCCATGCTGGCCTTGAGCGCACGCGGGTTGAGGCTCATGATGCGCACAATGTTCCAGATGCGCCCGGCGCGCTTGATGGCCTTGTCGTATTCCAGCTTGAGGAGGCCGGTGGCGTCTTCGTTGGCCACCTGCTGAATCCAGGGCATGCGCTCCTCCAGCGTGCGGTATTGACAAGGTAAGTACGCCCTGAGGGATTTGAACCCCCGACACCTAGTTCCGAAGACTAGTGCTCTATCCGCTGAGCTAAGGGCGCGCGATGGCCCCAGTTTATCACACGCGCGGCGCGCCTGCGAAAGTGGCGTGGATATGCCGGCGTGCGTTATGCGTCGCGCATGTGGGGGTGCAGCCGGGCGTGGCAGCTTCGGCAGAGGGTGCGCAGGTTGCCCAGTTCGTTGCTCCCGCCCAGCGAGAGGGGGATGATGTGATGGATATGCAGGTTCTCGCTGCCGCCGCAATTACCGCACCTGTATCCGTCTCTATCAAGCACTACCTGGCGAAGTTCCGGCCAGTATGCGGGATACGCGTCTCCAACCCGCACACTGCTCGCATACCGGATGGCTGAAACGGCTGAACCTGCTTGCGCTGCTTCGTTCTTGCCGTTATGCCCAAAATTGTTCTCTCCACTATTGACCTTCTGACTGGCGCGCTTCAGTGCATACTTTTCTTTGGAACGTGCTCGAAGTTCCTCGCGCATGTCGCTGTCGAGTTCACGCGCTCGCATAAGGAACTTAAGCGCAAGTGCAGCACTCGCAATGGCGATGAGCGACAGCGACACAATCGGCATTGCATTGTGGCTAACAATAAGCCAGAAGCCAGTGTCGCCCGAGGCGTCTACGCGGGCAACAAGTGCGGCAAGCACACCGAAACATAGGATGCCAACAGCTACAATCAGAAATAGACGACCAAGAATGTCAAAGCCTGCCAGTTGTAGCTTTGCTTTCATTCTATCTACCCTCGGGGGTGGGTGCGAAACATGTTGCGACGAACAACGCCGGCAACGCCGGTCGTGTCGCCTCCTCTCTTGACTTAATGCGCGCAGTACGTTAACGGTTCCGCTGTTTGTGAAATTCGCAGCAAGCAGTTACTGGTGCGCCGCACGCCACGCCACCACGTAGGCGCGCAGCGCGTCTTCGGCGTTCAGACCTTGAGCGCGAGCCATGGCAACTATCTGCCACAGCGCCTTGCCCAGCGTGTGCTCGTCCAGGTCACCCAGCGCAGCAACCAACGCTTGGTTCTCCTGCGCAAGCGCGGCCTTGTCCAGCAGCCCCGCCTTGTGCGCCTTGGATTGCAGTGCGCGCGCCTTCGCCAATGCAGGCAGCGCCGCTGGCACGCCGTCGAGCGCATGCGGCGCAACGCCGCGCGTGGCTTTCTCCTGCGCCTTGATGGCATCCCAATTGGTGAGCACATCCTCCACGCCCGCCACTGCGGTGGCGCCGAAGACATGCGGGTGGCGGCGAATGAGCTTTGCCACTACATTCTCCATCGCGTCGCCCAGCAGGAAGCGCCCCTCTTCAGCGGCAATCTGCACCATCATGGTGGCTGTGAGATAGAGGTCGCCCAACTCCTCAACGATGTGGTCGGTGTTCTCGGCGCCCCCCTGTTCCAGGTCAATCGCCTCAAGCACCTCGGCGCATTCGCCCAGCAGCTCCTCGCGCAAGGAGGCGAGCGTCTGCACGCGATCCCACGGACAGCCATCAGGCGCGCGCAGATGCGCGACAATTTCCTGCAAGTCGGTGAAAGAGCGGCCTTCATCCTGCGGCGGCAGGTAGACGCTTGTCAGATGGTCAAAGTGGGGGTGCGCATCAAGCGCGTGCAACTGGAGCGGAATGACCTGTTGCGCGTCGCTGCCTGCGGCATGGATGACAAGCGCCGGATGGTCGGCCGGATAGGCGTTGAGCAGCGTGAGTTTGAGGTCGGACGCGAGCCAGCGGGCGTAGACCTGGGCGATGAGCAGCGGAAGGTGGACTTCGACGCGCGGGTGGTGGTCGCGTGCGACGAGCATCGCATCGACAATCTGGGCGCCGTCCATGAGATCAACCCCAACCGCCGCGAAGGCGGGCGCTACGAAGCTTTGCCCACCGACAACGTGCGTGGCAAGTCCTCGTGCGGCGGCGGCCGCGAGCAGGCGCGGCGTGGTGGCTTCGCCTACCCAGGGGTGGCCGGGCACGGCGTAGATAATGCCGCCGGGCAGTGCGGCCTGCTCCAGAACGCGGGCAACAATTGCAGTGTAGACCTGCTCAAAGTCGGCGTGCTGCTCGTAGAGGTCGTCGCAGGCTGTCGTAAGGCCGGACTGCGGCAGCTCAGCCACGCAGGGGTGGCGCGCTGTGCGCAGGAGGATACGCGGCGCAGTGGCCAGCGCCTGCCACGCATCCAGCGAGAGCGCACCAAGCGGACCGGGGCCCAGTCCGACGATTGTGAGTTGGGCGGCAGTCGGGCGCGCAAGTTCCGGCCACGGCGTGGGCAGTGGGGCGGCATTCATGATTGACTCCTGGTGGTGGGTGGTAAGGCGCTCAGCCGCGTCCAAAGGGGCGTACTTGCCACAGCCCCTCAATCAGCACGGTAAGCAGCATGGCCACGAGTACGAAGGCGGGGTCGAGCAGGCTGAGTGCGCTCAGGGCCAGGAGTGCTGTGACAGAGAGCGCAAGCAGAATGCCCTGGCGCAGCGCGGCTTCGGGTGCAGGCATTGCCCCGGGGTGGCGGCTGTTGACGCCCGCCAGCGCGGGCCAGCGCTCGTGCAGCGCCAAGGCTCCCACGGTGAAAAGGCCAGCGCCGAAAAGCAGAAGTGCGCCAAAAAGGCCCACAATCGCGGGCAGATTGAGCGCGCCCTGGGCGGCATAGGGAGAGACTGTGGAGAAGATGTAGTAGAGCGCGGCCGCTCCGGCGATGGCGGAGAGGGTAGCCCACGCGGCCGCTTGCGCACGAGTCATACGCGCAGTGTATCACCGCTCTATCTGCGCGCAAAATTCGCCCAAACTGCAAGCTCGACGCAAAGGCGCGAAGACGCAAAGAAGAGCAACGACAAGAAAGACGACTCTCAGTTCTTGTCGTTGCTCTTCTTTGCGTCTTCGCGCCTTTGCGTCGCCGCTACTCTAGTTCATCCTCTGCGGTGCGGGCCAGCCCGCGCACACCACCGTCGAGCACCTTGCTCACGCCGTCCACACGCGCCAGATGGATGGTGTTGCTTGTCGCGTACTCAAAAGTGTCGTCGTGGCTGATCACAAAGAGCTGCCGCAGCCCCTTGAAGGAGACTATCTGCCCGGCCAACGCTTCACGGCGCTGGCCATCCAGATTGGCCGTCGGCTCATCAAAGAAGGCAACGCTGATGCCGGAGATTGTCTTGAGCAGAGCGAGGCGCACCGCCAGTGCAGCCACCATCTGCTCGCCGCCCGAAAGCGACTGGAACTCACGTTTACGGCCGTCGACCTCAAGCGTAACGGCGTAATCCTCACCCCAGCGCAGCACGCGCGAAAAGTCGCCCGTCAGTTCGCCAAAGATTTGCGCGGCGCTCATGCTTACCTGCTGAATCATGTGCGCGGTCACATAGGGCCCGGCCTGCTTGATCACATCACGCAGCTGCTTGAGCGTCTTGTACTGCGCCTGCAGTGCGTGCAGGTCGGCCCGGGCCTTGGCGAGTTTCGCCTCTTCGGCCCGCAGCACGCCTATGTCGCGCGCCAGCGACGCGCCCTCCTTGGCAAGCATGGCCTCTGTGCTGGAGAGGCTGCCCACCACGCCATGCAGACGCGCGCTTTCGGCTTGTGCGTGCGCATAGGCGAGGGCGTCAAAGTCACCCGCAGCCGCAGCAACTGCGCTCTCGGCCTGCGCCAGCGCGGCCTGCAAGTGCTCGCCCTGCACGGCAGCAGCGTCCACGGCGGCAGCACGCGCCACAACCGTGGCTGCACTCTGCTTGTTGGCTAGCACGAATTGGTAGGCGGCGAGGTTTTCCTCAAGCGCGCGCTGCAGCTCAGCAAGCTCTGCGTCGAGACCGGCATACGCGGCAAGAGCGCCATCAACTTCGGCCAGCGCGGCGGAGGCAGTCGCGGCGCTGGCCACGGCGAGCTGCTGTGCGCTTTCGACGACCGGACGCTTCTCTGCGGTGGCGCGGGCGATTGCGCTTAGCTGGCGCGGGTTGCCCATCTGCTCGAGTTCGGCCTCGATTGCGCGCAGCGTCTCTGGTGCGGTCGCCAGCGCATTGCAGCGCGCCTGGGCGGCTTCGCGCTGGGCGTGCAGATCGGCGACGCGTGCGGCCTGTTCGGCCACGGCCTGCGCAGAAGGCAGCTTATGCAACGCCGCCTCCTGATTGCGCCGCTGCGCATCCAGCGCGTCGATCTCGGCCTGCCGGGCGGCGACATTGGCGTTGGCCTCGCCCAGTTCAACGCGTAGCCTGTCCATCTCAGCGATGTTGCGCGCCAGCAACTCCTCGCGATGCGCCTGCGTCAACTCACGTGCGCAGACGGGACAGGTCGCGCCGTGCACCTCCATGAGTTTCTCGTTCTGCGTTTTGCAGGCAAGACCTTCGGCGCGCTTGGCGTTGCGCACTTCATTAAGCTCATCGCGCCTTTTCGTGGCCACTTCGATAGCGGCCTCGCTGCCTGCAAGCGCCGCCTTGGCCACGGGCAAGCTCTGCAGCGCTGCCTGCATCGTTTCGAGTGTCTTCTGCTCCTGCACAAGACTGCGCCCAGCCTGTTGTTCTGCACTCTGCGCGCCTTTAAGTTCACCCTGTTGCGCCTGGGCTACAGCTCGCCGTTCCTCAAGCGCCACCTGGTGCGCTGAGGCGACGGCGAGCGCGGCAACGCGTGCTTCGGCCGTGTCGATGCGCGCCAGTTCCTCAGCAGCTTGCTGCGCCTGCTGATCGGCAAGCGAAAGCGCAGCCGCGCTGTTGCCGCGCGCAAGCTGCAGTTGCTCGCGCTCCTGCCGGCGCCTATCCAGCTCTCCCCTGGCGCGCTGCGCGTCAAGATAGAGATCGTGTCCGAGCTGGTGGGCGGCGACAATGGCGCGCGCGTCCTGCGCCTCCTGCAGGTGCACCTGTGCTACCTGCAAAGCCGCTAGTGCAGACGCGAGCGCGGCGCGCGCGCTTTCGCGCGCCCGGTCGGCGGCCTGCAGCGTGACCCGCTTCTCTTCCAGCGCGACCAGCTCCGCCTGTACCCGGCTAAGGCCGTCGCGCGCCGTGGCAAGCGCCGCAGCAGTCGTCGCGAGTTCAGCCGAATTGGCGCCAGCGCGCGCCGTCAAGGCAGGGAGCGCCTCCAGCATACCCTCCAGGCGCGCAATCACCTGCGCCACCTGGCTGCTGCGATCTTCGAGCACATTCAACGGTTCGCGCAGCCGCTCCCACGCGTTCTTGTACTCCTCAACCTGCAGGAGAGAGTCGAAGACGGCCTTGCGGTTGGCGGCGGTGAGCTGAAAGGCAGCCGTCAGCGTCCCCTGGGGCACGCCGACGGCATCCCTGAAGATGCGCGCGAGGTCGGCATTGGGCTGGAGCCCCATGTGCACGCGCAGGAAGCGTTCCACGTCAGGCCCGCCTTCGGCAGGGGAGGTGCCCAGTTCGGGATCATGCACCACCTGTTTGATACCCGCGCCGCCAATACGGCGCACCACCTCATAGACGCGATCATCGGCCTTGCTCTCGAAGGCCACCGTCACGGAGCCCTGCTTCGCCCCCTCGCGCAGAAACGCGCCCTGGGCATAGTCCAGACTCGAAAAGAGCGTGAAGCCCACAGCCTCGAGAAGCGTGCTCTTGCCCGCGCCGTTGTGTCCCACGATGGCGTTAACGCCCTCGGTGAATTCGACGCGCGCATAGTCGTACGACTTGATGTTTTCAAGCTCAATGCTCAGGATGCGCATGGGGTCAGTCTGTGGAGGGTTGGGCGGTCGGCCTGGGGTCGATGACATCGACGGCGCCGATGACCTTAATCATGGCCGCCATTTCGTCCAGAATCCGCTCCGGGGGCTCAGGCACGTTTGCCATGTTCTTCAGCGCAACGGCTACGTCGGCCCATGCGACAGGCTGGGCGGCAAAGTGGGGCAAGCCACCGAGCAATTGCTCGAAGACGCCGCGCTCCAGTTCTTCGCGCGACCTGCCCTCTGCAGCGACGACGATGCCGCCGCGTGGCACGGCGAAATTCTTGACCTGCACGTGCGCCGCGTCCAGCGTGGTGCGGGCCGCGTCCTCAATGGCCTGCACGTTGAGCAGCGCCGGCTCGAAGGTGAGCACGCCATCCAGAACGATATCGACCATGGGTTTGGTGGCGTCGGTGAGCGCGCCCATGTCTGCGCGCCGCCTGGCAAAATCCTCCGTGCATTTGGCCAGGAGAGCTTCCGGATTGGCGTACAGGTCCGTCTTCAGCGCAAAGCGCGCAAAGGGGCGTCGCTGCGGCTTGACTGGGGTGATGCGTGTGCGCTCGGCGCCTGCGGGCAGGGCAGTGTCCACGTCAACCAGCAGCGCGGCGCGATTCTCCCAGCCCCATTCGTTTGATGCGCATGTCTCCAGGCTGCCCGGATTGAAGAGCCAGTCGTCTTTGGAAAAGGGTTTGTGGATGTGGCCAAGCGCCACATAGTCGATGTAGGGGCGCAGTGAGAGCCACTGGGGCAGCGTGGGACTGAGGGCGTCACCGGGCAATTCGCCCAGAACACCCGTGTGTGCAGCAAAGATCGCAAACTCGACGCCGGTGGTCGCTGCCGGCGGCAACGCGTCCAGCGCGAGTGCACACATCTCCACGGCGGCGGGCGCACCTGCACCCTTGTAACCTAGTCCATAAACGCGCACGCCGGGGATTGGATCGGTCCAACCGCCCCGCCCAGCGTGCACGTCCCCGAAGGAGGCAACGCCTTCCTTGAAATCCGTCTGCAGCAGCGTGATCAGCCCGCGCGCGCGCAGGAAGCCCAGCCAACTGCCCTCCTCGCCGTAGTAGGCCATCTCGTGGTTGCCTTCAATGGCAACGCAGGGAATGCCGCGTTGCTTGAGCAATTCGAGGCGGCGGTAAGCCTGGTCGAGCGTTTGTGCATCAATCGCGCGCTTGTGGAAGAGGTCACCCGCAATAAGAACAAAGTCGACCCGCTCCGTAATGGCGCGCGCGATGACTTCCTTGAAGGCCTCGGCGAAGTCGTGCGCGCGAAAGCTCTCGTTGTACTGGCGAAAGCCCAGGTGGACGTCTGATACATGCAGAAAGCGAAAGCGCATGATTAGCGGCGCCCTGACGAATGCTGGCGCGTGCCGAGCGCCAGATTGAGTGCAAAGCTGACCAGCGAGACGATGATGCCCGCAATGAACATCTGCCACCAGCCGCCCCAGTCAATCACGCCCGCGCCAAGCAGCGCCGTGCCCGTTTGCTGGAGGATCCAGAGGATGATCATGTTCATGACGAAAGTGAAAAGCCCCAGCGTAAGCACATACGCGGGACATGTGACGACATCGAGAATGGGGCGCACCAGCGCGTTGAGAAAGCCGAAGATGAGCGCAATCACGACCAGGTCGGCTACCTCGGCCATGGGCGCGTTCAAACTGTCAACGGGAATGGTTGCGCCGACAACCTGCCCTGCAATCCACAGAGCCACTGCGTTTATGAGCACGCGTACGAAGAAGCGAATCATGTGCGCCTCGGGAGTTGGGCTTGAAATGAGGGTGAATGTCGAACCGTCGCGCTAGAGTGACGTGACGGGCAAGCGCAGCGTGAGCAGCGTGCGTTGCACGTTGAAGCCTGACTGAAGCAGCAAGTCGCGCGCGGCCTCGTGCTCTGTGCTGACGGAGACTGTGATCGGCCATGCGGGATAGTCGGCCAACGTGTGCAGCGCCCACTGAATCAGAGGCTGTTCCTTGCGGCCATAGTACTCGGGGCGCACCCAAAGCTGCAGCTTGTGCGGCCCCTGCCAGCGCTGCACCGTGAGCACCATGGCTGCATCAAAGCGCGCCCCATCGCGAAAGCAGCGGCGGTAGATGCGCTGCTTGCCAATGAGATCCCACAACCACTCGCCTGCTTGCTGCTCGAAGGTGGACTCAAAGTCGCTGCGGCGCAGCGAGCGCCACCACTGCGCACCCGCGCCCAACTGGGAATTCGCCAAATCGTAGAGGGGCTGCCATTGCCCAGCCGAGAAGGGCTCATGGCCACTGCCCGACGGAGGCGCTGCTGTCTTCAACGCACGCTCCGCCCGCATTTCCATGATGCCGCCCAGCGACTCAAAGCCCATGTGGTTGTAAAGGGTGCGCGCCACGTTGTTTTCGGCGTAGACCTGGAGCACCGCCCACTTGCCGCCTTGCTCACGAATATGGCGGATGGCCTGCTCCATGAGGCGGCGCGAGAGGCCACGACCGCGATATGCGCGGGCAATGGCGACGTTGGCAATCTGCCAGCGCGTGCCGTGCTTGTCAGCGCGCTGGACAGTGATGTTGCCCACGACCTTGCCATCCTCCACCCACACGTAGCCGCCAAAATAGTCATTGAAGTCACTGCCCGCCATGTTGAGGACGCCGAGCAGCCCACCTATGCGGCTCATCATGCGCATTTCGCGCAGCGCCGCTGCGCCGCGCTCGTCCAGTTCAAGCGCAAACGCGTCGGAGATCAGTTCGGCAACCGGGCGCAGGTCACGCGCCAGTTCAAAGGGGCGTATGCCTCTTTGCGCTGCCGCTGCATTTGGCCTGCTTGCGCTCTGGATGACCGCCATACTCACCAACCGTACGTTAGCCGCCGCACGAACGCGCCGGGCCCTTCAAAGGTTACACACGCGCGCGTCATTCCCCAAAGAGAATGCCCACATTTCAACGCCCTGGCGTATTGGTACGCAAAGACAAGCGACTCAAGCGGAGACGCGCACCAGCGCGGGGCGCAACACATGGCCGCGCTGCTCGTACCCGACGCGCAGCGTAGCGATAATGTGGCCGCTGGGCACACTCTCGTTGGGCTCGCTGCTCACCGCCTCGTGGTGCATGGGGTCAAACGCAGCGTCGCTGGGAATTTGCCTGACGCCCTCTTCCTCGAGAATCCCCTGCAGTTTCCGTTGAATCTGACGGAATCCTTCCACCCACGCGACCTGTTCCTCACCCAGCGAAGCCGGGACGCGATCGAAGGCAAGGTCCAGGTCATCCAATACGGGAATCAGTTTGCGGATGACAAGGGTGCTGGCGCGCTCGATCGCCTCGGCGGTCTGCTTTTCCTGGCGACGGCGCGTGTTCTGGAACTCGGCTGCGCTGCGCTGGAATTTGTCGTAAAGCTCGGCGTTGCGAGCGCGTTCGCTGTCAAGCTCGGCCTGCATCTGCGCAATCACCTGCTCAGGCGTGGCCTGCGCAGGCAACGCGCCGGAGGCGTCGTCAAATTCCGCTGCCACGATTTCCGGTGCATCACCGGGGCCGGCTGCGGTTGCTTCGGCAATGATGTTGTCGTCGGCGACTGGTTCCGGCGCATTATCGCCGGCGCCATTCTGTTCATTAACTTTGTGCTTCGTCATCTAGTTCGGCTCACTTCCGGAATACGGGTGAATAACAGGCTCGGCGGCAGCGGCGCTGCGGCCATAGGTCTCATCCACGATTTCGCTCATCAAACCGGCCACAAAGCGGACGGCGCCTACGCTGCGATCATACGCCATGCGCATGGGCCCCACGATGCCCAGCAGGCCGGTGGCCTGGTCGCCCGCGCCGTAGCGGCCAAGCACCAGGCTGATCTGGCGCAGTTCGGGCACACGACCATCGCCCGCGATTACAACGCGTACGGTGTCCTCTCCGGTTCCGATCAGCCCGCCAACCTGGCCGATGATCTGCTCCAGCAGCGAACGCTGCTCAAGCACCTGGACAATGCGGCGCACGTCCTCGCCCTCCGCAAACTCGGGCGCCTCAAGCACCTGGGCAAGGCCGTCTCGGTAAATCTGCCCGCTCGTTTCGCTCTCGATGCGCTGCATGATCTCCACAACAAGCATGGCCACCTGGCGCGCAAAGGGGGGCAGCGTGGGCATCAGGTTGCGCACCGCCGTTGTGTCCAGCGCGGCGAGCAGATCGTTGAGCGCATTGCTTGTCTGGCTCAACTCGCTCTGCTCAACGGGCTGGTCGAGGTCGAGCAACTGTTGGTGCACAGCGCCGTCGTTGAGCACGAGCACCAATAGCACCTTTACGCCGTGAATGGCGACAAGTTCCATGTGCTTGTAGCGGCTGCGCGCCGACCGGGGCGCGGTGGCCAGCGCCGCGCTTTGCGAGGTGCGCGCAAGCGCCGCCGTACTCACATGCAACCACTGCTCCATGTCGCGCCGCGCCACGCTAAACTCGCCGCGAATGCGCGCGCGCTCGGCATGCGTCGGCTCCTCCTCCATCATCAGGTGATGGACAAAGAAGCGGTAGCCTTCTTCTGTGGGCACGCGCCCAGCGCTTGTGTGCGGGTGGCTCAACAGTCCGTCTGCCTCGAGTGCAGCCAGGTCATGGCGGATGGTGGCGGGCGAAACGCCCAACTGCGCCACCTGCGCGATCGACTGGCTGCCCACGGGCTGCGCCGTGCGCACATATTCCTGAATGACCAGGCGCAACAGATGACGTCTGCGCTCGGGAATGGTGGACGAATCGTGCTGCGTCATAGTTTCAGACTGCGCGGCTGCAGGCCGCGCCGCAAGCAAAGCAATGGGGCCTCGAGTGGCCCGATTGCATTATAGGAGAATCGAACAGGTGTGTCAATCGGCGCAAGGTTGGGCGGGAAAACGGGAAACGGGAAACTCGTGATTGACATTGGTCTATCGAGAGTGCTATACTCGAATAAGAACATCTGTTCTGTTTTCCGAACCTTGCCCCGCTGGCTTTTGTCCTCGCGGCGCATCACGCGCCAGGAGGAAAGGTATCAGCCATGACCGTCCGACGCACGCTGCAGGCGCAGGCCGCCACAATCGACGCAGTCCTCAGGCGCCACCGCGTGCCCAGCCATGTGGCACGGTCAGTTGAGACACCGCACGCGCTGCGCTTTGAGCTAATGGCCGAAGGCGACGTGCCCATGACGTTGGTGCAGGAACTGGCGGGAGAGTTCGCGGCTGCCCTCGGCGCCGGCGCAGCCCAGGTGCGTCGCAGCGCCGAAGGTGTTTTCGTGGAGGTGTCCCAGCCGCCCCGGCCTCTGAAGCTATTGGCATTGTGCGACAGGCTTGATCAGGCGCCGCCGCTTGCTGCGCTGCTTGGCAGCGACGGTGACGGCGCGCCGCTCCTCCTGCGCCTGCCTGCCGCCGAGGTGGGCAATGTGCTCATTGCCGGCATGACCGGCGCCGGCAAGACAGCGCTGGCGCGCACCATGCTCACATCGCTCGCGGTCTTCAACCGTCCCACTGAGATGCAGATTGTGCTCATCGATCCCAAGGCGCGCGGCTTTGCGCCGCTGCAGCGCCTTCCGCACGTCCTTGGCGAACTCGTCTCGACAGCCGAAGATGCGCGCGATTGCCTGCTCTGGCTCATGGGCGAGATTGAGCGTCGGCGCGCGGCGCAGATCACGTCACCCGCATTGGTCGTCGCGATCGACGAATTGGCCGACCTCACCCAAACCGGTGGCGACAAGATTGAGGCGATGTTGTCACGCTTGTGCGAAGGCGGGCGCAACGCGGGCATTCACCTCATCGCCTGCGCGCAGAAGCCAACCGCCGAACTGATTGGAAGCGTCGTCAAGGCGAGTTTTCCCGTACGCCTGGTGGGCGCGGTGGCCAGCCGCGAAGAGGCACGCTACGCAACGGGGATCAATGACAGCGGGGCCGAGCGTCTTGAGGGAAAGGGCGATTTCGTGCTGATTGCGGCGGGCCAGACGCTGCGCTTTCAGGCGGCGTGGGTCGGCCCCAAGGATCTTGAACATGCCACAACGCTGCTGCTGGGAGACGCTCGCCCCATGCAGTGGGCGCGGCCTGACGCGCCTGCTCCTGGATCCGCTCAGCACGCAAGCGCAGTGCCGCAGGTCCGGGCAGGGCTGAACAATTCGCAGTCCGGGCTCGCACACACCGCCGCAATGCGCTCGCTCTGGCACAGTCTCATTGCGAGACTTGCCGGATACTAAACTGAAACCGTTATGGGCTTCACATTTTTCTACGCAAGGGCGCAAGGTGC
>CAYRVP010000047.1:0-26785 GCA_964427845.1 uncultured Caldilineaceae bacterium
CAGGCCTGCGAACCTGCTGGCGCACGTGCGCTATTCGGAAGACATGTTCCGCGCCCAGGCCGAAATCTATCGCACCTATCACATGACCGACGCCAACGAGTTCTACAACCGTGAGGACCTATGGGCGTGGCCCGAGGAAGTCTTCGACGACAAGACGGCGCGCATGGACCCCTACTACGTCCTCATGCAGCTGCCGGGAAGCGATACGCTTGACTACGTCATGATCCTCCCCTTCACGCCCTCCAACCGGGAAAACATGGTGGCGTGGCTGGCGGTGGAGAACGACCCTGAACGCTATGGTAAAAAGGTGTTATACAACTTCGGCAAGGATTCGCTCCTCTTCGGCCCCAAGCAGATCGAGGCGCGCATTGACCAGGACCCGGAGATCAGCAGCCAGTTGTCGCTTTGGAACCAGCAGGGCAGCAGCGTTATCCGCGGCAATCTGCTGGTGATTCCCATCGCCGACAGCCTCCTCTACGTGGAACCGCTCTACCTGCAGTCTGCCACCGGGCGCATTCCCGAGCTGCAACGGGTGATTGTGGCCACCGCCGATAACGTGGCAATGGCCGAAAACCTCGGCGCAGCGCTCGTGGAGCTCTTCGGCAACCAGCTATCGCGCAGCCCCGTGATTGCAGAGCTTGGCGCATCCGCCGTCGGCAGCCAGGACGCCGGCCCCACCATCGCAGGCGAGGCTGTCGCCCCCGCCACGGTCGATGAGCTCATCGTCCAGGCCAACACACAATTCGCCACTGCGCAGGAGCGACTGCAAGCAGGCGACTTTGCGGGCTATGGCGAAATGGTGGAACAACTGCAAGTCACATTGCGAGATCTCGCGCGCGTGGGCGGCGTGCCGTTGCCCACGCCCACCCCTGTCGCGCCCGCCGTCGACGGCTCCGCGCCGGTGACGGATACCGGCGCTGCAGAAAACGTAGAACCGACGACGGCTCCTTAACGCTCTCTTAGGTGGGCTTCATGCGCTTCTAACCCGACACCGTTACGATGGCTGTGACGGTGTCGGCGCGACATGGGGGCGTTGCACCCACACCGTTCGGTTGAGAACCGCCGCCGAATGGTTCAACACTTGAACACACCCGCGTTTGGAAGGAAGATGGACCCTATGGAAGATCGAAATTATCAACTTCAGGCAGAGACGCAGACCGCCACGCCGCGCACGTATACACGCCGGAATGTGCTGCTCGCCGCCTTGCTCGCACTGACACTTGTCCTTGGTGCGTTCTACGCGCCCGTACTGTGGAATAGCGCTGCCGTGTCGGCTGCACCGTCGCTCCAGCAACCGGTCATCCTGCCCGATGTGCCTGCCGTTTCACAGACGCTGCTGCAGGACCAGGAGACTCTGGCGCAGCTCTACGATGCAATTTCCCCCTCCGTCGTCAGCATCGAGATCGCAGGCATTCCCACCGCCGTCGATTTCCAGATACCCGGCCTGCCGCAGGATCAACAGCCGCAGTTCCCCGGCGGACAGAACGATCAGCTAATCCCCCAGGGACAGGGCTCCGGCTGGATCTATGATGACCAGGGCCACATTGTGACAAACAACCATGTGGTTGATGGCGCGCAGCAAGTGACTGTCATCTTCTATGACGGCACCTGGGCTGAAGCCGAAGTTGTGGCCACCGACCCGCAGGCCGACCTTGCCGTCATCAAGGTAACGCCGCCGGAAGGCTTCCCGTGGCGGCCGCTCAAACTGAGCGACTCCAGCAATCTCAAGGTGGGCCACTCGGTTGTTGCCATCGGCAACCCCTTTGGCCTCGAAAGCACCATCACCACAGGCATCATCAGCGCACTGGGCCGCAGCTTCCCCGTGGGTGGCTTTGGCGAGAACCGCTACACCCTGCCCGATGTCATCCAGACCGACGCGGCGATCAACCCCGGCAACTCGGGCGGCCCACTGGTCAACCTCAACGGTGAACTCGTCGGCGTCAACTTCGCCATCGAGTCCGGCAGCGGTAGCAATTCGGGCGTCGGCTTCGCCATCCCCGTCTCGATTGTGGAACGGGTCGTCCCGGCCATCATCAGCGATGGCAAGTACACCTATCCCTATCTTGGCCTCAGCGGCACCTCCGTCACCCCCTCGCTGGCCCGCCGGCTTGAGTTGAAGAACACGCAGTTGGGTGCATACGTGGCCACTGTCATCCCCGGTGGCCCAGCCGACGCGGCCGGCCTGCAGGGGGCCGACCCGGACACCAACAAGGGTGGCTACCTGATCGTCTCCTTCAATGGCCTGAATGTGCGCTCCTTCGACAACCT
This sequence comes from uncultured Caldilineaceae bacterium, assembly GCA_964427845.1. Classification (GTDB taxonomy): domain Bacteria; phylum Chloroflexota; class Anaerolineae; order Caldilineales; family Caldilineaceae; genus UBA5069. Next base: position 2,269 of record CAYRVP010000047.1, read on the forward strand.
GGTGGCGTTGCTCGTGACAACCACAAATCCAGGTGACACAGCGCAGCTTGGCATCGTGCGCGACGGTAATGAAATAAACGTCGACATCACCATCGGCGAGCGCCCCGGCAACGCCGCAACCCGCACGCTGGGTAGCGAGCAAGGCAGCGAGCAGTCCGGCCCTGTCAGCGCCCGCCGCGCAATCGAGATTGCCGAGCAGGAAGTCAATGGCCAGTTGAATGGCGAGGTTGTCTCCAAGACGGCCACACCCGACGAGCGCGACGGCAAGGAGGTGTGGGTGGTCGAGCTTGCCAGCAACAGCAACACAGCCACCGTGGTGATTGACCAGGCAACCGGTGACGTGCTCGAGATGGTTGTGAAATAGGGGGAATGCGGCGTCTTTTCTGCCGCAGCACCAGCCATATGGATTGGAGAGGGCCGGGCGCGGGCAAGCGTCCGGCTCTTGATTTGGCCGAGCGACGCACGTCGTGCCGATCGCACTTCTGCCGGCGCGTGCCGTCAAGAGCACAACGCGTATAATGGAAGATATGACCGTCCCATTGCCCGACGTTGCGTCCGACACCCTGCCCGCGCCCCCGCTTCCCGACGTGATTGAGACGGCGCCGCCGCAGCCGCCAATGCAGGCCATCGCGCCTGTTGCGCCGTGGCGCGGCATCTTGCGCCGCCCGCTGGACGGCCTGCTGACGCGCCAGATTTCGCGCCCGATGACGAGCGTGCGGCAGAATAATCTGCGCACCTTCTGGCATGATGGCATGTGGGCCTCCACCAGCGAGGCCTTCACGGTCTCATATATACCGCTCTTTGCGCTGGCCTATGGCGCCAGCGCCGGCCAAATTGGGCTGCTGACTGCAATTGCCAGCCTCTTTGGCGCGATTGCGCTCTTCCCCGGCGCGCGCTTGCTCGAACGAGTGGGCAAGCGGCTGCCCATTGTCCTGTGGAGCGTGGGCACGATGTACCGCGGCACGCTGCTGCTGCTCGCGCTGCTGCCCTTCGTTGTGCGCAACCCCGCCGTTGCCATTTCCCTCATCATCGGCATTGGCGCAGTACGCGCCTTCGGCCTCAACCTGGCCGACCCTTCCATGACTTCGCTCGCCGCCGACCTGGTGCCGCCCTACATGCGCGGGCGCTACTTCAGCCTGCGCAATTTCCTCATGGGCACTGCCACGCTGGTGATTACACCGCTGGCGGGCTGGCTCATCAGCCGCACCGCTGCCGTGACGGGCGCACCCCTTGTCGGCTTCCAGATCGCCTACCTGCTCGCGTTCGCGACAGGCATGATGGCTTCGCTGGCCTACAGCCGCATTGAAGAGCCACCCTTCCGCCAGCCAAGCGACGTGGCGCCCGCAGCGCCCCAGTCTGTCAAGCAGATTCTGCGCGGCAGCCGCGCGCTCAGCGCGTTCGTTATCTGCGCGTTCCTATGGAATATGTCGGTGCAAATCGCCGCACCCTACTTCAACGTCTACCTGGTCACGGAACTGGGGGGCTCGGCGGCGAGCGTCGGGCTTGTTGGTGCAGCGTCGGCACTTGCGGCGCTCTTTGGCCAAATCTTCTTCGGCCGCCTCACCGATCGCAAGGGCTCTGTGTGGATATTTCTGGCCACCGGCTTTTCGATTACGGTGCTGCCCATGGCGTGGACCTTCTACACGTCGGTTTGGCAGGTGGGCGTCAACAATCTCTTCGGCGGCTTCCTCTGGGCGGGCTACACGCTCGCCACCTTCAACTTGCTTCTCATGTTGACGCCGGACGCGCAACGACCGCGCGCAGCGGCCCTCTACCAAACGGCGGTCTTCACCAGCGCCGTGATTGGGCCGCTCATCGGTGGCTACCTGGCTGACAACGTCAGCTTCCCGCTCATCTTCATGGTCAGCGGCCTGGGCCGTCTCGGCGCGATGGGGCTCTTCGTCGCGCTCGGGGCACGCGTGGCCTTCGCCCACGAGCGCAGCACCTACGGTAGCTGAAGTGATACCGGAGTGAATCCCACAGGCACTACGACACCTCAACGCACTGACGCGGAGGACGCAAAGGGACGCCAAGGATGAGCAACAGCGCAGAATGAGCCAGCTTGCTGCTATTCCTTGGCGTTTCTTTGCGCCCTTTGCATCTTTGCGTTGAGCAGTTAGGCTGCGCCCAGGCGCGCCCACAACTCGGCGCCGGCGCGCTCGGCCACCAGATAGCGGCGGTCACCGTGCACGCCGGCGTTCGTCACCACGTAACGCCCCTCGTCCAACCCAATCAGTTGTTTGAAGAGCGCGTCCGTCGCCTCGCGCCAGTGTATGGCCGCGAGCACGTCCTCACTCTGCAACGTCGTCCAGTCGGCGGGAATCTCGATCGCGATCACCGGCGCGGTGGGCGCACGGTCGTGCACAATCCACTCGTCGTTGACACGCTCGACCTCGGGGTGATGCGTCAGATCAAGCACGCTGGAGCGGCCGCTTTCCGGCGATGTCCCACCAACACGCGCCGTACCCACCAGCCACGCCAGCGAGAAACGCGACGCCGCCACACGGTTCAGGTTGTTGCGGAAGGGATAGAAGTCGGGAATGAAGTGAAATGCCACCGCGCGCAACAGCCCGAAGTTGAGCGCGGCATTGGGGTACTGGAGCGGGTCCGCCGTCCAGTTGATGATGCCGATACCCTCGCGCCACGCCAGTTCGGCCTGCGCCCGCTTCAGCAAGTAGGCAATGCGCAGCCCGCGGTAGGCCGGCAGCACACCCATGATCTGCGACTCGACGCGGGAGTCGCCGCCAAAGCGTTCGGCCCAGTCGGCGGGCAGGGGCCGCCCTCCGAACTTGGCAAAGCCCGCCAGAAAGCCCACGCTGCGCCCCTCGACGCGCGCCACCAGCGTCGTGGCCAGCGCAAAGTTGATGCTGTGCATATCCGCCGGATAGATGAACTCGGGCGGGCTGCCCCAGATTGCGGCGTGAAGCGCCGGAATCGACGCGGCCTCGTCAGCGTCGGGCCGACCGATTTCCACTAGTCCGTAGTTCCTGTGCGTCGAGGCGTAGGCCTGCATGGCAAGTGGGTCGTAGAGGAAGACCTCATGGCCGCCCAGCGCTGTGCGCGCCGCTTCGGCCAACAGAGATTGCGGTGGTGGTGGCACCCCCTGAAAGAAGTGGTGGCGCAGCGTGTAGACGGGTGCGCCGCCGCTGTCGCGCCGGCGCGGAAAGATGAAACCCGCGCCAATGCGCGTACCATCTTCTTCAATCCACGCCGCGCTGCCCCCGATTCGTGGCAGCGTGACCTGCAGGAAGTGGTAGGGAAAGAGCGCGGCGTCCTCGCGGTAGCGCAGGCGCAGGCCAATGCGGTCGAGTTCTGCGCTCCAGTTTGGCGCTTGTGGGTCAATCAGGCGCACATGCATATGGCAAGAGTGTGTTGCGTGTCGGGGGGTTGCGTGTCGAGAGTCGCGTGTCGAGTGTTAGGGGCATTCATTCGTGGAAGCGAGGCTCCCGCTTGTGGAAGCCTCGCCTAGATAATCCTGCTATTCTTTGCGTTTGCTGTGCGTCTTTGCGTCGTACCTAAAGTGATTCCGAAGTGAAAGCCACTGCTACTACCACGCCTCAACGCAAAGGCGGGGAGGGGCCAAAGGCACGCAAAGGAAAAGCAACTGCTCAGACCAGCCAACTTGTTGCAGTTCTTTGCGTTTCTTTGCTCTCTTTGCCACTTTGCGTTGAGATGTTGTTCTCATGCCGGTATGACTTTAGCCGGTGCGCGCCTGGCGCGCCGCATAGAGTGCGATGCTCCCCGCCACGGCAGCGTTCAGGCTCTCCACCTGCCCGTGCATGGGGATGCGCACAAGAAAATCGCACTTCTCGCGCACAAGGCGGCTGATGCCGTCCGCCTCGGCACCCACCACCAGCGCCAGCGCGCCGGCCAGGTTGGCCTCACCCAGCGGCTGCGCGTCAGGCGCATCGTCCAGACCGGCCACCCAGATACTCTGCTCCTTCAACTCCTCAATCGTCCGGCTGATGTTCGTGACCTGCACCACGCGCAAATGCTCCACCGAGCCCGCGCTGGCGTTACTCACCGCCGCCGTCACGCGCGCTGCGCGCCGGTCGGGAATGATGACACCGTGGACGCCCATGGCATCGGCAGTGCGAATCAGCGTGCCGAGGTTCTGCGGATCCTGCAGGTGGTCAAGCAGCAGCAGCAGCGGCGGCTCCCCTAGCTTCTTAGCCGCTGCCAGACACTCCTGCAGGGCCACATAGGGGTAGTCGCCCGTCTCGAGCGCCACGCCCTGCGCGTTGGCCTGCTCATGCGCCAGTTTGTCGAAGAGGCCGCCCTGAATGTAGCGCACCGGAATGCTGCGCGCCTGCGTGAGCGCCAGAATCTCCCCCACAATGCCGCCCGCGCTGCTGCCCGCCTGCGACGCGCTGCGGTCGCCCTCGCGGCCCTCAATCCACAAACGCAGGGCGCGACGGCGGTCGGCGCGCAGTGCCTCGAGCACGGCATGGCGGCCCACAATCAGGTCGCTCACGGGGTGGGCTCCTCATAGCGCCACTCGGCGCCGGTGGGGGTATCCTCAATCACAATCCCCAGGCCATTGAGCTGGTTGCGGATCTTGTCGGCGGCGGCCCACTGCTTGGCTGTGCGCAGGTCACCACGCACCTCAACCAGCAGATCAATGAAGGGAGCGGCGGCCACCTCCAGCCCGCTGTCGGTGCGTGCGCCCTCCATCTTCATCCCCAGAATGCCGCCCAAATCACGCAATGTGCGCTGAGCCGCCTCGAAGAAGGGGCCCGTCACACCCTTGTCACGCGCCGTGTTGATGGCCCGCACAAGCTCGAACATAGCCGCCATCCCGCCCGAGGTGTTGAAGTCGTCATCCATGGAGGCAATAAAAGCGGCGCGCGCGTTTTCGGTGGCCTCGCGCAGCGTGTCCGCGTCCGCGCCGGTGCTCTTGTTTCCCTTGGCAGGGCGCAGTCCGGTGAGCAACCGCTCGAGCGCGCGCTCGGCCGAGGCCAGCGAATCATTGTTAAAAGCCACCGGCTTGCGGTAGTGGCCGGTAAATATCAACATGCGCAGCGCGTCGGCCGAGTGGTCGGCCAGGAACTCGTCAATCGTAATCAGGTTGCCGAGTGACTTGCTCATCTTCTCGCCCGAAAGCTGGAGCATGCCGTTGTGCATCCAGTAGCGGCTGAAGGGCTTGCCCGTGAGCGACTCACTCTGGGCGATCTCGTTTTCGTGGTGCGGGAAGATCAAGTCGTTGCCGCCGCCGTGGATGTCAATCGTCTCACCCAGGTGATGCAGACACATGGCCGAGCACTCGATATGCCAGCCGGGTCGTCCTGCACCCCACGGGCTCTCCCACGCGGGCTCGCCCGGCTTGGCCGATTTCCACAGCGCGAAGTCCGCCGGGCTCTCCTTGCGCATATCCTCATCAATGCGCGTGCCGGAAAGCGCCTCGTCCAACGTGCGGCGCGACAACTTGCCGTAGTCGGCATCCTTGCTCACGCGGAAGTAGACATCGCCGTCGAGTTCATACGCATACTCCTCCGCGCGCAAGCCATCAATCACGCGCAGGATCTCGCCCATCGTCTCACTTACTTTGGGGTAGATGTCGGCAGGCTGAATGTTGAGGTCGGCCAGATGCTCGAGGTACTTCTGCGCGAAGGCATTGGCCATCTCGATGGGGTCCTGCCCGGTCTCGTTGGCGCGGCGGATGATTTTGTCATCCACGTCCGTGAAATTCGTCACGTAGGTGACCTTGTAGCCGCGATAGGTGAGGTAGCGGCGCACCATATCGAAAACGAGCGCAGCCATAGCGTGGCCAATGTGCGCGTCGGCGTAGACCGTTGGGCCACAGACATACATCTTGACCTTGCCCTGCTCCAGAGGTGCGAACTCCTCAACCTGGCGTGAGAGCGTATTGTACAAGCGAAGCGACATAAGCTGTTTCCGTTGGCGAGAAAATGAATGCAGATTAATGTAGGTTTGTGCCGCTCGCTATGTAGCGGATGCCTGCGCGACGACAACCCTTGAACCTTTGAACAATTGAACACTTCTTTGAGTTTACCCGAATCGCCTCAAGATGCGTAGTTGGGCACAGCGAAAATCAGGCGGCCGGCGTTCGTTTGCAGCACCTTTGTCACCTGCACAAGAATCTCCTGATTGAGGAAGCGCCGGCCGTTCTCCACCACCACCATGGTGCCGTCCTCAAGATAGCCCACGCCTTGCCCCACCTCCTTGCCCTCCTGAATAATCTTGATGGGCAATTCTTCGCCAGGCAACAGCACAGACTTGACCGCATTCGCCAGCTCGTTGATGTTGAGAATGGTGATTCCCTGCAGGTGCGCCACGCGGTTGAGGTTGAAGTCATTGGTAATAATGGCCGCGTGCTGCTGCAGCGCCAGCGAGACAAGCTTATCGTCCACCTGCGTCGCATCCGACGGGTCGTCATCCACAAACTCAATCCGCACTTCGGGCGCGTTCTGCAGTCTGTCAAGAACCTCCAGCCCGCGCCGGCCGCGATTGCGACGCAGCGAATCGGCCGAATCGGCAATGTACTGCAGCTCGTTGAGCACAAAGCGGGGCACAGTCAGCGTGCCCAACAAAAAGCCCGTCTTGGCAATATCGGCAATGCGGCCGTCGATGATCACGCTCGTGTCCAGCAGCAGGCGCTTCACGGGCACAGCCGATGCCGCCGCGGGCAAGCGTTTGCCCAGGCCAAAGAAACTGAAGAAATCCTCGCGCCGCATGAGGAAGACGGCCGCACCGAGATAGCCGAAGATTACCACCGCCGCAAAGGGCAGCACTGGGCCAAAAGGCTGCGGCAGGCGCGAGAGCGGATAGGTGAGCAGGGCTGCCAGCATCAGGCCGATTGCCAGACCAATCGTGCCCGCAATCAGATCGGCAACCTCGACGGCGCGCAGCGCGTTGCGCGCGGCGCGCGCGGGGGCGATAACCAGCCACGGCGCAAGGAAGTAGCCGAGGACCGCCCCAATTGCAGTCGCACCCCAGATGGTGGGCGCGGTGCTCGTGTTGAGGTCGGTCGTGCCGGCAATAACAACGCCGAGCTCATACCCGACGAAGCCGTACAGCAGCGTGCCGATGACACGCAGGAGCGCGTTGATGCGCATGAAAGAGTTCTCCTATGAGTCCCGAAAAGAAGGATGAATGCAAAGAAAGCAGCCAATAAGGGAGTAAACATGAATGAGACCATTTAAGAAGGTAGATGTGGGCCGGATCGAACGACTTACCGAAATCACGTGCACAAGTCCGCAGCCACGGTCGCGTGGTGCAGCAACGTCGACCGATCCTACTTGTATTGACGCAATTGCGCATGCAATAGATGCACCCGATTGCGCATTCAAACCGAATCCGACCAATATTCTTTACTATAGACCAGATCAGCCGCAGTCACCGTAGACCACACCACGATTGATGCTGTTCCTCATGCAACGCTCATCTTTGGCAGGGACGCGCGCCGGCTTTTGGACATTCACATCCCGCGTGCCACAATAATACCCTTCGCGCCACAGATTTGATCGCGTCGGGGGTGGTCGTTGGCCTCATGCGCTGAGGCGCGGTGTGGTTGACACGGATTTCGGAGAGGATGGCGCGAGTGACGGATCGGCGAGTGTTGGTGGGTGTCTTTGCTCACCCTGATGATGAGAGTTTCGGCCCTGGTGGCACCCTGTCGCGCTACGCCGCAGAGGGCGCCGAGGTGCACGTAATCATTGCCACAGACGGCATTGCCGGCTCCGTAGAGCAGGGCATGGACTTCAAGGATCACACCACGCTGGCGCAGGTACGCTCGCGCGAGCTTGCCGATGCGGCTGTAGCGCTCGGCATCACCTCAATCTGGTCGCTGCCCTATCGCGACAGCGGCATGCGCGGCGCACCCGACAACGACCATACCGAAGCGCTCATCCGTCAGCCTGTCGAGGCGCTCGTAGCCGAGGTCCTGGGCTACCTCAAGCGTATCAAGCCGCAGGTTGTACTCACGCACGATCCGTTCGGCGGCTACGGACATCCCGACCACATTCGTGTTTGCGAGACGGTGACGGCCGCTTTCTATCTGGCCGAGGGGCCGCAAAAGCTCTACTACACCGCCTTCCCCAAGCGTTTCCTCAAGGTGATGGTGCTGTTGATGCCGCTTTGGGGCGTGGACCCCAGCGCGATTGGGCGCAACAAAGACATCAACCTCGTGGAAATCAGCAAGTGGGACACGCCCGCCACCGCCCGGCTCGACATCCGCCCCTACATGGCGGCCAAGGATGCGGCCAGTCGCGCGCACGCCAGTCAGTACAATGGCGGCCCTTCGTGGGCGCAGATGTTCCCCGAGTTCATCAAGAAGCAAGTGCTGGGAGCCGACACCTTTACGCGCGCCTACCCGGCCCCCAACGGTGCGCTTGAACGCGACCTCTTCACCGGCGTCACCGGTTTGTAGACCGTTCGGCGCTACCAACCATGCTCGAAGTCAGCGTGAAGCTCTATGTGGGCGATGTCGTGCTCATGCGCAAGCCCCACCCCTGCGGCGGGCTGGAGTGGGTGGTGACGCGCGTGGGCGCCGACGTGGGCATCGAGTGCCTGACCTGCAAGCGGCGCGTCATGCTGCCGCGGCGCCAGTTCGCGCGCCAAGTCAAGCGATTCATCAAGCGCGGCCCCGAAGCGGCAGCCACTTAGCAGCGATGGCCGCACAACCAAATCGAGGCCCTGCGGACCAACCTTGAAGCCTTGAACGATTGAACCTGCAACTCTCCAGGAGGCCCCATGCAGCGCGATGAACTCGTCACGTACCTCAATGAGTATCTTCGCATTGGCGAAATCAAGGACTATGGTCCCCAGGGCCTGCAGGTGGAAGGCCGCGCCGACGTCAACGTGATTGTGGGCGCCGTGGACGCGCACCAGCCCACCGTAGATGCGGCGCTGCGCGCAGGCGCGGATCTGCTGCTTGTACACCACGGCATACTCTGGGGACCGGCGCGTCTGCTCAGCGGCCACTACGGTCGCCTCGTGCGCACATTCATGGCGGCCGATCTGAACCTTTACGCAGCGCACTTGCCGCTCGACGGCCACCCTGAAGTTGGCAACAACGCTGAATTGGCGCGTCGCCTGGGGCTGGAGGTGATTGGCGAATGGGCGCCCTTCAACGGCTTTAAGATCGGCGTCATCGCCCATGCGCCCGAGGGTGTCAAGTTCGAGGGCCTCGTGGATCGCTATATGCAAACGGTCAGTGCGCCGGTGCTTGTGCAGGCCTGCGGCCCGCGCATAAGCAGTTCCATCGCCATTCTCAGCGGCGGTGGCGCAGGCGAACTTGAGGCCGCCGTTGCACTGGGCTGCGATACAGTTGTGACCGGTGAAACCAGCCACGCGCACTTCTACGATGCGCAGGATCTGGGCATCAATGTGCTCTACGGTGGCCACTACGGCAGCGAAACCGTGGGCGTGCAGGCGCTTGGCGCACACCTGGCTGCTCGCTTCAGCATCGCATTCCAATTCATCGACCTGCCCACTGGGATCTGATCTCAAATCTCATAGAAGATACAGAACCTGGCGGCACGTTGGCTACGGTAGGATAGGTCGACGCAGCCGTACCCTTCTGGTGGAATAGGTCATCACTTCTATTGAGCATTACTATGCGTCTACATAGGTCGCCGAAATCCGGCAACTCCGCCAGCTTTCCTGCACCTCTCCAATTGTGGACTTGTTCGGCACCCAGTACAGGATAAACATAACAAATACGTGTCGCCGTTTCTACTCCGCTAGCACCGCTAGCGAGCGCAGATCGCCGCACTGCGTCGCCCTTTGGGCTCGCGCGCTATGACCGCAACAAGCCCGTCTGCCGACCGGCAGGTTCCGGAGAGGTTGGTGGCTAGCTTCCCTTGTTGCACGCGCCATGTCGTCGGGGTTTGCCACCAAAGCGGGCCTTCCCCGTCGTTTTGGGCCCAAAGCAAAACCAGACTTCAGAGCCGATTTCCATCCAGCGAGTCGCGAGATTAAGCAGGAACATAGGTCAACCTGATCACATCGTCGCCAATTCGATCATGCGTCATAAGGCGGAGCGGCGGCCGGGGTCCGGCGAAATATGGCTTGCCGTGACCAAGCACCACGGGGTGCAGGTAGATTCGATACTCATCGATCAGGCCAAGATCGGTGAGGCTTTGCGCCAGGTGCGGACCGGCAACTTCGATTTCCCCGTCGCGCGCGGCCTTGAGCGCGCGGATCGCGCCCTCAAGATCATCCTCAACAAGGCTGGCGTTGGGGCCAACCGACTTCAATGTGCGCGAAACGACCCATTTCGGCTGGTTCCGCCACGCCGCCGCAAAGGCGCGTTCCTCTGCATCCCATTCAGGATGATCGTCATCCCAGTAACGCATGACCTCATACATTTGGCGACCGTAGACACTACCTGCCTGCCCCTGAGCCTCCTCGATAAAGTGGCGGAAGAGCGTGGGGCTTGGCGCAAACTCCGTAAAGTCGACATAGCCGTCCAGGGACTGGTTCATTCCGAACACGAGCTTAGCCATATCTCTTCCCTTCTCCACGCGGCATATCTGCACGGTCCAGATTGCGTTATGCTATAAGTTGCAAGCTAATGAGAAGTCCGTTTGATATCTAGAGTATTTCGAAATGCCGTGTCTATCATGCTCCCTGTTTCCTGCGCCCAGCGTTGCGCACGCGTCTGTCCGCCGGTTATCATTTACGGGGCATGAATACGTTCGCGCGTTCTTGGGTGGACCGACTAGATAGACAATCGGCGGAACTCTGACATCGATAGGTTCCATTGGGTTCCATTGGGTGAGTTCTGGGCGAACTATCTCACGGTCTATCTTGTCGAAACGGTGACGCGACTTGCTCTTGCCACAGGTACCTACTCAACGCAATCAAACACAGTGCTGCATCCTGCAATTACGTCGCTGATTGGTAGCGGCGGCTTCAGGCGCCGTTCGTCATTGTCACTGTGCGATTAGTCAGTACGGCAGCTAAAGCAGCCGCTACGAAAGACCGTCTCACTTGCCGGATGCAGCACGTAGCGACTGCTATAAGCCTTCACATCAGGTTCAATCATCATTCACAGCAACAACCCTGCACACAGTTGCGCACAAATGGCGGCGAATATCCGCTGCCATCTGTGCGCAACTTTTGCCGTCGCCCTCGTGCCCTAATCCACCGGCATGGCAACGAAGCCGAACTTCTCCTCCAACAGGCGTGCAACTTCACCCGGCTGCGCGTGACGGCCGGTGCCCTTTTTGCTAAAGACGAGTGTGTCCCCCACGCTTACCTCAAAGCGACCACCGCTCGAGGGGATCAGCGTTATCGACTCAATATTGGGCGTGTACTGCGACAACAATTCTTGCGTCAAACTGACGGCTCGTGGTGTGTAGTTTCACATTACGCAGTATTCGATGTGCAGAACATGCTTCATCGTTGTGGCTCAATCCTTCCCTGGCCCAGTGCGCCGGGTTGCGGCAGGCGCCGCACGGCGTTTGACCGCGACCTGCAGCGTGGACGTCTGCATCGCGACTGCCTGGCGTAAGAACAATTGGATAGGCGGCAACCGCTCCAGTGGCGATGTCGGCTATAATCAAAGGATATGACGGATTCACCGGAGAGCCAAACAGACGAAATGCGTGCCGCCGAAGGCGGCGCGCCGAACATAGAGGGGCCGCGCAGCGCAGAACAGCGGCGGCTGAGCCGCAGGCGCTTCCTCACCGGCGCAGCCGGTGGCGCAGCGGCGCTTGTGGCTGCAGCCTGCGGACGCGATCGCGCCGAATCGCCAGTGCCCACGCCCACCCACACGCCTGCTCCAGGCATGGCTGCATCGCCAATGCCATTGAACGCCACCAACAACACCTACCTGCCGCTCGTCGAAAACAACGCCGCACCGATGCCGGCAACCCCTGTGGCTACATCGCCCCTCGAAGTGCCCACCAACACGCCCGAGCCGACGGAAACACATACGCCGAGCCCGCCCACGCCCACGCCCACGCCGCCGGCCACGCCCTTCCCGCCCGGCCCGCCCAGCAAGTTGGGGCTCTTTGTGGCCCGCAACGTGCCGCAAATCTTCGATCTGCTCGCCACCGGCGCCGTCACTGTCGTCAAGACGCTTGAGCTCGACGGCAACTTCGTGGGCCAGATCAAGCGCACCTCACCCAGGACACTCGTTTTCGGTCGGATTTCGCTGCCCCAGCTGGAGCTGGCGAGCCTCGACCCCATCGTCGATGCACGCCGCTTTTACGACAACCTCATGGTCATTGCGGGCGACCCGCTGCGCCGCCAGTATTTCGACGGCTGGGAGTCGTACAACGAACCGGTGCCCGGCAGCCTGGACGACATGAAGCGCTATGGCGAATTCGAGGCCGAACGCACGCGCCTGCTCGCCGCCGAGGGCGTTCGCAGCGTGATTGGCAACTTTGGCACGGGGCAGCCTCCTCTCGAGTGGTGGGAGTCCTTCCTGCCCGCTGTGCAAGCCGCCAAGGAAAACAACGGCTGGCTGGGCCTGCACGAGTATTCGGCGCCCACAATCTACTTTGGCTCCACGCGCGCCGACCAGGGGCGCTACCCAGGCGTCTCGCCCGAGGACAACGGCTGGTTGACGCTGCGCTATCGCAAGGTGTACAACGAAATCCTCAAGCCACGCGGCCTCGCCATCCCCCTCGTTTTCACCGAATTGGGCGTGGATGGCCTCGTGACCGAACGTCCCGGCCCAGCCGACGCCATGGGCTGGCAGGACTTTCAGAGCTACTGGGCCGAGAGCGGTTACGGCCTGTGGGGCCCCGGCGCGTATGTCGAGCAGCTTGTGTGGTATGATGCCGCAATGCGTCAGGACGACTACGTGGTGGGCGGCTGCATCTTCGTCATGGCCTCGAGTGACGGCTGGCAAAGCTACGACATCATGGGTCCTGCCGCGTCGGTGCTGCAGCAATACCTGGGCGTGCACGCGCCGGCTTGACCCACGCCGGGCAATGCATACGAAATCGCAATCCACTCCGTCTGAGAGCTACCCCAATGGCCGCGTTCCTGCCCCAGATTCACGACCGCCTTGCCGTCACCGCTACCTGGTTCACGCTGATCATCGGCATTTGGGCGCTGCTGCAATGGATGCGCAACCGCCCGCTCGACGCGAGTTGGTACGGCGCGGCCGCCATCGCCGAATTGACGATCCTTGTCCAGGGACTGCTGGGCGTGTGGCTCTACCTGGGATTGGGGCAGGGGAATGCGCTGCCGCGCCCCTTCATGCACGTACTCTACGGCATCGTGGCCGTCATCACGCTGCCGTCGGCGTGGGGTTACTTTGGGAACTTGCCCGAGGAGCGTGTGCGCTCTCTGGCCATGGCGGCCACGTGCATCTTCCTTTGGGGAATTCTGCAGCGTGCGGCGTCGGTCGCCGTCTACACACCGCCCGGACTGTAGGTCCCGCCTGCGCATCTGTGGCGCTTTGTGGCCATACAGGTGCAGTATTACAATAGAGTGCGAACGGTCTCTCTCATCGCGAACCAGGCGCTAACAACGCTAGGTAGAATTGCCTGAGGTCCTGCCCATCGGATTGCAGCGTGCGTGGTGTTCGGGTTGAACGCTCCATGTCAAAGCAAGTGCTGGTGCTCAACGCAGGTTATGAACCCCTGAGCCTCGTCTCCGTCCGCCGAGCCGTGGTGCTGCTGTTGCGCGAAAAAGCCGAAATGCTTGAAGCCACGCAGCAAATGCTCGTGGGCGCCAGTTGCTCAATGCCCGTGCCGCTGGTCATCCGCCTTGTGCATTATGTGCGCCTGCCCCACCGGCGTGTGCCGCCCACGCGCGCAGCCATCATGCTGCGCGACGCCTACACCTGCCAGTATTGCGGCAGCACGCCCGGCCGCGACGAACTGACCGTAGACCACGTGGTGCCGCGCAGCCGCGGCGGCCGTCATGACTGGTTCAATCTCACCACCGCGTGCAAACGCTGCAACCAGATCAAAGGCTCCTGCACACCCGACGAGGTGCGCATGCACCTCAAGCGTCGACCCTTCGAGCCTTCCTACGTCGCGCTCGTGCTTCTCAGCAATCCCATTGCCGCCGAACGTTGGGAACACCTGATCGGCAGCGGCAAGGAAGCTTTGGCCGGCGCGGCCGCATAACCTGTCGTCTTCATCCGCCCAGCCGCGCGCCGCAGCACCGCCCGGCCCGCACCCCAGGCCACCTATGTCCAAATCCGCACCACGCGCCTACGACACGCGCAAGGAGAATGTTGATGGCCTTGTGCGCCGCCTCTCCGACCTCAATGACCAGTCGCTAACGCAGCTTTCGCAGTATATCAGCTTCCTCAAATGGCAGGAGGAGCTGTGGAACAGCCTGCTTGACGACGAAGCCGCTGCGCCTTCGCACCTTGCGCTCATTTGGCAGTTCGACTTTCTCGAAGCGTTCCCGGCCGCGCGTGTGGCTTCGACGCGTGCGTCCGACCTTATGGAAGTCAAGGTCGCCCCGGCTGCCTGCGGCATGGTGCAGCAGACATCACTCTGGGAGCATCCGCCAGTCGTGGGCACAGCGATTGTCGAGTATACGCTGGCCGTGCCCGCCTCGGTGGACAACCTGCGCATGCGCTTCGCCGTGGGCATTCGCGACGGCGCGCTCATGGAGGGCGACAACCAGTGCGCCTTCCGCATTATGGTGAATGGCGCGCGCATCTGGAACACAATCAAGCAGAGCACAACCTGGGAGCGCTTCACAATTGACCTGCCCAGCCTCTCGGGCGGCGAGATCATCGTCCAATTCGCCACCGACGGCCTGGGAGACAACCGCTGGAACTGGGCTGTATGGGGCGAGCCGCAGCTGCTTGGCTACGGCGCCAAGGCGAAAAAGTAACTGGTTGACTGGTTGTCTGGTTGACTGGTTGACTGGTCGTGCTCGGTGCCAAATGTTACGCTGACAGTTGGCAGTCAACCAGTCAACCAGTTCACCAATCAACCAGTCCACCAGTCCACCAGTCATCCAGTCAACCAATCAACCATCCATTCACAGCTCTGCGATGGTGACCCATGGCCCGCTTCGACCTTACGCTCGACGAACTTCAAGTCTACCTCCCGGCGCGCAGCGAACCTGCCGACTTTGATGCCTTCTGGGCCGACACCCTGGCCGAGAGCCGCCGCGCCCCCCTCGACCCCACCTTCGCACCCACCGACTTCGGCCTGCGCACCCTGGAGGGCTTCGACGTCACTTTCAGCGGCTACGCCGGTCAGCGCATCAAGGGCTGGCTGCTGCTGCCGCGCAATCGCACGGCGCCGCTGCCCTGCGTTGTCTCCTACCTGGGCTATGGCGGCGGGCGCGGCGTCCCGCTCGACCACCTGACGTGGGGCAGTGCGGGCTATGCACATCTGGTAATGGACACTCGTGGCCAGGGCAGCGCCTGGCTCAACGGCGACACGCCCGACTTTGAGCCGGATGGCGGCAATCCTCACTTTCCCGGCTTCATGACGCGCGGCATCCTGGACCCGGTCACCTACTACTACCGCCGCGTCTTCACCGACGCCGTGCGCGCCGTCGAGGCCGCCCAGGCCCACCCAGCCGTGGCCGCCGACCGCATCATCCTCACCGGCGGCAGCCAGGGGGGCGGGATTGCGCTCGCAGTCGCCGGCCTGGCCGCCGCCCACCTGCGGGGCGTCGCTGCCTGCATGCCCGATGTGCCCTTCCTCTGCCACTACCGCCGCGCCACCGAGATCATCGACACGCACCCCTATCAGGAGATCGTGCGCTACTGCAAGGTGCACCGCGACGAGGTCGAGCGCGCCTTTGCCACGCTCAGCTACTTCGACGGCGTAAATTTCGCCGCACGGGCCGCCGCGCCCAGCCTCTTCTCGGTGGGCCTCATGGACGACATCTGCCCGCCATCCACCGTCTATGCCGCCTACAACAATTATGCCGGCCCGAAGGAAATCCGCATCTGGCCCTACAACAACCATGAGGGCGGCGGCACCTTCCAACTGCGCGAGCAGCTTGCCTTCCTCGATCGCGCGGGGCTGGCAGCGCCCGCCGCGCCGTAACTGCCATGAGCACTGCGCCGCACGTCAATATCCTCGGCCTGCCGATTGACCGCGTGGGTTACGCCGAGACCCTGGCCCTTATCGGCGCGTGGATTGACGCACGCCGCACGACCGGCGCGCCCGCGCACCAAATCTGCACTGTTAACCCCGAGTTCGTGATGGACGCCCAGCGCGACCGCGCCTTTCGCCAAACGTTGCTGGAAGCCGACCTGCGCGTGGCCGACGGTGTGGGCGTGGCATGGGCCGCACGCCTGCTGGGCGCGCCCGTACCCGAGCGCGTGACCGGCTCCGACGGCATTGACCGCATTGCTGCCGAGGCCGCGCGCCTGGGTTGGCGAGTCTTCTTCCTGGGGGCCGCGCCGGGCATTGCCGAGGCCACGGCCAAGATTCTCGCGACGCGTCACCCGGGCCTCCTGGTGGCGGGCTGCCACGCAGGCAGCCCCGCCGCGGCCGAGTGGCCTGCCATCGAGCAGATGCTGCGCAGCGCCGCGCCCGACGGCCTCTTCGTTGCCTATGGCCACCCGCGCCAGGACCTCTGGATCGGCGTACACCGCGCCGACCTGCCGTGCGCCGTCGCGATTGGCGTGGGCGGCGCGTTTGACTACGTGACGGGCATTGCGCCCCGCGCCCCCCGGTGGATGTGCCGGGCCGGCCTCGAGTGGCTCTACCGCCTCGTCGCCCAGCCCTGGCGCTGGCGGCGCATGGCCAAACTGCCACTCTTCGCGCTTCTCGTCCTTCAGCAGCGGTTCCGCAACTAAAAAACCGACACAGTGGACACAGAGAAAAGCGGAGAAACACAGAGAACAGCAACAACAGAACTGCAGAAACGAACTTACGTAGGTTCTCGTTTCTGCAGTTCTGTTGTTGCTGTTCTCTGTGTTTCTCCGCTTTTCTCTGTGTCCTCTGTGTCAGGCGGTTGCTTTTGTTGTTGCTCTTACCCCTTGACCGACCCCGCCAGCAGGCCGCGCACAAAGAAGCGCTGCAGCGACAGGAAGACCACCAACGGCAGAATCATCGACACAAACGCACCGGCTGTGAGCAGGTGCCAGTCATTGCCACGCGAGCCGGTGATCTCCACCAACTGCATCGTCAGCACCTGATTGGTCTTGGATCCACCGAGGAAGATCAATGCCACCAGGTAGTCATTCCACACCCACAGGAACTGGAAGATGGCAAACGATGCCAGCGCAGGCACCGACAGCGGCAGCACCAAACGCGTGAAGATCGTGAAGTGCGTCGCACCGTCGAGGAAGGCCGACTCGAACAGGTCGCGCGGCAGTTGCGAGATGTAGTTGAACAAGAGATAGGTTGCCAGCGGCAACCCAAACCCCGTATGCGCCAGCCAAATCCCCAGGAAGGTGCCGTTGAGTGACAGCGCCACGTAGTCCCTCAGGATGGGCACGAGCGCAATCTGCAGCGGCACCACCAGCAGCGCCACCACCATCATGAACAGAATGCGGCGGCCGGGAAAACGCATCCACGCAAAGCCGTAGGCCGCAAAGGCCGCAATCAGAATCGGGATGACGGTAGCCGGAATGGTCACTGCGAGGCTGTTGAGGAACGCACCCGAGAGATTGTCTCCCAATTCCACGCTCGTGGTGCCGTCGGGGTTGGTCACTTCGTAGCGCTTGCCCGAGAGCACCTGCCGGTAGTTGTCCAACGTGAAGTCGGTGTTCATCGTCCAGACGCGCTTCTCAACCTCAACGGTGCCGCGCCGCCGGTTGCCCGACCAGCGCACGCGCGTGCCGTTGTCCGATTCGTAGCCCGCGCGCAGATCGGCGAAAGGCGCCTGCACCCCCTCAAGTACGGGATCAATCGAACTCAGGTCAATCGGGTCTTCGGTGTTCAGTTCCTTCGGTATTTGGTAGGTTGCCACCTGCTCCCAGGCGCGGTGCGGGAATATCGTCCACCAGCCCGTGGTCTGAATCTCGAAGCGGTCGCGCACCGAGGAGACGAGCAATCCAAACGTGGGAATTGTCCACAGAATCACAATCAGCGCCAGCGTGAAGTTGACAAGGAAGAGGCCCCAATTGCGCTTGCGGCGGGGGCGAGTCTGGCTGACAGGTGCGGCAGCGGCCATTAGAACGCCTCCCTTTCACCAAATGAGCGCAGGTTGTAGATCATGACGGGGATGACGGCAACGAGTAGAACGACAGCAATCGCCGATCCATAGCCAAAGTTGCGGTAGGTGGAGTATTGCCGGTAAAACTCCGTGGCAATTACTTGTGTGCCGTACTGCCCTCCCGTCATCACCCACACAACATCGAAAATCTTGAGTGTGAAGATGATCACGGTCGTACTTACGGTGACCACCGTGCCGCGTATGGAGGGCAGCATGATGCGCGAGAAGACCTGCCACTCGTTTGCGCCATCGACGCGCGACGCCTCGATTTGCTCGGCGGGGATACCCTTGATAGCCGCCGAGAAGAGCGTCATCGCATAGCCCGCCTGCAGCCACACGACGATCACAATCAGGAATAGGTTGTTCCACGGCCAGGCAATTGCTGTCCACGCGCGTGGCTGGCCGCCAAAACCCACAACCAGCGCGTTGAGCAGGCCAATCTGCGGGTCGTTGATGT
This sequence comes from uncultured Caldilineaceae bacterium, assembly GCA_964427845.1. GTDB lineage: Bacteria > Chloroflexota > Anaerolineae > Caldilineales > Caldilineaceae > UBA5069. Next base: position 20,804 of record CAYRVP010000047.1, read on the forward strand.
CCTTCACCTCGTAGACAAAGTTCCAGATGATGCCCGCGCCCACCATCGAGATCGCCATGGGCAGGAAGATCGCCGTCTTGCCCAGGCGGTCATAACTGCTGCGGTCGGCCAGCACCGCGACCAGCAGCCCCACGACAATGGTGAGTGTTGCACCAACCACCATCCAGAGCAGGTTGTTGACGAACGCCAGCCGCATGGAGCGTTCAGTGAACACCGATGCATAATTGGCGAACCAGACAAATGCGTCATTGTTGCGGTCGTGCAGGCTCATCCAGAAGGTGCGTACCGTGGGCAGCGCCAGGTACCAGACGAGGATGGCGACCGCCGGTCCCACAAAGACAAAGGGTTGGATGGCCTGTGAATAGCGGGTGGGCAGGCTTTGCACAGCCCAGTTGGCAATGAGGTAGAGCACGAGCACGCCACCGACACCCCACACAATGGCCACCAATGTGATAAGCCACTTGGGTGCGTCGCTGTCGCGCAGAAAGATGAAGCCCCAATACAGGCCCACAAAGGTAACAATGGGAATGGCCACGGAGATCAGGATGCGGCCAATGCCTGTCGTGAGGGATTCGACGATGCCCGGTTTTTGCTGCGCCGGCTGAGGCGTGACGCTCATGCAAGGTCTCCTCGAGGCGAATGATTAGATTGGTTGGCTGGACGGAGCGACTTCCAAATCTACTGCGGGGAGTGTGGGCGGCAGAGCGCCGCCACAAAACAGAAGGGGCAGAGCAGCGCACCTGCCGCCCTGCCCCTCTGCTACGTGCTCAACTCTCGGCCTGCACGGATGCAGCGCCGGTCAATGCCTATTCGGGCCAGGATTCGTCAATTTCCTTGAGCGCTGTCTCCAGGTCCACAGTGCCTGCCGCCCAACTGGTCATACCGGTCCAGAAGGTGCCCGCACCCACTTCACCGGGCATGAGGTCGGACGCATCAAAGCGCACGGAAGTGGCCGAATTGGCAAGCTCGGCGATGCTGCGCTCGAGGTCGTCACCGTACCACTCAAGCTGGACATCCTTCTGGGTGGCGAGTGTGCCGCCCTGCTCGAGCCATGCCTTGAGGGACTCACCGCGTGTGAAGTATTCCATCACGGCGCGCACTTCGGGGCGGTCATTGAACATCGCATAGATGTCGCCGGCCACAAGGAAAGGCTTGCCATACTGCTCGTCAATGCCCGGGAAGTAGAAGACGTCGTAGTCCACGCCGGCCTTCAGCTCACCAGGGAAGAAGGAGGTGATGAAGTTGCCCTGCTTGTGCATCCAGCACTTGGGCGGATCCTCAAACATGGGGGCGGGCGCGTCGCCAAAGTTCGTCGAAACAATGGCGTCACGGCCACCATAGACGTAATCGGCGTTCAGCCACACTTCGCCCAGCTTCTCCGCCGCGTTCGTCACTTCAGGCGAGCTGAACTTGAGTTCGCCTGAAACCCACTTGTCGTAGTTCTCAAGCGAGGTCGTGCGCAGCATGAACTCTTCCATCCAGTCGGTGGCGGGCCAACCAGTGGCTGCGCCCGACTCAATGCCGACGCACCACGGGGTGTCGCCGTCGGAGACGATGGTGTCCATCAGTGTCTGCATCTCGTCCCAGGTGGTCGGAATCTCGTAGCCGGCCTCGTCCCATGCAACCTTGGGATACCAGACAAGGCTCTTGCCGTTGAAGCGCGTCCACACACCTGCGGTAATGGGGCCGTCGGCGCCTTCCATCTGCGCCATGTCGATCCAGCTCTGCAGGTACTGCTGCTGCAGATACTCTTCGGGCATGAAGCTGCTGACATCGATCACCTTGCCGGCAGCGGCCAGGTTGGCCAGCAGGCCCGGCTGCGGGAAGTCGGCAATATCGGGCGCGTCACCGGCGTCAACACGGGTGTTGATGCTGGCCTCGAAGCCCTTGCCGCCAATGTATTGAATGTCGATGCCGGTGGCATCTTCTATGGCCTTGACAGAATCCTCGAACTTGCGCGCGTCGGCGTCGGCGAAGGGGCCGTCCATGATGACAACCTTGCCCTTGAAGTCGCCGGCCAGCGCCTGTTCAAGCGCGCCGCCCGCAATCATCGGGGTTTCGCTCATGGCTGCGGCGGTCACGGCCGCGGTCTCGGTCACGGCCGCAGCTTCCGTTACGGCAGCAGTCTCCGTTACGGCAGCAGTCTCCGTTACGGCAGCGGTTTCCGCTGGTGCTTCCACGGCCGCCGGCGCTTCGGTGGCGGCTGCAGGGGCCTCGGTGGGTGCTGCCGGTGCTTCAGTTGCTGCCGCCGGAGCTGCCGGAACCGCTGTCGGTTCGTCATTCCCGCCCCGCCCGCATGCGCCCAGTACAAGGGCGATCACGACGAGCAGGCTGAGCAGCGTCATTATTTTACGCGTCATACCTTCTCCTTTTCTGTGTCTGAACTACGTGGAGATGCTCTGACTTGGTGACTACGTCAAACCATCGGTCAGCGAAGCGGAAATACGGCCTTGGACAGCGCGCAATGTGTGCCGGACAAGATGCCCGCAGTGAACGCAGCCGCAACCGGTGAAACCTGTGTAGGGTAAGATGTCAGCTTTGTGAATCTAGCTACAGGATAAGGATAAGCGGCGGATTTGTCAACCTCGCCCGCGTACCCCGCCCCTGCGCCTCTCGGAAGTCAGGAATGCGGCGGGGACGGGCGCGAACTGCACCTCACCCCCGAACGCGGCATTGTGGAAGCGAGGATCGCCGCCTGGTCGGAACAGTTGCGCCGCATCGCTAACGCGACCTACGTCGCTGGCGGGTAGCTCTGCACGGCAATGCCGCGCGCGCGCAGCTGGCTGCGCACCCCGTCGCTGTTGGGTGAATCGCCCACGACTGTCACCACGTCGCATTGCAGCGCCTCGGCGAAGTCCGTGCCCGCCACCGCCCGCTCGGCTGCGGCGTAGCTCAGCACATCCGACAATGCGCCGCCCGTCAACTGTGCGTCGCCAATGTAGACGTAGTGGCGCGGCGCTTTGGCTTCACCCGTTTGAGCCGCCGCGGGCGCTGGTTCGGCGCGCAGCGGCAGCACCTGGTTGGCCTGTGTGGGCGCGCTGCGCGGGCGGAATGTCACCCACATCGCCTCCAGCCCCTTGAGTTCCACATCGGTCCACACCCCCAGCCCCTCGGGCTCGATCATGTACGCGCCCGGCCCCAGTGGCGAGAACTCGACGGAGCAGGGCCCCTGCGCAACGCCGCCCTGCCCTGCGCCGCTGCCTGTGCGCTTCATCATCCCTTCCCAGTCTTCCTTCCAGATGAAGACCGGCACATCCTTCAACCCTTCCACCTCCACGCGCACGACGCTGTAGCCAGGCATCGACTCGCCGCGTGTCACTTCGACCTCCCACGAGGAGGCCAGCGGCGCAAAGAGCACCTCGTAGCCGCGCGTATCACTCACCAACAGGTTGCCCTGTTCGTAGCCTCCCTCAACCGTAAGCGTGTATTCGCCCGACGCCAACGCCTCAAAGCGCACAGTATCGTCCAGCCCCACGGCAGCGCGTTGCTCGTTGCCCACCGCATCGACCAGGCGCGCGAGGCGTCCCGCCGCGCCCGGCAAATGGCCCAGAATGACACCGCCACCGCTCTGCGTCGCCAAGGTCGGGCCGCGCCGCTGCATGGGCAGCAACAGGTCCACCTCCACCTGATTCACACCATCGAGCGCAATGTCCTGACGCTGTGCGGCGGCCTCATGGCCCACGACCTCAAGAGTGTAGTTGCCGCCGGCGAGGCGGTCAAAGCGAAATGAGCCGTCAGGCTGCAAGGGTTGTTCGAGGGCGTTGGCGGCGGCATCCACGAGGCGCACATGGGGTGCGCTGGACTGTTCCGCAAGCCCAATCACGCGCCCGGTAATGGAGGAGAGCGCCGCCGGCGCTGGCTGGTCGGCGTCGTTGAGGCTGAAGTCAACCAGGGGCACCCGCCGCCGGTCCACGGTGACGCGCGCCTCCAGTTCCACAGGCTTGCCCACATCATCCAGAACATTCGTGACAGTGACGATGTAGAGACCATTTTCAAGCCCGTCGAACTGGCACATGTCGGCGGGAAGACCCTGCGCGGTGCCTGTCAACTGCGGCGGAATCGTGCCGCCGACGCCGTACAGATGCACGGCCGCGCCCGTATATTCCTGCACGCGCACGCGGATCGCGCCCACCGCGGGCGTTGGGTCGGCGGTGGCCACCACATGGCCCCAGCCACTCACCGCCATCTCCAGCTCCACCTGATTGCGGCCGTCGAGGATCACGCTCTCGACGCGACTGCCTGCGGGCGTCACCTGCAGCGAATAGGCGCCGGGCGGCAAATCCACAAAGCGGAAGGCGCCGTCTTCGCGTGCCGTCGCCAGATATTCCTCGCCTTCGCCGGCGCGCAGCAGCCGCAGCGACGCACCCGCACCGCCGCGCACCCGCCCCTGCACCAGGCTGCGGCTGATAACTTCGGTGGGTATGCCCACGTCCACGTTGACGACCATTTCAGGCTGGTCGGCGTTCAACGAGACGGGCTGACGGACCTCGTAGCCCTCCACACGCAGCGTGTATTCGCCGGGCGCAAGTTCGCCCAGGAGATAGCGATTGTTGGGGTCGACCAAGGTACTTGCCACCTGAATGCCCTCACGCTCGAGGATGAGCGTGGGCCGTTCGGGCGCGCCGGCGCGCCGGTTGAGGATGGCGCCGCGCAGCGCCAGCAGCGGGCCGCCGCCGGTTGCCCCCTGCCATTTGCGCACACTCTTGGGCTCGGCACGCAAAGCGCGCACGATGGGCAGGCTGCCGCCCGGCCAACGGCTGCTGTACCAGGCGAACTTCTCCCACCACGCGCTGTTGCCGCCCAGTTGCTGGTTGGCAATTACGGAAAAGGCGGCGCAGAAGTAGTAGTCAGGCGCGGCCGGGAAGCGGGTGCTTGTGCCCATCAGCGTGCGGCAAAGCTCAAGCGTTTGCGCCATGTGCAGGTTGGGCGTTGCCGCGGGATAGCGCGCGTCGCTGTCGTCGCCCACCACGTAGCCGCTCTCGGTGGCCAAAACAGGAATGCTGCGCCCCAGGTGGTGGCGGTTGCGCGCATCGTAGTGCTGGTAGGCAAGCCAGCCGGCGTGGTCGTCGCGCAGGGTCGCGCCCGGCGCGCAGCGGTCCATGCGCAGGCGGTTGACCTCGGCCAGGGTGCGCCCCCGCCACGCGTTCTCCTCCCACGCCTCGTCCGCAACGGTGCGATAGAAGCGCTCGGTGAACGCGGCCCCTTCCTGATTGCCAATGTCAAACGGATAGTCGATCGGCCGGTTGCGGGCGTAATTGTGGATGGCCTGCCAGACGGGCCCATCAAACAAATCCTTGCGCCCCAGCGCCACAATCTTGCCCACAAGGTCCCACGTGCTGCCCACGAAGAGCGCGGGCAAGGCGGGCATGCCACCCCGCTCGAGGATCGCCTCCATGTTGACGATTGAATCCTCGGCGACAAGTTCCAGCCCGTTGGAGGGGACGCGGCCACCCTTCCACTCTGAATCGCGGTCAGGCTCGCTGTTGAACTCGAAGTAGCGAACGCCCACTCGTACAAATGAATCCACGAAAACGATTTCGCGCAGGCTCAGCCGTCCAGGGTTGGGGGTGGGGCGGAAGAGGCGCACGATAGGCATAAAGCCTTCGGCAAGCAGCATCTCCGCAAAATCCAGCGCGCCGTCATGGTTGTAGATCTTGACCCACTTGACGCCCAGCGCGCGCAGTTCGGGGATCCACGCCTCGCGCAGCTTGGCCATGCCCACCGCGGCGGCGTAGCCGGGGGCCCAGTGAATGCCGATGCCGGTGTCGTTTGCTGGGCGCGGATACTCGTGTAGTTCCATGGGGCGCTCTCAAAATCGTGGGATGGGTCGTTGTCGTTATGTGCAAATACGGCTGGTGCATTGTAGTATAGCAGGAACCGGCGATCATCTGAAAGCGTTAGGCAAAATAGGCGCGACTTCTCCGGTCGACCGTGATCCCTTCGCTGCCCGTCTCAGCCACCCAGAACTGGCAGTCGCCGGTG
>CAYRVP010000048.1:0-26392 GCA_964427845.1 uncultured Caldilineaceae bacterium
TCAACCAGTCAACCAGTCAACCAGTCAACCAGTCAACCAGTCAACCAGTCAACCAGTCAACCAATCCCCTGTGCCGCCAAAAATTCCTCGACCTCGGCACGGGTGGGCGCGCCCTCCATGGGCCCCTGCTTCGTCACGGCCAGCGCGCCCACGGCGTTGGCAAAGCGCCCTGCTGCCTCAAGCTCCATCCCTTCGAGCATGGCCACCGTGAAGGCCGCGCCAAACGAATCGCCTGCGCCTGTGGGGTCCACCTCCTCCACGGCAAAGCCGGGCACGTCGAGTACGCGCTCGCCCTGGTAGATGCGGCAGCCTGCCGCCCCCAGCTTCAGCACCACCGTCTTCCCCTGCGCCACCCATAGGCGGCAGCCCGCCTCATCGCTGGCGGCGCCCGTGAGCATCGCTGCCTCGCCCACACTGGGCAATACAAGGTCGGCGCGGTCGAGAATCGGCTGCAGCATGGCGCGCAGTTGCTCCACAGTCATCAGTTCGGGGCGGACGTTGGCGTCGAAACTCAGGTGGGCGCCAGGTGGCAGAAGACGTGCGGCACGGTAACAGGCATCCCGGCCCGACTCGGAAGCGGCCATGGTGCAACCGGTCAGGTGCAGCCATTTTGCGCCCTGGATATAGTCAGCATCCACGTGCTCGGGCCCCAGTTGCCCGGCGGCGGCGTGGCGCCAGTGGTAAACAAACTTGCGGCTGCCACCCGTGAAGTAGGCCACAAAGGCAACGCCCGTCGTGCGCCCCTCCAGCACATGGACGGCGCGCGCATCCACCCCGTCGCGCGCAAAGCGGTCGAGCATGCACTGGCCAAAGTCGTCAGCACCCACGCAGCCGACGAAGCCCGCCGAGCGCCCCAGCCGCGCCACGCTGTCGATGTAGATGCTCGTATCACCACTGGGGAAGGGTCCGACAAAGGGGCCGGGGCGGTCCATGGGCTGGTCAAGCCCGGTGCGCATGACTTCAACAAGCATGGTGCCAACGCAGATGACATCGGGGCTCGGGGGCATGGTCGTGTCCTGGGGAAGTGGGTGGCTGCTGACAAGACAATTGATGATTGAAGATTGATGATTGGCGTCAATCTTCAATCATCAATCGTCAATTATGCCTTTTCCTCCAGCAACGGCAGACAGCCGAAGAGATGGAAGTAGGTAATGTAGCGCTCCATGGCGAGGGCGATGCGCTCGACCACGAAGGCGTTGGCGTCGGGCATCACCGGGCGCAGGTTGGCATAGAGCCGCTCGCGCTCGGCCAGCACGTCGCGGTCGGTCCAGATGTAGCGCGCGCCGGTTTGCACCAGCCAGGCGCGCCGCTCGGGTGCGAGGTCGGCAAATGCTACACCCTTCTCCTCGGGCTGAAGCCACTTCTGCCAGCGGTTGGAGCGATCCACGGCCTTCTCCAGCGCTTCCATCAGGTGAGCGGGCTGGATTGACGGGTCGGCGCGCAGCAAGTCGCGCTCGCGCAGGGCCAACTCGGCCAACGCCAGGTACTCCGCCGCCGTGAACTCCGGCCCCACATTCGCCCCGCCCATGCCCGTGGCCGGGTAGTCCTGGGGATTCTCCACCCAGTCGCTGTAATGCCCCTTGATGAGCGAGCCGTAGGGGACGACCGTTTCGTGTAGAATGCGGGCGCTTTCGGGGTCAAAGTAGCTTGTGTGCAGGTCGGTGCCCACTTTGCCCACAATGAAGGAAGGCCAGGCGGCCAGCAGCCCGGCGCGCTCAAGGCCCGAGCGCAGCCCCACGAGGAAGGCGGCGAAGTTGTCCATGTCCACGAGTCCGCCATGCACCTCCTCGGTGCCCACCTCATAGGCCACGGGCGGCAGCCCCAGACGCATCCGTTCGGCTTCGGCATGTTCGATGAGCGCCACGGTGCGGTCCACCACCAGCGGGATGGGCACGGGGGCATCGGCGGGCAGCGTGCGGTCGACCGTAGGGTCAATGTGCAGCAGCGCGTAGCCTGCCTCGAGGCAGGCGGTGAGGCTTTGGCGCACCTCCTCCATGCTCTCTTCAAGGCCCAGGCGGTCGCGCGTGTGGCTGTCCTTGAGCCATGGCCCGCCGTGATCGAGGCAAGGGTAGAGGGGGCTGGTGCATGCATATTTGGCGCGGTAGCGCTCGATTTCGCGCACAAACGCCGCTGGCGTCCAGCCGGTGTAGCCGCCGTCGCGGTCCACCTGGTTGAGGGTGGCGGCGAAAAGCATGGGACATTGGTTGCGCGCCGCCACAAGCACTGCGGCCTCGAGCACGGCGGCGGAGTTGGGGCACGCGGCAAAGAGCGTGATCTCGAGATTCCGCTCGCGCCGCATGTGAATCAGGCGCGGGATAATCTCCTGGATTGTGAGGTTCGTTGGCACGGCGCGATTCCTTATCTGATGGGTTCTGGTTGACTCAATTGTAGACCCCGTTGCGGCAGGCGCCAAGAAAAGGCTAGTTGCCCGCGGAGGAGTTGGCGCGCGGCCGCGACCCCAATCAACCGATCACCCAGTCAACCCAGTAATCAAGGCGCGATAGCCCGCTGCCGCCGCAAACAAGTCCTCCAGTTGCAGCCGCTCGTCAATCACATGCGCGTCGGCCTCGCGCGCGGGGCCATAGCCAATTGTGGGCACGCCTGCCACACCCGCAGAATAGGCGGCGTTGGTGCAGAAGCGATAGGCGCTCAGACCGGGTGTTTGCCCGGCCTGCGCCAGGGCGGCCTGGGCGCGTGTCACCATGGCATCGCCTGCGTCCAGCAACCAGGCGGGGAAGAACTTGTGCGCGGCCAGCGTCGCGCCGGTCCACGCCGTATAGGAGTTCTCGCCAATGCGCACATCCAGCGGCAGCGCCTGCACGGCGGGCAGGCTGGTGATTTCGCTGATGACGCCCTCGGCGGTTTCGCCGGGCAGCAGGCGGCGGTCATAGGTGACTTTGCAGATGCTGGGGATGACTGAATTGCCCGGCCAGGGCTGCGAGATGATGTCGGTGAGCGCCAGGATGGCAGGCCCCATGAGCGGATGCTCACCCAATTGCAACGTGCCGACGGCGTCGATGACGCGCACCATGTCGAGCACGGCGTTGCGCCCCAGGTGGGGGGCGGACGAGTGCGACGGCTTGCCGGTGGTGGTGAGGTGCAGTTCGGCGCGCCCGCGCCCACCGTGGACGAGGTTGAGATTCGTGGCTTCGCCGATGATCACCATGTCGGGCGGGTAGGCAGCCATTACGGCCTGCAGCGCGACGCCCTCCATCACCTCTTCGAGCGTGGAGGCGGAGACCACCACGCGCCCGCGCAACTGCGAGCGGTCCACAGCGGCGGCGGCGTGCACCATGGCTGCGAGCGCGCCCTTCATGTCGGCTGCGCCACGGCCATAGAGCGCGCCGCCGTCAATCTCTGCGCCAAAGGGGTCATGCTGCCAGGGCGCGCCGGGGGAAATTGTGACCGTGTCGGTGTGTGCGTCAAGCAGCAGCGTAGGGCCGGGTTGCGCCCCCTGCACCACGCCGATGACGCTGCCGTTGGCGTCGACCGTTACGCTGTCAAAGGCCAGCGCGCGCATCTCCGCCTCGACGCGCGCTGCCACCTGCTGCTCCTCGCCGCTGAGGCTGGGCAGCCGCACCAGCGCCTGGGTAAACTCAACAAGCAGTTGTTGATTCATAGTTCGGGCACTCACGATCCAATTGGTGGGTAATGAGGTAATAAACGATTTGTCCCAGTGTACCATCAGGGAGGGGCATTGTCGTAGGGCAATGGATTGGTTGACTCGCACCAGTATCGCATGTCGCGCGCGTAGCACTTTGTAGCGGAAGGCCTCCCGGCCTTCATTTTCGCGCCTCAAGCAAGGGCAGTTCCAACCAACACGAAGGCCGGGAGGCCTTCCGCTACAAAGTGCTACGCGCGCGACATGGAATACCGGTGTGAGTCAACCAGTCAACCAGTCAACCGGTCAACCAGTCAACCAGTCAACCAGTCACTCAGTCAACATCCGCCCGGCAGCGCGGCCATGCACGCTTGGTGGTTTACAAAGCTTCGCTGCGGGTGTACACTGCGGCCCCATTTCCCGGCGGCGTTGCGCCACCGGCTGTGTGAGGAGATGACTCTGTGAGTATGACAGCACCGATGGACACCACAAAGCGATATGGTTCGCCCGCCGCCATCAAGAGCGCGTTGGGCGCACAGCAGTACATTGCCAGCGACGAGATTGCCACCACCGTCTACCTGACGCAGCAATTGGGCAAACCGCTGCTCTGCGAGGGGCCCGCAGGCGTGGGCAAGACGGAACTGGCCAAGGCCATTGCCTGCGCAACGGAGCGCGAGCTCATTCGCCTGCAGTGCTACGAGGGGCTTGACGAGACCAAGGCGCTCTACGAGTGGGAGTATGCCAAGCAGATGCTCTACACGCAGTTGCTGCGCGACAAGCTGCACGAAGAACTGGCCGGCACGCGCAGCCTGGTGGAGGCCGCCGACCGCCTCGCCGGCGAAGAGGATGTCTTCTTTTCGCAGCGTTTTCTGCTCCAGCGGCCGCTGCTCAAGGCAATTCTCTCCGAACAGCCGACCGTCCTGCTGATTGACGAAATTGACCGCGCCGACGCCGAATTCGAAGCCTTCCTGCTCGAGGTGCTCAGCGACTTCCAGGTGACGGTGCCGGAATTGGGCACGCTGCGCGCCGTTCACCGCCCGATTGTGCTGCTCACCTCCAACAACACGCGTGAGTTGAGCGAGGCGCTCAAACGGCGCTGCCTCTACCTCTTCATTGGCTACCCCAACGTGGAGCAGGAGCTGGCCGTCGTGCGCCTCAAGGTGCCAGAGCTCAACGCCAAACTCGCGCGCCAGGCCGTGGAGCTCGTGCAGCGGCTGCGCGACCTGGACTTGCGCAAGTCGCCCAGCATCAGCGAAACGCTCGACTGGGCCAACGCGCTGGTCGCCCTCAACGCCAACCATCTGGACCCGGCGACGCTCGAGACGACGCTCAGTGTGCTGCTCAAGCACGAGAGCGACCTCAGTAAGGTCAAGCGCCGCCTCAAGGTGACGGACCTGGGCGTGGATGTGGGCGGCGACGAGCCGCGGTGGCGGAATTAAGGATTGGCGTGGAGAAGGAGGGGTAAACATAATTGATAACTGAAGATTGATGATTGGCGGCGTACTGGGCCAGGCCGCCAATCATCAATCTTCAGTCATCAATTATGCCCTTCCTGCTCTCCCCGAGGAGGAATACGCATGGAAGAACGCATGATTCGCTTCATTACGGCGCTGCGGGCAGGAGGTGTGCGCATCAGCCTGGCTGAGAGCGCCGATGCCTTCAATGCCGTGGATCTGATGGGCGTGCAGGAGCGCGACCACTTTCGCCTGGGGCTGCGCGCCACGCTTGTCAAGGATGCGCCCGGGCTGGGCGTCTTTGACGAACTCTTCCCGCTCTTCTTCGACAACGCGGGCGCGCCCGACATGCAGGATGTGACCGAGGATATGTCGCCCGAGGAGGCGCAGCAACTGGCGCAGGCCATGCGCCAGTTCAACAAGCAGCTGCGCGAGATGATGGAACGGCTGCTGCGCGGCGCGGCGCTCTCGCAGCAGGAAATGGAGCGGCTCGCGCAGATGGTGGGGCTCAAGCGCATGGATGACATGCGCTACAAGGACTGGATGGCCAATCGCATGTTGCGCGCCCTCAAGTTTGAAGAGGTGCAGCAGGCCATGCAGGAGATGATGAAGCTGCTCCAGCAGATGGGCATGAGCAAGCAGCGGCTTGAGCAGATGCGCGAGTTGATCAAGGGCAACCAGCAGGCCATGCAGGAGCAGGTGCAGCGCTTTGCCGGGCAGAAGATCGCCGAAAACATGAGCGAGGCGCGCCCCGAAGACGCAATCGACGAACTGATGGATCGCCCCTTCAACGCGTTGAGCGACCGCGAAATGGATGCGCTGCGGCGCGACGTACGTCGCCTGGCCAACCGCCTTCGCAGCCGCATTGCGCTGCGCCAGAAGCGCGCCAAATCGGGCCAACTCGACGCCAAGGGCACAATCCGTGCCAGCCTGCGCCACGGCGGCGTGCCTTTCGAGATCAAGCACCGCGACCACCGCCTCAAGCCCAAGCTCGTGATCATCTGCGACATCAGCACCTCGATGCGCTACTGTTCGGAGCTGATGCTGGCACTGGTGCATGCGCTCCAGGACATGGTGACCAGGGCGCACTCCTTCGCCTTTATCGACCACCTCGAGTATATTACGCCGGACTTTGCCGGACGCGTGGCCAACGAAGCCATCCAGCAAGTCCTCATCCGCATGCCCCCCGGCCACTACAGCACCGACATGGGCTTTGCCCTCGAGGGCTTTGCGCACGATTATCTCGACACGGTGGACAGCCGCACCACACTGATTGTGGTGGGTGACGGGCGCAACAACTACAACGACCCCCAACTGGAGATCTTCCGGCAGATGGCGCGGCGCGCACGCCGCACAATCTGGATCAATCCCGAGCCGCCCATGCTGTGGGGCAGTGGCGACAGCGACATGCTCAAGTACGCGCCCCTCTGCGATAGCGTGGTCGTTGCCTCGACCCTTAACGAATTGACGGCGGCGGTGGATGGGTTGATGGTGCAGGGGTAGAGGTTCAGAGGGGCAAGTGCGCTGTGGCCATGGCGCAGTTGCGGGGCGCCCGTGTGGTAGAGTAGCCTCATGCACTTTGACGCGCTCTGCCTGGCCTGTATGGTGGATGAACTCAACGCACGCCTCTGTCCTGGACGGGTGCAGCAGGTTGTGCAGACCGGCGCGCGCAGCCTGGGGCTGGAAATCTTCGGCCACGGCGCGCGCCACGCGCTTGTGCTGGATGTGGCCGCCGACTACCCAATGGTCTATGTCGCGGAGGGCAAGCTGCGGCGCGGTGTATCGGGCGAGACGCCGCTGCTGCTGCTGCTGCGCAAGTATGTGCGCAACGCCGGGCTGGTGGCCGTGCGCCGGCCCATTGCCTGGGAGCGCCTGCTCGAACTCGAGTTCGCCAGCAAGGAGCACGGCCCCACCGTGCTCGTGGTTGAACTGATCGGCCGCGCCGCCAACGTGATCCTGCGGCGCGCCAACGGAATTATGCTTGATAGTCTGGTGCGCGTGCCGTCTGCAGCCACAGGCGCGCGCGCCGTCATGCCCGGCCGTCCCTATCTGCCACCTCCCGCGCAGGCCAAATTGTCGCCGCTCGACGACGGCTCCGCCGACTACTACGCGCGCCTCGCCACCATCCTCGCAGCCGAAGCGCCGCTGTGGAAGGCGCTTGTAGCGCAGGTGGCGGGCGTGAGCCCGGCGCAGGCGCGCGAGATCGCATGGCGCGCCACGGGGGCGACCCACGCGCCGGCCAATGCCGCCTCTTTGCCTGCACTGGTGAGCGCGCTGCAGACGCTGTGGCTGCCGACAATGGACGGCGCCTGGTCGCCCGGCTGCCTGCTTGCGGCGGATGGCCGGGTCAATGCCTACGCCCCCTATGTGATTCAGAGTGGCGAGGGCGCATGGCAGCCGCAGCCCACGCTGAGCGCAGCGATTGCGGCCACCGTGGCGGCGCGTGCTGTGCCTGCGATGGATGCGACAACGGCTGCATCTGCAGCGGCCGCGCCGCGTGATGAATATGCAACGGCGCGTGCGGGGGTGGCCGCGCAAGCGCGTGCCGCGCGCACACGCGTGGAGCGCCAATTGGCCGCGCTCGCCGCCGATCTGCCCGCGCCCGGCGAGGTTGATGCGCTGCGTGTGCAGGCCGCGTGGCTACTCGCGCTGCAGCAGCGCATTACACCGGATCAGCGCGTTCTTGCGGTGGGCAGCGAGGAGACGGGCGACGCGCCTCTTGCCATTCCGCTGGACTCCACACGCACACCCGTGCAGCAGGCCGAGGCGCTCTTCAAGCGTGCCGGCAAACTGGAGCGCGCTGCGCTCTTTATCCCCACGCGCCGGGCGCAACTGCAGAACGACCTCGACTACATTGCGCAGCTTGAGGCAGACCTGGCCCAGGCGCAGAGCCAGCCGGAGATCGCCGCCGTGGGGCAGGCGCTCGCCGCGGCGGGGCTGTTGCCGCACACCAAGGCGGCCAAGCCGGCGCGCGCAGCGCCCCCGGCAGGGCCGCGCCGCTACGTTTTGGCCGGCTGCACCATCCTGGTTGGGCGCAATGCGCAGCAGAACGACAGGCTGACTTTTACGGTTGCCAAGCCGGATGACTACTGGATGCACGTGCGCGGCGCGCCTGGTTCGCATGTGTTGGTGCACTGCCCGCAGGGGGAGCCGAGCACAGACACGTTGGCTGTAGCGGCGCGCCTGGCGGGCCACTTCTCCACCTTGCGCGGCGAGCGCGCCGTGGATGTGATTGTGACGCAGCGCCGCCATGTGACGCGCCCGCGCGCGGGCCGTCCCGGCCAGGTGCTTGTGCGCCAGGAGGAGGTTCTGCGCGTCCCCGCCACCCTTCCCGAGGGCGTGCACGAAGGCGCCGAATAGATGCGACACAAAGGCGCCAACATAAATGCGACGCGAAGGCGCAAAGGCGCAAAGAAATCGCAAAGAAAAGCAACAACAAGAAAGGCACTTCTTGTTGTTGCTTTTCTTTGCTTTTCTTTGCTTTTCTTTGCGTACCTTCGCGTCTTTGCGTTGAGAAGTTGTCAGCTGTCGATGGCAATGCCGCCGCGGCGCTCACGGCGTGCGGCGCGCGCCTGCTGTTCCTTCTCGGCGGCGTTGGTCTTCTCGATAATCGATTCGAGCGCGGCGTGCATGGCAAGCAGCGTCTCGCGCCGTGCTGCGGCCGCGTGCATCCAGAATTCCTCGGAGAGGCCGAGGTCGTTGTGGCGCAACTCGTCCGCAATCCCGGTCGCGCCCTCAAGCATCCAGGCCAGGACGTCGAACGCGTTCTCGCGCTCGTCGGCGGGGCGGCGCGAGGGGCGGGTGTAGTTGGGCGTGTAGGCGGCGCGCGGCGTGCGCGGCTGTGCGGTGTCCCCAGTGCCATTCTGCGGCGCCGGCTCTCTGGACCCGGAGATGCTTACCTCTTCGTCCGGCTGCGGTTCGGTTGTGCTCCTGCGCGTGGCTGCCATGATTCCTGACCTGGCGATTGCGTGCGGCCTGCGGGCCTTCGTAGCGGCGGCTTCAGCCGCCGTAGGTGCGGATCGCGTCGCGTACTCGGGTTCGGCGGCTGAAGCCGCCGCTACGAAGCATTGGCCCTCAGTATAGCACGTGCGACAGCGTCACGCGCTGCGCTCGGCAATGACGCGCATCACGCTGTAATCCTTGCTGCCGAAGTAGTACTTGTATGCCTCGTCGCCCTGCATGAAGTCGAAATGGGTGTCGCCTACGGCAATCGCGTATTGAATGGCATAGGCAAGTTGCACCCAGCCGGGGCTCAAATGGGCGTGCGCCTCGGGGTCGTAGCCCGAATTGTAGAGGAGGAAGCGGCGATTGTACTCGAACGAGAAGAGCGACGCGGCCTTCTCGCCGTTGATGGTGAGAAAACTCAGGCGCAGCCAGCCGGCGTCAAAGAGCGTGCGTGCGGCGGCATGGAAAAAGCGGCGCATGGGAGGCGTCATGAACTCCGACTTGTCGACGCGACTGGCGCGCTGCAGGGCGATGAAGTCGTCCACCTCGGCCTCAAGGCTCTGCTCGCGGCCCACGAAGTAGAAGCCAATCTCTGCCTCGCGCTCGGCGCGGCGCTGCTTGCGGCGAATCTCATGGCGCTGCTTCTTTTCCACCTGCTCCTGCAAATAGGTTTCATAGTGAAGCGGGAGCGCAAACTGCGGCGCCACGTCTTCCTGAAAGGTGCGCACGGCCAGCCCGGCTTGTGCAAAGAGGGGCGGCATGGCCTGCCAGGTGCGGCTCTCCTCGGGGATGTTGCAGAGATCCACAATGTCCCAGCCCGGGGCTTCGTCGCTCAGCAGCCATGCTGCAAAGTCGGCGTAGACAGCCGCTTCGTGACTTTCGTCGACGATGATGTCGAGGTAGTCGCTCACCTCAAGACAGCCCACAATGTTGAGTTGCGTCTTGCCCGCCAGTTCGCCTTTCGCAAAGGTAATGCGGTAGAGGGGTGCGATGCCCACCAGGCGGCCTGATTGCGCCTCGCGCCAGGCAACAATCCACAGGTCGCCTTCGCCCAGGTTGCGCCACCAGGTCGTCTGCCACTCGTGTGTAAGGAAGAGCGTGCTGAAACGGGCGCGCCCCAACAGGGCGTTCCATTCATCCGCCAGCGCGTCAAAGCCATTGGGTTGCGCGTCGGGCGCGTAGACTGTGCGCACAAGCTGCGGCGCGGCTCGCGTCTCCACCGGCGCCATGACAATCTGCCCATCTTCGCGCTGCGCCGGCGGCCGGGGCGAACCTTCAGCAACTTCGCTCATCACATCTCTCCACGCACGCACCGTTGGTCGGCAGCGGCACAGTGCTCGATAAACAGGACAGGGTCCAGCGTTCCACCCGGGCCGCGTCTACGCAACAGCGCAGCAGGGTTTCGCTCTGCAGGCCAGTATAGCCCAGCGGGGAATGGCCTTCAAGTAAGCGTGCGTACTGCGCCCCGCGCCAAAACGAAGCGAGGCTGCCACATTGGGAAGCCTCGCTTCAAGTGCAAAATGACGAAGCAATCAGGGCGTGGGGTTGCGCGGGCGGGAGATGGCGCGCAGAATGCCGATGGAGAGCCCTCCCACCACGAGCAGCACAAGGCAGAGCGCTGCGATGGTCACCGTGGTGCGGCGCGTGGTGTTGCCGCCCTCGGCAGGGGTGGCTGCGGCGGCGATGGCTTCCGTGCTGCCGCTGCTCGCCGGGTTCAGGTCACCCATCTGCGTAATGTCCAGCGCGTCGCCCGAGCCGTTCAGGGCGGCGTTGGCGTCGGGCGTCGCTTCGCCGGGTTGCAGCACCGGGCCGGGTGGCAGAGTTGCCACAGCCACACTTGAGCTATTGACACCGGGCCCTTGCGCTGCGGGCGCAGGGTTGGCCACGAAGGTAGCCGGAGGGACGGGCGTTGCCGCCTGACCGTAATTGGGCAAAGGCTGCTGACCCTGGCTGCCGTCACCCTGGCCGCTCTGGATTACCGTTGTTTGCGTGCCTGCGTTCGCACCCGTATAGCCGCTGGGTTGCGCGCCGGTAAAGGGCACGGCCTGCATGTCGATGCAGAGCAGCGCGCTGTCCACATACATCCAGGTGCGGCGGCCATTGCCGTCGTTGAAGGCGTTGAAGTAGACGTAGAGGCTGCGCCCGCGGTACTGCGACAGGTCAACAACCTGCTGCACAAAGCTGCTGGTGGTGGCGCGAGTGCGGGATACGACGGCAATTGTGCTCAGGTCGGGGTTGAGCAGGACGACGTCCTGGCGGTCTTCGCCAACGCCGACAAGATTGGAGGGACTCTCCTCAGTGCCGAGCAGTTGGAACCAGATCAGGCGCGCGCTGGGGCTGTTGGCCGGAATGGAGACGAGTTGACGCATTGACGAGAAACTGAACATGTCGCTGCGGAAGTTGGGCGGGTTGCCCAGTTGCGCCGCGCGATTGCCCGCTTGGCGGAAGGTCCACACGTATTGACCGGGAATCGAGTTCGGGCCAAAGCTCCAGCCCGCGTCCGACTCGAAGTCGCCGTTGACGAGGATGTTGGTGCAGCCCAAATCGGGCGGCAAGGGTGTTGGCGTCACAGAATAGGTGGAAGGCGGGAAGAACGTTGCCGACGGGATGAAGGTGGGCATGAAGGTCGGCGTCCACGTGGCCGTGACGGTGGGCACGGCCGTAGGCGTGGAGGTGCAATAGTAGAGCGAGACTTCGTCAAGATTCATGGCCAGGCGGGCGTTCTGGCCGTCGTTGTCCACGCCAAAGGAAAGGCGCACGCTGCGGCCACGATAAGCAGTGAGGCTGTATTGTGCGCCCAGCCAGAGGCGTTCCTTGTTGCGCGCCTCAAACTGGCGCACGATAAACTGGTTCGTGCCCGCATCAAAAATGTCAAGATACTGGCGGTCGTTTGCCCCCAGTGCAACCTCGTCATCCGTGCGCCCATAGTAACGGAAGGAGAGAATGATGGAGCTTGCATTGGCGGGCAGAGCGATGGTTTGCTCGACGCGGCTGCTGGAGGCCACGTTGGCCTGCCCGACATTGCCCAGGCGCAACGAAAAATTGCCCGCAAAGGCAAGGCTGTTGTCGTACTCTGGTGGGTTGAGGCTGGGCGGCAAATACCAGACCTGATTGATCTGCTCAAACGAGCCGTTGCCGATGAGTTCGCTGCAACCGCCGGGCAATTCGGCGGCCGCGGGCGCGGAAAACGGCGCGGCGCTGGTTGCTGCTGGCAAAATCCCCAGCAGCATGATGAGCAAGGCTGCACTGACGGCTCCCATGCGCGCGACAACTGCGGTCACGCGTCGTGCGTGTCCGGGCTGTTTATGCGCAGGGTGGGTGGAGGAAAGCGCCGGGGTCTGCGAAGTCGGCTGCAATGGTTTCATGGGTGGCTGGGATGGGTGCGGGGAAACCCGCACAGGCCGCGATGCGCCGGCGCCATGCGGAAACCGGCTGAGGCCATTGTAACACAGGCGCGGGTGGGCTGCAATGGGGTTGCGGCGGGCAATTTCGGCAGTCGGCGCTCGGATTGCGCGATTGTGCACTGCCCACTGCCCACCGCAGCAGTTACGCGTTGCTGCGGTGCACAATGCGGCCATCGCACATGGTGAGATCCACGCCGACGCGCACAATCTCTGCGGCGGGCACGGTGAAGAGGTTCTCGCTGAGCAACACCAGGTCCGCCAGGTAGCCGGGGCGGAGCATTCCCTTCTCGTGCTCCATGAACTCGGCATAAGCGGCGTCGCGCGTGTAGCCGGCGACCAGATTCTCCAGCGTTTGGCGCTGGTCCGGGTCACCGGATGCCCAGGGCTTACGGTTCATGCCGGCGTCGAGCCCCAGCATGGGGTTCATGGCCACCACGGGCCAGTCGGAACCGTAGGCCATGTGCGCGCCCGCGTGGCGCAGCGTCTCCCAGGCAAAGCTCAGCGGCCAGCGCGCCACGCCCGCACGCGCCGGCCAGATGTCGCCGGGGTGCACAGTGTGTGGCGCGTGGTGGGGCTGCATCGAGGCAAGCACTCCCAGTTGCTTGAAGCGGGGAATATCGCTGGGGCTGATGACCTCGATGTGCTCGATGCGGTGGCGGCTGTCGCGCCGGCCGTTGACGCGCAGTGCGTGTTCGTAACCGTCGAGCGCGCGCCGCACGGCGCCGTCGCCGCAGCAGTGGACGAATATCTGCAGCCCCAGCCTGTCGGCTTCGGCGGCAATCGCATTGAAGCGCTCGGCGCTGTGCTGTGCGTCGCCCAGGTTGCCGGGGTGGGTTGCGTACTCCTCGAGCATGAGTGCCGTGCAGGACTCGAGCACGCCATCCATGAAGACCTTGACGGCGCCGGCGCGCA
Source organism: uncultured Caldilineaceae bacterium (assembly GCA_964427845.1). Taxonomy (GTDB): domain Bacteria; phylum Chloroflexota; class Anaerolineae; order Caldilineales; family Caldilineaceae; genus UBA5069. The sequence goes on from CAYRVP010000048.1 coordinate 13,317, forward strand.
CGAGCCCTCCCTGGAAGCGTGCGCGCAGGGGCACGGCCTCGGCAATCGCCTCCACCGGTGTGTCGGGGTGAATGTCGAAGGGAACGTAGACGCGCAGCGTCAGTTCGCCCAGGTCCTCGAGCGCGGCATAGAGCGCAATCGAGTTGTTCTTGTTGTCCATGTTGTGGACGCCGGTAATGCCGTGCTGCGCGGCCTGCGCCAGCCCCTTGTGCAGAAGCGTGCGTTTATGCACATCATCGGCATCAGGAATCAGATCCAGCACGGGGCGAATGGCTGCCAATTCGCGTAACTCGCCTGTGGCAGTGCCGTCGGCAGCCATGACGATCTCGCTGCCGGGCGGCAGCTCGCGCCCCAGGAGCAACCCGCCGCGCCGCAGCGCTTCGCTGTTGGCCCACAGGGTATGGCTGTCGAACGAATGCAGCACCAGCGGGCGATCGGACACAAGCGTGTCGAGCAGTTTACGGTCCAGCACCTGCTCCTGATGCGCCAGCGCGGGATAGTGCAACTGCACGCCCTCTAGCCACGCCAGGCCCGGGTTGGCGGCGGCATAGGTGCGAATGGCTTCAACAATCTCGGAAACAGTGTGAGCGGAGCCCAGGTCGAGCAGGTCAAGCTGCAGCGAGCCGTTGAGCAGGTGGAAGTGGCTGTCGATGAAGCCGGGCATGAGCGTGCGCCCGCCGCAGTTGATGACTTGCGTTTGGGGCGCGTGGTGGTGAATGGCGCCGCCGTTGTCGCCCACGTAAAGAATGCGGTTGCCGCGCACAGCCACGGCCTGCGCAGTGGGCTGCCTGGTGTCCACGGTGTACACGGCCGCGTTGAGGAAGATATGGTCGGCCGGCGCGCCGAACATCGTCGGCATGGTCACGCTCATGGGCTGGTTTCGTTTCCAGGTAGGGCCGTGAGGGCACAGGCTCGTGCGCCCACGGCCACAGGTCAGTCTGTGGCGCCTGCCACGCCAAGCGGCGTGCCGGCCCTGCCATTGACCCGGCGCGGAGCGTAGTTGCCCGCGGGGTTGTCGACGCCGTGCGTGCCGCTGGATGCAAAGGTGTCGCGCAGGCTGGTCTGCGCAGGCTGGTATCGTAGACCAGCACATCCTGGATGCCCAACTGGCGAAGCGCGTAGTCCTGTCGGCAGCCTGGCATTGTTGAGAAGTCGTCATTCAGGAGGGTCGCTGCGATGCCCACCTCGAGCCCAATTGTTTGCCCAACTCGGCCGGCGCACAAACGAACGCGTATGGCTTGCGTAGCCAATGCGCAGCCAGCGCGCAAATTGATCACAACTTTCGCGTGCCTTTTTGCGTCCTTGATTGTGAACGGCCATTGCAGGTGTGCGGCGTGCGCGCGCTGCTGTCGCAGGCGAGCACACAGCCCAGGCTCCGTTCATCTGTCCTCATAGCGTGCGTGATGCGCGCAGAATATGGACACAACGCAGAGTACGATTGAAGCCGCATAGAAGTTTTCCATTATCGCTGCATTGCATCGCATTGCATGAAAGGAGTCGTACCATGAAAACGACCCAGTCCCATTCTCGACTGCGTCTTCTGGTGCTGACGTCGCTGGCAATTCTGGCCCTGCTGCTGCCGAGTGTAGCCCTGGCAGCGCCGGCCGATGTGCAGGCGGAGTCGGCAGGCCAGTGGTCTGGCTGTTCTACCTGGCATACGGTTCGCGTTGGCGAAACGCTCTCGGGCATCGCACGTTTCTACGGCGTGTCGACGGCGTCGCTGATGCAGGCGAACAACATATCCAATCCCAACCGCATCTTTGTGGGGCAATCGCTTTGCATTCCCACAAGCGGCGGCAGCGACTGGGGCAACTCAAGTTGCAGCGCGATCCACGTCGTTACACGTGGCGAGACGATGATCGGCATCTCGCGCTACTACGGCGTCTCGGCCTTTGACATCATGCAGGCCAACGGCATCTACAACGGCAATCACATTTATGTGGGTCAGCGCCTCTGCATTCCCGGCGGCACCGGCGGCCCTGTGCCGCAACCGCCCAGCAGTGACTGCTGGAATTGGTACACCGTGGCGCGCGGCGACACGCTCTCGAGTATTGCCCGCTGGTATGGCACCACGGTCGGCCAGATCATGTGGCTCAACAACATCAGCAACGCCAACCATATTTATGTGGGGCAGGTAATCAAGGTGCCCACGGCCTGCAACGTGCAGCCGCAGCCACCCGTGTGGCCACCGGTGGACCCCTGTGGGTCGCCGTGTCAACCGGTGTGGCCTACGCCTGTGCCGCCCGTCGTGCCCACGCCCGCGCCCACTGGCCCGTGGTTCAGCGAGTATTTCAACAATCCGAGCCTGACAGATGGCACGGCCTATACCACCAACGTCAATCAGGTTGGCTTCAACTGGGGCACAGGTGGACCGGGAGCAGGCATTCCGGGTGACAACTTCAGCGCACGCTTCACGCGCCAGGATTGGCTGACTGCCGGCGTCTACCGCTTCTACGCCACCTCCGACGACGGCATCCGCGTCTTTGTGGACGACCAGTTGGTGATTGACGGCTGGAAGGTTCAGGCGCCCACCAGCTACTTTGGCGACGTGCAAGTGGGCGATGGCATGCATAACATTCGCGTGGAGTACTTCCAGCAGGGCGGCGAGGCGCTGCTCTTCGTGAATTACGTGCGGCTGTAGCAGGCGATCTGCGTGGCGCAAGTGCGCCTCTCAACCATCAGTTGAAGTTGCGGGGACCGGATGCATCCGGTCCCCGCAACTTGTTATTGCCTGGCGTGCGGCGGATGGCGCGACCTGCAATCAAATCACAAGGCTTGGCCAGACCGTTTGCGCAATCGTGAGTTGACAACGCGGGTGCGGGCGTCTACCATGCGTCAACCACTCGTCAAGTGGAGCCCCTGTCTCAGGCATTGACCCGAGGCGCATGCAGTCCTTCGCGATCGGAGCCCCCAATGAGTGGTCAAGCGTTGTTGCGCAAGGCGCAGGCGACCCTGCTGCGCAAGTCCAACTCCCAGGCCTTGGACATACAGGCCATTTCCACCGTGGCGCATGCGCCCATACGCCCTGGCGATACGCCTCGAGTCATAGGCGCCAACCAATCGCAGCGCACGTATGGCAATCTGGCGCTCGTGCGCGCCCATGCGCGCAACGCCAGCATCCAGCCCAAGCTGTCCGTAGGCCCGGTGGACGATGCATACGAGCAGGCGGCCGACCGGGAGGCGTCGGCATTCGACCAGGCGGCGCACACTCCTCCCGGCGGCGCAGCGATCCAGCGCGCGCCGGGCAATGATCCAGGTATGCTCGAGGGCGGTGCTGTCGGCCCCGACTTCGAAGAGGCTCTAAACCAAGACCGCGGTGCGGGCAACCCGCTGCCTGCCTCCACGCGCAACGTTATGGACGGCCATTTCAAGGCCGACTTTGGCGGCGTGCGTGTCCACGACAATCTACAGGCCGACCAGCTAAGTCGCTCCATCAGCGCCGATGCCTTTACCACAGGGCGCGACATCTTTTTTCGCCAAGGTGTCTACAACCCCTCTTCGCAGCAGGGACAGAGCGTGCTCGCGCACGAACTCACCCACGTGGTGCAGCAAGGTGCTGCGGGCAGTGCGCAGGTGCAGCGTCTCACATCCGCCAAGGACTTCAAGAAGAGCACGAGTCTGACCCTGCGTGATGGCAAGAGCAGCGGCTTCTTCGCCGGCATCATCGGCGCGCTGCAAACCTACGAAGGGAAGCTCGCGAGCGCACCTGCACCCCTCAAGATCAGCCACCTGAAAGCGCTCTCTAAAACCCTTGCAGAATGGGACAAGAAGCGCGGCGCCAAGAGTTCCCGGCGCAAGCACGTCACTGCACTCAAGAATGAGATCGACCTCGAAGTTGGCATCGTCTCGCAGCGCCTCTCCGCCCTTCAAGGCGACGAGTTCAAGAGCGGAAATGAGGCAAGCGCCGAGAACCGCAAGTACGGCGACATGATGAATCAGATCGACGAAATTGTTTACAACTTCGCCATCGTTGAGGCCGAGGACGGCGCAGATATGAAGGAGAGCGGGGGTGAGTTCATCGCCGTCTTCAAGGAAAATCTTGACGTTGACCCCATGGGTTCGCAGCAGGACAACAAGAAGGAAGGCCGGGGTGGCCACCGCGGCGCAGGCATTCCCAAGAACAAACCCGAGTTCGCCGGCCGCAATCTCGCCATGCAGGCGCTTGATAAACTGCTGGGTGGTAATGTTGTGCCCAAGACCTTTCTTGCTCAGCACGACAGCAAGCAGGGCTTCATCATGGAGAAGGTGCAGGGCAAAACCATGCAGCAACTGGAGAAGGCGGCCACTGATGAAGACGGATTTGATGACGATGCCGAAATGGCCTTCCTCCAGTCGGCGGTCACAAACCCGCTGGTGCGCAAGAACCTTTCCACCATCTACCTGCTGGACCAGATCTGCGCCCAGGTGGACCGCCATTCCGGCAACTACATGGTCGTTATCGAAAACGGGGTGATCAAGGGGGCGAAGGCGATTGACAACGACCTTGCCTTTGGCAAGGATGTCCCCATGCAAGACATGCTCAAGATGACTGGCGCCAGTGCGAAGTTCCGGCGCTTTGGAACAGCCGGCCTTCTGATGGACGAGCTCAACGAGATTGACCGACCCTTCGCGCAGCGCATTGTGCAGGTGGCCGACCAGCCGCAACTGGTGCGTGACGCGCTCAAGGGGCTGATTACTGCGGAGGAGATGGACGCTACGTTGAAACGCCTCGATACGCTGGCCGACTTCTTGCGCCCCATGCTCACCAACAACGATCCCATCCTCAAGACGAAGTGGGAGTAGCCGGAGGCCATGCCGATGCGCGTTGACATTCCCGTCCCACAGGAACTGGCCGATGCCGGTCTGCCGGCGCCCTATGTCCCCGACGCTTTGCGCGCAGATGTGCGCCCCCTTGATGGGGACCTTTTCGGCACGCGCGAGGACCTGCCTGGTCTCTACAACCTCTTGCCCGCCGCCGAAGAAGCCGCCGCACAGACTTGCGACGACTATGTCTACTACGGCAGCGCCGGGCGCGGCATGCAGTCCAACGCCCTCTACTACGCGCTGGTGGAGGGGCCGCTCGCCCTCTTCCTGGAGCTTGCGTGGAAGCGCAATGTCTACGGCGATGACGATGCCGTTGTGTCCGTTGCGCGCCGGGAGTGGGCGCTGGTGGACCAAATACGCGCCGAGATGGATCGCCACACCTGGGCCCCCGGTGAGCGGCTGGTGATCGTGGCCAGCGACTTCACCGGCACGATGTGGGCGCGCCTGCCACGCGCACTCGAGACAGAGCCTTTCCGCAATTTCCCTGATTGGCGCAGTACAAAGGGATCCATCGCCAACCTGGGTGCAGTGCTCGAGTGGCTCAAGAGTGAGGCGGGCTAGCCTGCCAGCCATTACACGAACCTCACGTAAACGACAGAGGGATGGAAGCGGATTGCCGCTTCCATCCCTCTCTCGTTTACGTGAGGTTCGTGCACCCATCGCTGCTACGACGGGCTCGTCTCGATCGTTACCTTAAGGCGCAGGTGTTTCTCAAGCTCGTTGATGAGCCGCTCGTTGATTGAGCAGAGGTCGTTGGGGAAGGCGAGGCGAGCGGTCTGCGCGCCGTCGACAATGGCAATGGCAAATCGGTCGCGGCCGCGTGGGTCGCGCACCATTTCGTATATTTGTCTGAGGCGAAATTTGTCGCGCTCCACGTCGCCTGTGCGACGAAAGTTGATAACAAGCAGTCTGTCACCGGGGCGATTGCCCGGCATGGGCGCGTCTTCCGGCGGCGGCGAGGGCGGGGCGCCTTCTGCGGGCAGCGACGCTTCGTCGGCGGGGCTCGCGGTTGGAGTGGCACGGGCCGGTGCGTCGACCGTGGATTTGGCCGGGGTTGCCTCAGGCGCGTCGGCGGCTGGCGCATGGTTGCTGCCGATGACGCGGTTTGCGCCATCCGCCCCGCCTGTGGCCTGCGCGCCGCCGCCGCTCTCGCGTAGTTGCAGCGTTGCTGGAGCGCTCTGCTTGACAGCCGCCAGTGGAGCCCCTGCCTGAGCCGCCGTGGCGCGCGCAAGCGCGATTGCAGCGCCGGCCGGCGCTGCGTTGAGAAACGCCGGCAGATCATGCAGGAAAGGATTTGCCTCGCTCTCGCCGTTGGCAAAGGGGTTATCCTCCCCACGCCAGGCGGCCACCACGCCAATCTCTTCATTCATGGGATCATCGGCAGCAGCATCGGTGTCTGCATCGTCGTCGCCCGCCGCGGCGGCCACGCCATTGATGGTGGGCAGGTTGCGCAGCAACGGCGGCTGCAGCCGGGCGTTCTCGTCCGCGCTGGAGATAATGCGGTCGAAGTGTGTTTGCACCACATCGGCCAGCAGGTTGGTTTGGCCGTTGCGCGTCTGCGCCGTCCCCTTGATCATGACGACGGCATCAAGCACCAGTTTGTCGCGATGCTCGGCAAAGGACTTGGGGAAGACGACGACCTCGCTGCTCCCCTGCAGGTCCTCGAGCATCACATAGGCCATCAGGTCGCCCTTCTTGGTCGTCAGCGTGCGCACGGAGGTGATGAGCCCCGCAAGCGTGACGCCGCGACCGTCGTAGCGCTCGTCCAGTTCGGCGCAGGAGCAGGTGGTGTAGCGCGCCAGCTCGGCGCCCAGGTTCTGCAGCGGGTGGCTGATGCTGTATACGCCCAGCAGCTCGCGCTCCCACGTCAGCTTATCCTTGCCCGACACCTCGTCCATTTCGGGCAGGCGGATGGGCGTCACGTGCTGCTCCTCGCCGCCGCCCATAAGGTCAAAAATAGAGAGTTGGCCGCTGTCGCGCGCGTCATGCACGGCCTTGGACTGTGCAAATGCCTGGTCCATGACGGCGAGCAACTGGCTGCGCTTGCCGAAGCGGTCGAGCGCGCCCGCCTTGATAAGGCACTCGAGCGGCCGCTTGCCCACATGCTGCAGGTTGACGCGGTCGCAGAACTCTTCCAGGCTCTTGAAGGGGCCGTCGTCGGTGCGCGCCGCCAGAATCAACTGGACGGGCTGCTCGCCCACATTCTTGATGGCGGCCATACCAAAGCGGATGGCGCTGCCCTCGGGCACGGGGAAGGCGTAACCAAGCGACGGGTCGCGCTGTGCAATTTGCTGTGTGTCGGGCGGGCGGATCTGGATGTCAAAGTCCAGTCCGCTGTAATTGACGTCCGGCGGCAGCACGTCAATGCCCATGCGGCGGCATTCGCTGACGAAGGTGACGACCTTTTCGGTCTTGTCGCGCTCCACCAGCAGCAGCGCCGCCATATACTCAACAGGGTAGAGCGCCTTGAGCAGCGCCGTCTGCACGGTGATAACGGCGTAGTCGGCGGCGTGGCTGTTGTGTACAAGGATGTCGTTGGCAACGAAGTTATGCGTGCCGGGCACCTCGAGGTCGTATGTTTGCTTCTCACCCACGTACTCGATGGAGACTACGCGGTCCCAATAGATGTCGCTTTCGGCATAACGATGCAGCGATGGGCTGCCGAAGAAGTCGGCAAGGCGCCCCATTGTGCTGCGTCGAAAGCCCTGTTTGCCGGTCGCGCCCACGGGATAGAACTCACGCTGCGCAACGCCCGTGGCCGCGTTCAGGTGCGTCCAGGTGAGCGCGTGCGTCTGCTTTTCGGCACGCACCAGTTCCTTTACTGCCAACGGCACAACATCCTTGCTGGCTTGGGAGTGCTCCGGCACAAGCACCAGCGCATCCAGTTGTGCGCGCCGTTCTGCGCTCACAAAGCGGATGGCAACGGTTGCGCCAAAGCGCGCCAAATTGTCGCTACCTGTAACAAACAACTGGTAACCGGTGCGCCCTTCCTTGTAGGGAAACTCGACGGTGCGCAATCGGCTGATGATGCCCAAACGCAGCAGCAGGTGTTGCAATTGACGCGCCATTCGCTGCGACGATGTCGCATAGAAGAGACTGCGACCCACTACATCAATGTGGCCGTCCCCCTCCCACATGCGGCTGACAAGCAACGCAATTTGTGCATTGGTGAGGGTGAAGACCGTCGCCGGAATCTCCTTGGTGCGCGCATTCTTGCCCAGGATGCCCAAGGTGCGTGCCCACTCCATTATCCCAGGTATATGCTCACAGTCAGCGCGCCGAGCGTACACGTAATAGACGCCCCGTTGTATGCCAATTGAGCAATCAACATTCTGGAAGCTGTTCGCCGCAGCCACAAAATCATCGCGCTGATCGGTGTCCTTGGAGTAGAAGTAGACCGAGTGAGGATGACAGAGGTTGCCCTCGGCCAGGAGGTGGCCAAGTGCGATCACCTCGTGCTCAGGCCACTCGGACACGCCCTCCACCGGAATGGTGCGCGGCACGGCGATCAGGGCGTCCGGGCCAAGTTCGCCCAGCGTTCGCCAACCGTCAAAGGTGTAGAAAGGGTGGTTGGCGGTTGCCTCAATCTGCCTGCCCAGGGCTGTTGTCAGCCGATAGACGGGCTTGACGCCGTTGTTCATCACCGCGCTGACGCGCCCAGTGGTCAACTTGAACGCTTCCACGTCACAGGTCACAGTCGTCGCGGCCAGCGAAGGGTCTCGATAGAGATCATCAACCCGCACCAGGCGCCCTGTCGCCGCGTCAACGACTTCCACGTCGCCCGGCAGGCACTTGTTAAAACCATAGCGCGCAAAGAACGCAATGTCGGCGTAAATCGCATCGGCTGTGGCTTTGGGGATGCCCCGCTCTTCGCACCCCTTCACAAAACGCACACCGTGCTTGATGATGTCCGATTCTTTTTTCTTGCTGATGGCGCGGCGCACCAGGTCGGCGTCGCCAGGGGTGTAGCCCGCCAGCGCACTCAGAATCTGGATGATCTGCTCCTGGTAGACGATGATGCCGTAGGTCTCGGCCAGGATCGCCTCGAGCGAGGGGTGCTTATACTCCGCCTTCTCCTTGCCATGCAGCCGCAGGATGTACTGCGGAATGTAATCCATGGGGCCGGGGCGGTAGAGCGAGATGGTGGCGACGATGTGCTCGAACATCGTCGGCTGCATCTCGGTGAGGACGCGCCGCATCCCCTGGCTCTCCACCTGAAAGACGCCGCTCACCTCGCCGCTGGAGAGCAACTTGAAGGCTTCCACTGCCGCTTCGCCCTCATAGGGGATGTTGCCCAGCGTAAAGGTGATGCCGTGGCGTTCCTGGATCAGGCGCGCCGCCTCGCGCATCACCGAGAGGGTGCTCAGCCCCAGGAAGTCGACCTTGAGCAGGCCAATCGATTCGAGGATGGGGAACTCGTACTGCGCAATCGAAGTGGTGATGCCCCCCTTGCTGGGGCGCATGAGGGGCGTATAGTGGCTCAGTTCACGGTCGGCCACAATCACCGCCGCGGCGTGGATGCCCGAGTGACGCGCGACGCCCTCGAGCTGCATGGAGGTGTCGAGCAGGTCCCTGGCCCATGGCTCGCTGTGGTAGATTTGCGCGAGCTCGGCTACGTAGGTCTCTTCACCTTCCGTCAGGCACTGTTTGATTGTGACGGGCTTGCCCGCTATGCCCGGGATGAGTTTGGCAAGTTTGTCGACGCGCGCCAATTCCACCCCCTGTGCGCGTCCCACGTCGCGCACGGCGGCGCGCGCCTTCATGCGCCCAAAGGTGACAATCTGCGCAACCTGCGCATCGCCAAATTTCCGCACCGTGTAGCGGATCATCTCTTCGCGCTGGTCGTCGGGGAAGTCCAGATCAAAGTCGGGCATGGTGACGCGGCCCGGGTTCAGAAAGCGCTCGAAGATGAGATTGTTCTTGAGGGGATCGACGCCGGTGATGCCCGTGCAGTAAGCCACGAGTGAACCGGCGCCCGAGCCGCGCACATTCCACCAGATGTTGCTGCGGCGGGCAAAGTCGCACAGGTCGGCCACAATCAGATAGTAGACGTCAAAACCCATCTGGTGGATCACGCGCAGCTCATGCTCCTTGCGCGCCTGCACCTCGACGGCGGTGGCGCGGTCGGCGTAGAGGCGCGCCAGCCCCTCTTCCGTCAGGTGGCGGAGATAGCTCTCGTAATCATAGCCCTCGGGAATGGCAATGTCCGGCAGGTGGTAGGCGTCATCCTCGGGGTTCACATCGCACATGTCGGCAATGTGCAGCGTGTTCGAAAATGCCTCGGGCGGCAGGTCAATGAAGGGGCGGAAGGTCTCCTCCATCTGCGCCCGGCTCTTGAGAAAATAAGAGCGGTCCGACATCCTCATGCGCTTGGGGTCGGTCACGGTCGTGCCCGTCTGCACGCAGAGCAGCACCTCGTGGGGGCTGCCATCCTCCTCGCGTACGTAATGCACGTCGTTGGTGACGACATACTGCAAGTCGAACTTGGCCGCCCAGGGGACCAGTTGCTTGTTGATCTTCACCAGGTCGGGGATCGAGTGCTCCTGGAGCTCGACAAAGAAGTTGTCGCGGCCGAAGGTCTCCACATACCAGCCGAGGCGCTCGTAGGCCTCGCGCTCCTTGCCCTGGTCAAGCAACTGAGGCACTTCGGCTCCCATGCAGCCGGTGGTGGCAATCAGCCCCTCGGCGTGGGCGGCAAGGAAGTCGTGGTCAATGCGTGGTTTGTAGTAGTAACCATCCAACTGCGCGTGCGAGGCAATTTTGAGCAGGTTGCGGTAGCCGGCGAGGTTCTTTGCCAACAGCAGGAGGTGATAGTTCTCCTTGTCGAGCTGGCTGTCGCGCCCGCCCATGGGGCGACCCCACTGCGTCTGGTAGGCCTCCACGCCCAGGAGGGGCTTGACGCCCGCGTCCTTGGCAGCGCGGAAGAACTCGATTGCGCCGTGCATGGCGCCGTGGTCGGTAATCGCGAGCGCGGGCTGCCCCAGCCGCTTGGCCTCGGCCACCATGTTTTTGATGCGCCCCAGGCCGTCGAGCAGCGAGTATTCGGTGTGTACGTGCAGGTGGACGAAGTCGCCGGACATGAGTCAGGGTGTTCCGAAAAAACAGTTCAGGGCAAGGCAAACGGCGCGCGCACGCGGGGAAGCGGCTTCCGCAGGAGACATCTCCGTAACCTGCGGCGCTGCATCGAGGATGGCTGCAATACCTGATGGAAGTGTGCGAAGTGCGTGCAGAGCGGCGGTGGAGCGGCGCGCGCAAGGGCTCTTTCCCCGCATGGTGATGATACCACACGCGCGCCCGCCACGCTCTACGCCGGGCCTGCGCAGCACGCGTGTGCTGAAGTATGTTTCCGAAATAGGCTGGCATTCTTCGTCGGGGTTGCCGAGAGTTTCAACCCTCGGCAACCCCGACGAGCTGAGTTGCCAATACGGTAACAATTTGTCAACATTCACAAGTAAAGATGGCGCGCGCGGACAAAGGATTTCGCGTGGTAAAAAGGCAGTGTAGACTATACCTGCGTGAATCTTGCGGCGCCGAAGGGAGTGTCCATGTCGAATAATCCGGTGATGCTCGTTACGCGCTTCCTGCTTGAACTGGCCATGCTCGCCGCACTGGGCATGGTGGGGTGGCGGTTGGGCGAAGGCGGCTGGCGCTATGCAGCGGCCATTGCGCTGCCCGTGGCCGCGGCGGCGCTTTGGGGCGTCTTTCGTGTGCCCAACGACGGCGGCCCGCCCACAGTGCAGGTGCCCGGCGTGTTGCGTCTGCTGCTTGAACTGTTTCTCTTTGCTGTGGCTGTTGCGGGGCTCGTCGCTGCGGGTTTGCCAGGCTGGGGGCTGCTGCTGGCCGCCGTTACGCTGCTCCATTATGGCCTCTCGTATGACCGCGTGCTCTGGCTCCTGCGCGGTGCGCCGCCGCCATGAGACTGGCACATTCACTCTGCAGAACGCGATACAACGGCGTCACGTCGGAGACGTGACCTTCGAACTCTTTCTCATAGAACGGATTTCACTCCATGCGTGCTGATCTTGACCGGCTGATGGATGACCGCAACCTCGACGCGCTGCTGGTGATGGGCGATGCGCGTGCCAATACCATCCTTAGCTACCTCACCGGCGGCGCCCATTTGGAGGGCGCGCTCGTTGCCAAGCGGCGCGGCGGCCCGCTGACGCTCATCCACGGCTCCATGGAGCGCGATAACGCCGCCGCCACCGGCCTGCATCTTGTGGACCGCGACAGCAACTACAACAGCTACACGCTGCTCCAAAAACACAACGGCAATGCGCTTGAGGCGCGTGCCGATCTGCTCGCGCAGGTGGTGCGCGACCAGGGGCTTGGCGGCCGCCTGGGTGTCTATGGCATGGTGGACGCCGGCGCCGCCTATGCCCTCCTGCAGCGGCTCAACCAGTTGATGGACGGTGAGGTAGTGGGCGAATATGGCGAGTCCCTCTTCACCCTGGCGCGACAGACCAAGGATGACCGCGAGATTGCCGAAATGCGCGAGGCCGGCCGGCTGACGAGCGCCGTGGTGGGCGATGTGCGCGATTACATCCACGGCCACCCGACGCGCGACGAGGTGGTCATCAAGGGCGACGGCGAGCCGCTGACGATTGGCGACATCAAGGCCTTTATCCGCGCCCGCCAACTCCACTACGGGCTTGTGGAAGACCACGACTGTATTTTTGCGCAGGGGCGCGACGCCGGCGTTCCCCACAACAACGGCGACCCCGCCATGCCCCTGCGGCTGGGGCAAAGCATTGTCTTTGACATCTTCCCCACACGGCCCAGCGGCTACTTTCACGACATGACGCGCACATGGAGCCTCGGCTACGCCACCGATGAGGTGCAGATGGCCTGGGACCAGACCAAGGTGATCTTTGACGACGTGATGGGTGCACTGGAGTTGGGCCGCGCCTGCCGCGACTACCAGGTGATGACCTGCGCCTTCTTCGAGCAGACGGGCCACGCCACACCCATGAGCCACCCCGGCACGCAATCGGGCTATGTGCACGGCCTGGGCCACGGTGTAGGGCTGGACATTCATGAGCAGCCCAGCCTGAGCCACGCCGCCGGCAACACCACCGTCCTCCAGCCGGGCCACGTAGTGAGCGTGGAACCGGGACTCTACTACCCCGAACGCGGCTTTGGCGTGCGCATCGAAGACACGGTCGCCTTCACCGAAGCGGGCGACCTCGTCAACCTGACCGACTTCCCCTATGACCTTGTGGTGCCGATGAAGTAGGGAATGGGGAGTAGGGAGTGGGGAGTAGGGAGTGGGG
>CAYRVP010000049.1:0-17197 GCA_964427845.1 uncultured Caldilineaceae bacterium
TCATTCCCAATCATTATCACAATACCTATGTTTTGTCACTTATTGCGGACTACTGGAATGTACACGAGAACAACTGAAACAGCAGGAAACCACATAACGGGCGTTCTTCATGTTGTTTCCTGCTGTTTCAGTTGTTCTCGTGTACATGCCCATTTACGCGCGCAGAAGCGCGAGATGCACCTCCAGCTCGCCAAAGTGGCCGCGCAGATGGCCGATGCAGGGGCTGGCCAGAAAGCGCGCCACGTTCCACGTCATCTGGTCGGCGATCTCTGCAAGGTAGTCTTCGGTAATGCGCTCGGCGGGGATCGACCGTGCGTTGCTTACCAAGTCCGGCACGATGTCCAGGTCACTCTCGCTGAGGGTGTCGAGCCAGGTGAGCATGGTGGTATGCACATCGGTGGCGTAGGCGCGCAGTTCATCGGGCTTCAATGCGCGTGCGAGCGCATCGGCCTGCGCCTGGCTGCAGCCAAAGGGGGGCAGCGGCGGATTGATGACCGGATTGTGCGCCCACTGGCCTTGTGTACGCAGTTCCGGCAGACCGCGCAGTGCCGTATGCACCACCCAATCGGGCGTGGTCACCATGTGCCAGAGGGTGTAGCCGGGCATGTTGAGCCCCGGCCCCGGCCGCGCCGCCCACTCCTGGGGCAGCAGCGCGTCAATCTGCCGCATAAGCATCGTCTGCACCACGGCCACCTGCGCTTTATAGACTTCAATCCCGTTCATGCGTCGCCTCCGCAAGCACTGCGGCCAATGAGTCAGCGAGGCGGCCGATTTGGGCCGCTTCGCTGCAACGTGTCGATGCAATTCGCCTACTTGACGACAAGCGGCAGCCAGCTCTTGAGATTGCTGTCGACCAGGCGAAACTCCACAGCGCCGATGTCGCACGCGCTGCCCACGGGACGATTCACGCCGCGTTGGTCGATGGCAGGACAGCCGGCGTTGTTGCCCGCATCGATTGCCGGGCTTCCGGCCAGAGGCAGCAGCGTATCGGTGGGGCCGCCATTGTTGTTGATGAAGGAAAGATTCGGATTGGTCGCGCGCAGGTCCGTGGGGTTGCTCCCAGTCACGCACGAGTTGTCACCAATCAGGTTGTGGCCATTGGATACGAGCGTAATGCCGGGGTTGTCGCAGTTGAGCGATGCGACACCATTGTCGGCGCTGTTGTTGCTGTTGGCCACAATCGTGTTCTTCATGGACACCGGACCCCCAACCCAGATGCCGCCCGCCGAGTCGCTGTTGTTGCGTTCGATGGTGTCGTTGAGCAGCACGAGGCCTGTACCGGCCCCAACGTGGATGCCACCACCCTGTCCGTTGGTAATCACGACCGGATCTCCGGCCGCGTCGTAATCGGCGCTGTTTTCAGCCAGCGTCGAGTTGGTGACAGTGGCCGAACCCGTGGCTGTGAAGATGCCGCCACCGTGGCGTTTGGCGCGGTTGGCAAAGAGGGTTGAGCGGTCGACCGTCAGCGCGCCCAGGTTGTAGATGCCGCCACCGTCGCCCAGCAGCCCTACTGGGTCCTTGACGCGGTTGCCGCGCAACGTCGACGTGCGCACCGAAGCCGTTGCCCCGTTCGCGTTATAGATAGCACCGCCGCGCAGCCGTGCCTGATTGTCGTCGAAGGTCGACAGTTCCACCTCCAGCAGCCCCGCGTTGTGGATGGCGCCCCCCTCGTTTGCATCGGTGCCGCTATTAGTCACGATGACGTTGCGCAGGGTGAGGTCGCCGTTTACGTTGTTGCGCACGACGCTGCCGTTGAAGCCGCCACCACGCGTAAGCGTGATGTTGCGCAGCGTGAGCGTGCCGCCGCTCTGAACCAGAAAAAGTTGGCGCACTCCTTCGCCGTCCAGCGTCATCCTGTTGTTGCCATCAAGCACGAAGTTCTCTCCGGCGCTGACGACGTGCGTGTTTGCGTTGATGGTGAGCGGCGCGGCGCCGCAGTTGAAGGTGATTGTGCCGCTGCCCGACGCAAACGCGTCAGTGATGGCGTTGTCGTCACATGAGCCGGGCGTGCCGTCGCCCACGACGCCGGCGGCCAGCGCCGGGCGCGCATTGCTCATCAGGCAGAGGGCTGCCAACACCAGGGCAAAGAGAGAAGTCAAAACCGGGGTGCGCAGTGTTCTGTGCGTCATGGTAGGTTCTCCGTTGTATTCTCTCGGGTCGCGGATCTGCACGATGTGACCCATGCCACACCGGGTCGCAATTGTAGCAGAAAACCTCGTGCCCACAAGTGACTTTGCGCAACCCCGCCCTGTGCACTGCGCCACACAAAATTTCTGTACGCAGAAAAAGCGGGAACAACGGAAAATACATGAAGTGCACTTCTTCATGTATTTTCCGTTGTTCCCGCTTTTTCTGCGTACAGAAATTTGATTATGCCTCGGGCGCGTCACCCCAGCACCGGTCAAGCTCCACCGTGCCGCGCTTCATGGCGAGCAGGAGAGCGTCCTGGTCGATTGGCAGCGCAAGGCAGCGCACGCCCACGGCGTTGAATATGGCGTTGGCAATTGCGGGGCTAATCGGAATCGAGCTGATTTCGCCCACGCCCTTGGCGCCGTAGGGCCCGTCGGCGGTGGGGTGCTCCACAATGAAGTGCTGCATGGCAGGGGCCATGCGCACGCTGGGCATCTTGTAGTGCCCCAGGTGGCGCGTCCATGGCACGCCCTGCTCCTCGATGTAATGCTCGGTAAGCGCGTTGCCGATACCCATGACCACGCCGCCGTCAATCTGCCCGTTGAGGCTGAGGATGTTGATCGCGCGCCCTACGTCATGTGCCGTAATCACCCGCTCAACGGAGAGTTCACCTGTCTCCACATCAAGCGCAATCTGCGCGGCGTGTACGGCAAAGGAAAAGGCGAAGTGCATGTCGCCGCCGGTGCCCAGCGGCTGTGTTTTGGGCGCCCAGTAATCATAGGTGAGGCGCGGCTCGCGCCCTTCATCAATCATCAACTTGACGGCGTCGGCAAAGGAGATGGTGTGCGAGGTGGGCGGCGCGTGCCTGTCGGGGATGTGCCCGTTGCCGCCGCTTGCGCCATTGCTGCCGATGGCGTCGTTCCCGTTTACCGGCGCAGCACCCGTGGCGCTGCGCACGGCGTTGAGGCGCGCCTCGTCCACATAGGCCAGCCCCTCGTGGAAGGCGATGACCTCCGGCGGCACGTCGAACTTCTCGGCGAGCACGGCCTGCATCTGTTCGCGCATGGTGCGCGCAGCAAGGCGCGCCGCATTGCCGCTGAGGTAGGTTTGCCGACTGGCGGTGGTGGGGCCGCCGTCGGGCGAAAGGTCCGTGTCCATGACCAGCACGCTCACCTTCTCAAAGGGTAGCCCCAGTTCTTCGGCGGTGCAGGCCGCCAGCACGCCGATCAGATTTTGCCCCATCTCGGCGCTGCTGGTGCGGATCTCGGCGTGGCCGTCGGTGTAGACCTCGACTTGCGCCGCCGCCGAATCGGGCGCACCGCCGCCCAGCCCCGTGTTTTTGTAACCTGCGGCCACGCCCCAGGCATAGACCTTGCTTCCCTTGCGCACAGGCTGCCACGGGCTTGAATCGGCGCCCTCGTGCTCGGCGTGCCAGGCGTACACCGCCTGCTCCACCGTCTCCATGCACTGGAGCATACCGACACTTTCGCGCAATTCCTGCCCCGTGGCAGTAACGGCGCCGACGCGCATGGCGTTGAGGCGGCGCAGCGCCAGCGGGTCCATGCCCAGTTCGTGCGCCAGGATGTCCATGTTGCTCTCGACGGCAAAAGCCGACTGCGTGACGCCAAAGCCACGGAACGCGCCGCAGGGGGCGTTGTTCGTGTACATGGCGTAGCAATCCACTTTGGCGTGGGGCATGGCATAGGGGCCGGTGGCGTGCGTGGTGGCGCGCGTCATCACCTTCTCGCCCAGGCTGGCATAGGCGCCGCTGTCGCCGTAGAGTTCGGCCTCCACGGCGGTGAGGCGACCGTCGCGCGTGGCCCCCGTCTTCACGCGGATGAGCGTGGCGTGGCGCTTGGGGTGGAAGCGCAGGCTCTCCTCGCGCGTGTAGAGCACCTTGACGGGGCGACCGGTGACCATGGCCGCGAGCGCCGCGTGCAGTTGCCCGGCAATGTCCTCCTTGCCGCCGAAGCCACCGCCCATGACCGTGCCGCGCACGCGAATGGCCTCCGCGGGCAGGCCCAGGCACGCGGCCGTCTGGTTGCGGTCGGCGTAGGGAATCTGGCTGCCCACGTAGATGGTGAGTTTGTCGTGTGGCCCGTGGCGGGGATCATTGAAACCCGCCGGCACCGCCACCGAGCACTCGGGCTCGAGGAAGGCGTGCTCCGTCATGGGCGTGCGGTAGGTGCGCTCGATGATGACGTCAGCCTGCGCAAAGCCTTCGGCCACGTCGCCGTGGCGCACCTTGATGTGCTTGAGCAGATTGCCATCCTTGCGATCCGGGTGGAGCACGGGCGCATCGGCGAGGCGGGCTGTCACCGGGTCGGTGACGGCCGGGAGGACTGCGTACTCCACGTGCACGAGCGCCAGCGCAGCCTGCGCCTGCTGCAGCGTGTCGGCCACGATGAGCGCGATGGGGTCGCCCACATAGCGCGCCGGATTGGGTCCGCCTGCAAAGGCGGGCCAGTCATTGTCCACCAGACCGTGGCGGGGAATGCCTGGAATGTCGCGCCAGGTGAGCACCGCCTGTACGCCCGGCGCGGCCTGCGCCGCGCGCGCGTCAATCTCCAGGATGCGCGCGTGCGGATATGCGGAGCGCAGCGTAGCGCCGTGAAGCATTCCCTCGAAGTGGTAGTCGTCGCTGTAGAGCGCCGCGCCCGTCACCTTGGCAATCGCATCGGGGCGGGGGATGGCCTTGCCTATCTGCTCCATGGGCGCCACGGTGCCGGGAAGGGTGGGAAGCGGCAGGTGGCCGGTACGCATGCACTCGGCGGCGGCGTGGACGGCCGTGAGCACAGAGGTGTAGCCCGTGCAGCGGCAGTAGGTGTCCTTGAGGCAATGCTTGATGGCCTCGTCGTCGGGGTCTTCTTCCGCATCGAGCAGCGTCTTGGCCTGGAGAATCAGCCCGGGCGTGCAGAAGCCGCACTGCGTGGCGCCATGCTCGACGAACGCGGCCTGCAGCGGGTGCAGCCCTGCGACTTCGGTCGGCTCGGCCACTTGCACGCGGCCGTGCTGTTGCCACGTGGCGGCAAGCCCCTCAATCGTGAGCACCTCTGCGCCCTGCGCCTTGAAGGCCGGGAAGATGCACGAGTCCACGCTGCGCCCGTTGACGATGACGGTGCATGCGCCGCACTCGGCCTCGTTGCAGCCAATCTTGGTGCCGGTAAGCCCCAGGTCATAGCGCAGCACCTCCGCAAGGAAGCGGCTGGCGGGGACATCCAGGCTGTGGGGTTGACCGTTGACGGTGATGTTCAGGTTAGGCATTGCGCCTCCGGGATAAACGGGAGTCGTAGGTCACGCCTCTGGCGTGACGCAGTGGCTATTCTTTGCGTCTTTGCGCCTGCGCGTCGTATCTTTGCGCCTGCGCGTCGTATCTACTGTTCCGTTGCGCGCGCAAATGCGCGTTGCAAGACGCGCCGCAGCAGCACGGGCACAAGCTCTTCGCGGTATTCGCGGCTGGCGCGGTGCTTGCTGGTGCGCAACTGCACCTCGCCCAGCGCTGCGCCGACAGCGGCCTCGATTAGGTTCTCGTCAAAGAGGGGCGCACTGGTAAGCACCGCCTCGGCGTGCAGGGCGCGGAAGGGGATGGGGCCGGCGGGTCCAACCGCAATCGCCGCATCGACAACACGCGTGTGCGTTTCGTCCACCTGCACACGCGCGGCCAGCCCCAGAATCGGCAGGGCAATACCCTGGGGGCGCATGATGCGGTCGAACGCGCTGCCTGTGCGCTCCGCCAGCACAGGCACGCGAAAGGCGCTGATCATCTGCCCTGCAGCCAGCGTGTTGCGCCCCGGCCCGGCAAAAAGGCTGAGCAGCGGCTGCCACTGCGTGTGCGCACCCTCGCGCTGCCATGCGCTCACCTGCACCTCGGCCCCCAGCGCCAGCAAGCCGATTGTGCCGTCGGCAGCGGGCAGGGCGTGCGCGACGTTGCCGCCCAGCGTGGCCACGTTGCGCACTTGCGGGCCGCCCACCACGCCGCAACTCTCCACCAATGCCGAGGCGTGCTTGCGCAGCAGCGGATTCTGCTCGATCTGTGCGTGGGTCACTGCCGCGCCCAGCACAATCCAGCCGCCATCCTCGCGAATCTGGTCAAGCCCGGCGATGTGGGTGACATCCACCAGCACGGCGGGCGCGTCGTGGCGGTTGCCCTGCTGCATGTCAAGGATGAGGTCGGTGCCTCCGGCGATGATCTGCGCGTCGGCGCCATGCTCGTGGAGCAGCGCGAGCGCATCGGCAATCGAGGTGGGCGTGTGGTACTGCTGCCAGCGGGTGGTGGAAGGTGATGCGAGTGCCATGTGCGCTTCCTGATGTCGACTGTTTATGATGCGCATGCGGGGGTGCAGCGCACGGCATTGTAGCAGCAACGGGCCACTTATGTCTACCCAGGCTGTTATGGACAGTTGATGACTGAGGATTTGCGTGCGATGGAGCGCTCACACTGCACCGGTCGTTAAGCCGAAGTCGTCAATTGTTGTCAGCCGCCGGAACATCCACCCCCCGCCGCCCGTCACAGTAGAAGCGCATGGGGTTGCAGCGCCACGTCGATCGGACTATGATCCAGAGACCGCGCACCATCTCATCCCAAAGCCACGCACAATCCACAGCCGGAGTATGCCGGAGGAGGAGCACCAATGTTGCATCCACAGACGCGGCCATCTGCACGCCGTCGCATCTTCACCATCCTCAACGTGCTGGTGCTGGCCAGCCTGCTGCTGACGCAGGCCGCGCTGCCGGCAGCGGCAGGCGTTGCCAACCCAACGCAATCCACAGGAGAAACCATGCCGAGCCGAGGCGCTGAAGCCGCGCCCGCCCAGGACTACGGACTGCCACCATCCCCGGGGACCGACGGTCTGGAGATTACACTGAGCGAAGGCAGCGAGCAACCACAGGAGGCCGTGACACGCACGGTGACTGTGGGCGAGCCGCTCACGGCCGAGGAGACCGCCGCGCTGCTGCAGCGCATGCCACCCCTCGCGACCGACGCTGCCGACCAGGTGGATTTCCGCCTGCCCGAAGCGCTGGTGCCGCCCCCCAGCCCCGAAACGCGCATTGACAGCGCCTTCCCGCCCACAGCCACTGCCCCGCTCACGGTCGAGGTGGAAGGCGGCGACCTCGAGGTGCTGCGCTTTGCCCCCGAGGGCGAGATTCGCATGGCGCCCTTCCTCCAGGTCACCTTCAACCAGCCGATGGCGCCGCTGGGCACGCTCGAGCAGCTTGGCGCGGCGGATGTCCCCGTGACGATGACGCCGCAGTTGCCTGGCGTTTGGAAGTGGCTGGGCACGAAGACCCTCACTTTTGAGTACAAGGGCGAGACGGGCGACCCCGCGGTGGACCGCTTCCCCATGGCCACGACCTACAGCGTGGCGATCCCCGAAGGAACGACCTCGGCCACGGGCGGCGTCTTGCAGCAGGCCGCGCGTTGGGAATTCTCCACGCCCGCGCCGACTGTACGCCTCTCGCACCCCTCCTACGGCCCGCAGCCACGCGACCCGCTCTTCCTTGTGGGCTTCGACCAGTTGATCGACCCCGCAGCCGTGCTCAACACCATCCAGGTGGCGGCCAATGGCGAGGCTGTCGACGTGCGCCTGGCCGCCGCCGAGGAAGTTGCCGAAGACCCGACCGTGACCGCGCTCGCCAAGCAGGCGGGCGATGGGCGCTGGCTTGCCTTCCGCGCTACCGAGGAACTGCCCTACGACGCCACCATCAACGTCAATATCGGCCCCAATACGCCTTCCGCCGAGGGACCGCTGGTGACGCCGTCCGTGCAGTCGTACACCTTCCAGACCTATGGCGCGCTGCGCATCATCGACGCGCGCTGTGCGTGGGGTGGCGATCTCTGCCCGCCCGGCTCGCCCTTTGAACTCCAGTTCACCAACCCGATCGATGCCAAGGTCTTCGACCCGGCATGGATTACCATTGCCCCCACCATCGCAGGCATGACGGTCAACGTCTACGGCAACATTGTCCAGGTGATGGGCGCGACCGCAGGGCGCACCAGTTACAGCCTGACCGTCAACGGGGCCATTCAGGACATCTTCGGCCAGACGCTGGGCGCCGACGAAAGTCTCGCCTTCAAGACCGACCAGGCCTACCAGCTCCTCACGGGCCCCTACCAGGGGCTGGTGACGGTGGACCCGGGCGGCGACCCCACCTTTTCGGTTTTCTCGCGTAACTACCGCCGCCTGCATGTGCGCATCTATGCCGTAACGCCGAATGACTGGCAGGCGTGGCAGGCCTACCAGCGCGACTACTGGAGCGACGCGCCCCCCGCCATCCCCGGCGAACTGGTGCTCGAGAAGAACATCGAGCCGGGCGGCGAGCCGGATGCGCTCGTGCAGACCAATATCGACCTGCTGCCGGTGCTGCCGGAGTCGGGCTTTGGTCAATTGATCGTAATCGTGGATATCCCCAAACCGCTCTTTGGCGAGCGCGACCATTCGAACATCCAGTCGTGGGTGCAGGTGACGAATCTGGCCGTGGATGCGTTGGCCGATCAGGATGAGTTGCTGGCGTGGACGACGGACCTGCGCGATGGCATGCCCCTGGCCGACGTCACCGTGGAACTCTACGGCACGAAGGCGGCAGGAATGACCGGCCCCGACGCCACCGTCAACCTGCCGCTGAGCGACAGCAACGGCTATCTGCTCGTTGCTTCGCAGGGAGACGACGTCGCCATCCTGCCCCATTACGTTTGGGATTACTACGGCGACTCGGGCTGGCGCAAGCAGGATGTTGCCAACGAGTTGCGCTGGTATGTCTTTGACGACCGCCAGATGTACCGCCCCGGTGAGGAGGTGCACTTCAAGGGCTGGCTGCGCCGCTTTGACACGACCCCCACCGGCGACATTTCTCTGCTGGGCGACAGCGCACCCTCCGTGCGCTATCAGATCATGGACCCCATGGGCAACAGCGTGGCCGAGGACGTGGTGGACCTGAACGCGCGCAACGGTTTCGACTTTGCCATTACGCTGCCCAAAAACGCCAACCTGGGCTACTACACCGTCTACTTCACAGCCAATGGCATTGGCAATGTGGGCCCCACCGACAACTACTACCAATTCCAGGTGCAGGAGTTCCGCCGCCCCGAGTTTGAGGTCAAGGCGCAGCCCGAAGGCATGGGGCCGTGGTTTGTGGGTGGCGACGCGCTCGTCTCCGTCAACGCAAGCTACTATGCAGGCGGCGCGCTTCCCAGCGCGGAGGCCACGTGGACGGTGAACGCCAGCCCGGCCAGCTATGCGCCGCCCAACTGGGACGACTTCATCTTTGGCGTGTGGCGCCCCTGGTGGATTTCGTACTACGACTATGGCTACAGCGACATGGCCTACGGGGACATCTTCTACACCGCCGAGGGTGAACAGCAGGGACCGCCCAGCAACCAGCTTGTGGGCGTCACCGACGCCACAGGCACGCACTACCTGCGCATGAACTTCAACCGCGCCGACGAGCCGCGCCCCTACAGCGTGAGCGCCGAAGCGGTCGTCATGGATGTCAATCGACAGGCATGGGCTTCTTCCACCAACCTGCTCGTCCACCCATCGGCGCTCTACGTGGGGCTGCACGCCAACCAGGTCTTCGTGGAGGCGGGCGAACCACTCAACTTCGAGGTGATTGTCACCGACGTGGACGGCGCCGCCGTGGCCGAGACGCCCGTGCAAGTGCACAGCGCGCGGCAGGAGTACGTCTGGAAGGATGGCCGTTCGCAGCAGCAGGATGCCGAGGTGCAGGATTGCGAAGTGCTCTCGGCCAACGAGCCGGTGACCTGCAGCTTTGACACAACCATGGGCGGCACTTACCGCGTTTGGGCGGAGGTGCGTGACGCAAACGAACGCCTCAACCGCACCGAACTCACGCGCTGGGTCTCCGGCGGCGCGAGCACGGCGGCGCGCAGGCTGGGCCAGGAAGAGGCGCAAATCATCCCCGACAAGGAGAGCTACGCAGCGGGCGATGTGGCCGAGTTACTCGTGCAGTCCCCCTTCAGCCCCGCCGAGGGGTTGCTGAGCGTGGCGCGCAACGGTTTCCTCACCACGGAACGCTTCACCATCACCGATACCACCGCTATCCTGCGCGTGCCGATTGAAGAGAGTTACGCACCCAATGTTGTGGTGCAGGTAGACCTGACCGGCGCGGCGGTGCGCGTGGACGACAAGGGCGACCCGATGCCTGACGCCCCCTTGCGCCCGGCCTTTGCCACGGGGCAGTTGTCGCTGCCCGTGCCGCCCGTCAACCGCACACTGACGTTGGCCATCACGCCCGAGGAGACGGCGCTGGCCCCCGGCAAAGAGACGGCGATTGACCTCGTCGCGACGGATGCCAGCGGTGAACCTGTCGAAGGCGCCGAGATTGCTGTCGTCGTCGTCGATGAGGCAATCCTGGCGCTTACCGGCTACTCCATCCCCAACCCGCTACTCTCCTTCTACCGCGAGGTGGGGGCGGGCCTCGACAGCACCTACACGCGCAACAATGTTGTGCTGATTGACCCAGCCACCATGGCCGAGGCACTGGTTGGCGGGCGCGGCGGTGGCGGCGGTGTGGGTGGGGGCGACGCGGTGATGTCGGCAGCAATGCCTGAAGCGGCATTTGACATGGCCATGCCCGCAGCCGCACCCATGGCCACAGAAATGCCCATGATGGAATCTGCGGGCATGGCGGCCAAGGAAGAGTCTGCGCAACCCACTACAGCGGTTGACGTGCGCAGCAACTTCAACCCGCTGGCGGTCTTTGCGCCCTCCGTCACCACCGACGCTGCGGGCAAGGCGCGCGTGGAATTCCAGATGCCCGACAACCTCACGCGCTACCGCGTGATGGTGGTGGCCGCCACGGAGCGTGACTTTGGCAGCGCCGAAGCCAACATCACGGTGCGGCTGCCCCTGATGGTGCGCCCCAGTGCGCCCCGCTTCCTCAACTTCGGCGACGCGTTTGCGTTCCCCGTAGTGCTGCAGAACCAGACCGACGCGCCGCTTAGCGTGCGCGTGGCGATGACCACTGCCAACATCGGCCTGGAGAGTCCCCTGGGTCAATTGGTGGAAGTACCCGCCAATGACCGTGTGGAGGTGCGCTTCCCGGCGTCCACCGTGCGCGCGGGCACAGGGCGCTTCCAGGTGGCCGCGGCCGCAGGCGATTTCGCCGACGGCATCTCGGGCGAGCTGCCCGTCTACACGCCCGCCACCACCGAGGCCTTCGCCGTCTACGGCACGGTGGATGAGGGAGCCGTGGCGCAGCCGCTGCAAACGCCCGCCGATGTCATTCCGCAGTTTGGCGGGCTGGACATCGGCACCTCATCCACAGCGCTCTCGGCGCTCACGGATGCCGTGCTCTATCTCTACAAGTATCCCTTCGAGTGCTCCGAACAGGTCGCCTCTCGTCTGCTTGGCATCTCCGCCCTCACAGACGTGCTCAGCGCCTTCAAGGCCGATGGGCTGCCTGACCCCGTAACGCTCGACGGCGTGGTGGCCGACGACGTGGCGCGGCTGGTGGCCATGCAGGACATGAACGGTGGCTGGCCCATGTGGGAGAAGGGCAAGGAAACACTGCCCTACAACTCCATCTTCGTCGCGCACGCACTGCAGATGGCGCGCAGCAAGGATTACGCCGTCCCCGAGGAGACACTGAGCCTGGCGCTCAATTACCTGCGCGCCATCGAGGAGCACTATCCCAACTGGTACAGTGCCGTCACCCGCCACACGCTGAGCGCCTACGCCGTCTATGTGCGCGACCTGATGGGCGATACCGACGCCGCCAAGGCGCGCGACCTGCTCAACAGCAATCCGCTCGACGAACAATCGCTCGAGGCCATCGGCTGGCTCTGGCAGGTGCTCTCCGGCGATCCTGCCTCCGCCACCGAGGTGGAGGCGATTCGCGTGCATGTAAACAACAGCGCCGTAGAGACGGCGGGGGCAGCCAACTTCTTCACCTCCTATGGCGAGCAGGAGTGGGTGCTGCTCCACTCCAACCGCCGCACCGACGCCATTCTGCTCGATGCGCTGATCAACGACCAGCCCGAGAGCGACCTCATCGCCAAGCTTGTGAACGGCCTGCTCGCCAACCGCACGGCCGGACGCTGGGACAACACGCAGGAGAATGTGTGGGTGCTGCTGGCGCTTGACCGCTACTTCAACACCTATGAAAACGTGGAGCCGGACTTCATCGCGCGCGTTTGGCTGGGCGACACCTACGTGGCTGAACACCCCTACCAGGGCTACACCACAGATGCCTACCAGACGCTTGTGCCGATGACCTTCCTTGTGGGCAGCAGCCCCGACACGGCGGCCGCTCCCGAGACGACCGACATCATCATCGCCAAGGATGGCGCGGGGCGACTCTACTACCGGCTGGCGCTCTCCTATGCGCCCACCGACCTGAACCTGGAGGCGCTCGACATGGGCTTCGTGGTGGCACGCACCTACGAGGCGGTGGATGATCCCGCCGACGTGCAGCGCGACGCCGACGGCACGTGGCGCATGAAGGCGGGCGCGCGCGTGCGCATTCGCCTGCAGATGGTGGCCGACAACCGCCGCTACCACGTGGCGCTGGTGGATCCGCTGCCTGCCGGCCTCGAGGCAATCAACCCGGCGCTGGCCGTGAGCGAGTCCATCCCCGAGAGCGACCCGGGCCTGCAGCCCTATGGCTGGTGGTGGTACGGCACCTGGTACGAACACCAGAATCTGCGCGACAACCGCGCTGAGGCCTTCACCTCACTGCTGTGGGACGGGGTGTACGATTACACCTATGTGGCACGCGCGACCACGCCTGGCACCTACGTTGTGCCGCCCACCAAGGCCGAGGAGATGTACTCGCCCGAGGTCTTTGGCCGCAGCGCCAGCGACAAGGTGATTGTGGAGTAACGTCTCTAGCGCATCGAGAAGTACCCAGATACGGCGGAAGGCGTCTCAGTCTGTAGCGGAAGGCCTCCTGGCCTTCATTGAGGTGCGCACACCAATGAAGGCCAGGAGGCCTTCCGCTACAGAGCGCGGCGCCGGCCAAACCGAGCGAGGAAATGGACGAGGAATATACCTGGACTTCAAAAAGAGAGGGCCGTCCCGCTGCGGGACGGCCCTCCTTTTTGGTTGTCTGTGCGCTACCAGCCGAAGCGCTCCTCGGCCCAGGGATCACCTTCCATGTGGTAGCCCGCGCGCTCCCAGAAGCCCGGGCGGTCACTGCTCATGAACTCGAGGCCGCGAATCCATTTGGCGCTCTTCCAGAAGTATTTCTTGGGCACGAGCAGGCGCATGGGATAGCCGTGGTCCGGCTCGAGCGGCTTGCCCTCGTACATGTAGGCCAGCATGGTGTCGTCGTCATCGAGCACATCGAGCGCAATGTTGGTGGTGAAGCCATTCTCGCAGTGCGCCATCACATGCGTCGCCGACGCCTGCACCTGAATCTGTTGCAGGAAGACGCGCCAGGGGATGCCTGTCCAGGTGGTGTCCAGCTTGCTCCAGCGCGTCACGCAGTGGATGTCCACGGTTTCGGTGTTCGTGGGCAGCGCCATCATCTCATCCCAGGTGAATGTGCGCTCCTGCTCCACCAGGCCAAAGATGCGGAAGTTCCAGCCGGCCAGCGACTCATACTGAGGCGTTGAGCCATAGTGGAGCACAGGAAAGCGCTCGGTAAGGAACTGCCCCGGCGGCACGCGCTCACCTTGCGACTCCCTGGGCACATTCTTGACGCGCTTCAACTGCTCAACGCGCTTGAACGGATTCTCGAAGCGCACACTTCACCTCCAACAGAGCAAACGACAGTGCCAAACGGCTACAACGCCAGTATAGCCGTACAAGCGGCCGCGGCACGTAAGGGGCGTCACAAGTCGGGAGTCGACCTCCCTACTCCCTACTCCCTACTCCCTACTCCCCACTCCCCACTCCCTACTCCCCACTCCCTACTCCCCACTCCCTACTCCCTACTCCCCACTCCCTACTCCCCACCGTTACTGCCCCTTGACTTCGGTCCAGATACGGTCGTAGAGCACGGTGGCGTCGCCCACATCCTCAATGCGGTGGGCGGCGGCCACGGCATCGGCGGGCACGTTGGTAATGCTGGACTCCATATACTTGGCGTAGAGCTCAGGCTGGTTGGCCTTTGCATAGTCGAGCGACGCCTGGTTGGGATTGACGTATGGGAAATCACGCATGGTCATCCAGAAGAGCTCGGGCTGGTTGATGTAGTTGAGCCAGGCGTAGGCCGCGTCAGTGTGGGGCGCGCCCGTGGGAATGGCCCAGTTGTCCTGCCAACTGATTGCGCCCTCGCTGGGGTAGATGAACTCGATGCTCTCCACTTCATCCTTGGCGAGGCGCACCTCACCCGTCCACACAATGCCCAGGTCGGCATCGCCGGCAATCAGCGCCGTCTTGGGGCTGTCGCTGTCCCAGATCTTGACATTGGGCACAAGCGTCAGGAGACGGGCCTTGGCTTCGTCGAGTTGCGCCGGATCCGTTGTGTTGGGGTCATAGCCCAGTGTGAGCAATGTGGCCCCGATGATTGCGCGCGCGTCATCGATCATCACCATGCGCCCTGCGTACTCGTCCTTCCAGAGGTCGGCGAAGGCTGCGGGCATGTTGTCCACGGTGGCCGTGTTGACCACGATGGCATCCATGCCGGCCTGGTAGGGAACTGTGTACTCGTTGCCCGGGTCAAACGGTTGGTTGAGAGAGGCGGGGCTGAAATTGGCCAGCACGGGCAGCTTGCTCGCATCCAGCTTTTCGATCACATTCTGGCGAATCATCAGCCCCACAAGTTGATCGGTGGGCTGCGCCAGGTCGTAGCTTGTATTGCCCGCCGAGAGCTTGGCGTACATCTCCTCATTGCTCGAGAATTCGCTGGTGTTGACCTTGATGTCATACACCTGCTCAAAGCAGTCGATCATCTCGGCTGGGATGTACTCCGTCCACACAAAGAGGTTGAGTTCGCTGGAGGTGACTTCACTGCGCGGGTTGGGTTCGGGGCAACTGAATTCGGCAGCGGTCGCGGCGTCACTGGCCGCGGATTCGCCGGTCGCGGCGCCACCAGACGCGCCGCCGGCACAGGCGGTCAGCAGCATCAGGCTTGCCATCATCAGACCATAACCAGGCAGACGGGGAAACAGGTTTCTCATCTCGCAGTAAGCTCCTTGCAGGCCCGCGCCGGGGCGGCTGAACACATGCACTTCCAGAAAGAACCGTATCTTCTACCACTTGCATACGTTTGGCATGTCGCAAGCGTTCCATCGCGTGTGCGCAGGCGCAGCGGCTACCGCGCCTTCACTTCTGTCCACACCCTGTCATAGAGAACAAGCGCCTCGCCCACATCCAGCAAATGGTGGCCGTTGGCAAGCGCCTCGGACGGCGTGTTGGTAATGGGCGACTCGGTATACGCAGCGTAGAGTTCGGGCTGCTGGATGCGCGCGTACTCGAGGGCTGCGTCGTTGGGGTTTGTGTAGGGGAAGTCGCGCAGCGTCAGCCAGAAGATGTCGGGCTGGAGCGTGTAGTTGATGAAGGCCAGCGCGGCGTCGGCGTGGGGCGCGCTGGCGGGAATGGCATAGTTGTCCTGCCAAAGGATCGCGCCTTCGCTGGGATAGACATACTGGATCGAGGGCAGTTCGCGCTGCGCCAGCACGGCTTCGCCCGTCCACACCATGCCCAGGTCCACGTCGCCGGCGATCAGCGCCGTTTTGGGGCTGTCGCTCTCGAAGAGCTTGATGTTGGGCAAGAGCTCGCGCAATTTGGCTTTGGCCTCTTCGAGTTGCGCCGGGTCGGTGCTGTTGAGGTCGTAGCCGAGCGTGAGCAGCGTCAGGCCGATCACCGAGCGCGCGTCATCCAGGAAGACCATGCGGTCGGCATACTCGTCGTTCCACAGGTCCGCCCAGGAGGTGGGCACGTTCTCCACAGCGGCTGTATTGACGGCGATGGCATAGGTGCCCGACTGATAAGGTACTGTGTAGTTGTTGCCGGGATCAAAGGGCAGGTTGAGGTAGGCGGGGTTGATACCGTCCAGGGCGGTGAGCTGCGCCTTGTCGAGCTTTTGCAGCAGCCCCTGGCGGATGAGCAACTCCATGATATAGTCGGTGGGCTGCACAACGTCGTAGCTTGCGCCGCCCGCCGCCAGCTTGGCGTACATCTCGCTGTTGGTCGAGTAGACATCCTGGTTGACCTTGATGGCGTAGGCTTCTGCAAAGCAGCGGATGTGATCCTGCGGCACGTACTCGGCGAAGGTGTAGAGGTTGAGTTCGGTGGATGTCAGCGCCAGGCGCGGTTCGGCGGGTGGGCAGACGAACGCGCCGTCGGGCACTGCCGCGTCGGGCTGCAGAGGTGCGACGCACGCGCTCAGCAGGCGCAACAGGCCCAGGAAGAGGGCCAGCAATGCGAAGACCGGACGGTGGGGCGTGGATGTGCGCAAACGGAATCTCCTCGCTTTAAACGCGCAAAAAGCGCGCGCCGAGGATTGTACATCAACTGCGATATTAAAGTGGTACCGGAACGAAGCCCACGGCCACTACCACACCCCAACGCAAAGGCAGGAAGGAGGCAAAGGAGTGCAAAGGAAGAGCCACTGCACCGAATGGCATACGTGTTGCAGTACTTTGCGTTTCTTTGCTCTCTTTGCCGCTTTGCGTTGAGATGTTGTTCTCATGCCGGTATGGCTTTTGTGCGTAGCAGCGACAGAAGCGGTGATTGCACCAAAGGTGGTGGAGATTCGTTGTGGTAAGGCAAAAAGGAGAGGCACGAAGAGAGGTTGCGAGTGAACAAATGGATCAGGTAGCCCACAGTGCAGCGAGTCGTTGTGCATCACGATGCGCCGCGCCGGCAAGAGTTCTGCAGGCGCAGGACGCGTGGCGGCTCTCCACGGAGCATGGGCGCAAGCACACCGGGCAGCTGCGGCGCTGAGCCAGTTCACTGATCGCGTGCCCATTCCCTCTCCATTGCATGAGCAGAGAGGGGATGGGCGCACGGGCCCGAACTAGCGACCTGCGATCGGAAAGTACAGCTGGTAACTGTTGGCGGGCGAGATAGTCGGCGAGACAGGTGTGCTGGTCGGCGTGCTCCCCGGCGGGACAGCTGTATTCGTCGGCGGGACAGCTGTATTTGTCGGCGGCACAGCT
>CAYRVP010000049.1:17297-26193 GCA_964427845.1 uncultured Caldilineaceae bacterium
CGGCGGGACAGCTGTATTCGTCGGCGGGACAGCTGTATTTGTCGGCGGCACAGCTGTATTCGTCGGCGGGACAGCTGTATTCGTCGGCGGGACAGGTGTATTTGTCGGCGTGGGACCCACAACTGCAATGTAGTTGGCGGTGTAGGTGGTGTTGACAGCAGGTACAACCAGCGTCTGCTGTTTGGCGCCGCCCTGCGACCACGACGAGAACGCATAGCTGCTGCCGCCAATCACCTGCGGGCTGGGCGCGTCCAGCGCTTCATGCAGCCCCACCACACGCGTCACCTGGAACGGTGTGGTCGTCAACGCCCCGTCCAGGCTGATCTGCCCGCCTGCCGGCTGCGTTTGGAAAGTCAGCGTGCGCGTCACCGGCAGCAGGTCCGTGAACTGCGTCG
This sequence comes from uncultured Caldilineaceae bacterium, assembly GCA_964427845.1. GTDB lineage: Bacteria > Chloroflexota > Anaerolineae > Caldilineales > Caldilineaceae > UBA5069. The sequence goes on from CAYRVP010000049.1 coordinate 17,693, forward strand.
CTGTCTGCCCGCGCGCATCGGTGAGGTGCAGCACCACCCGGTACCAGACCAGAGGCTCGACCTCTCCCATCGCCGGAATTGTGAACTGCCCCTGATCCCCGCTCAGGCTGGCCAGAAACGGGTGCTTGTGCTCACGGTGGTGGAACTCGACATCCCACGCGTAGGGATTGGCCGGCAGCGGGGCATCGTCGCTGGCATTGACGACCTGGTAGTCCCAGGTGTCGCCCGCATAGTAGCCGTTGCTGCGGCTGGGGTCGGTGAGGTTGCTCAGCACAATCGTGGCCGTCGGCAGGCTGTTGCCCGGATAGAGCGCCACGCTCGCCGGGCTCGAACTGGCGGGCGGGTTGCCCGCATCGCGCACCACCACCGAAGCCGTGACGTTGACCGCCGTGGCATAGGTATGGCTGGCGTTGGGCACGCTGGTCTGCGCCGTAGCGCCGTCGCCAAAGCTCCACAGGTATGTCAGCGGCAGGTTGTTGTCCGGGTCGCTCGAACCGGCCGCCGAGAACTGGTAGACCGTGTTCAGCGGTCCGTTGAGCGGCGTCACGCCGAGTTGGGCGCTGGGCGCCAGATTGCCGCTGGTGTGGTAGCGGTAGCAGCGTATCTGGTTGCTGGGCGGCGTATTCGGCAGGAGGATCAGGTAACAGAGGTCGCCATTGAGGTCGCGCTGCAAGCCGATCAGGCCGGCCTTGCCCGTAGCGAAGTCGCCCGCCACCGCCTCCCACTGCGTAGTCGCGCCGTTGTAGGCCAGCCGCCGGATGAAGCCGCGCACAAAGTCGGCGTAGAAGTAGTTGCCCACATAGGTCGCCGGGTACGCCACCGCGCCGTTGCTGGGGCCGACGTAGAACGTGCCGCCCATCACCGCCGAATCCACGCGGACGTTGTCGACGATATGGCTGTAGCTGAAGACCGGTTCGGCATAACCCGAAGGCGGCTGCGGCAGTGTGCAGAATACCCCCGCCGGGCAGGGACCTTCGCGCGCCGGATAGCCATAGTCGCCGCCCGCCGTCACCTCGTCAATCTCCTCCCACGCCCCGCCGCCGACATCACCCACCCAGGGCGTGCTCGTGCCCGGGCGGATGCTGAAGCGGAAGGGGTTGCGGAACCCGTACGCAAAGATCTCCTGGCAGGGGCCGGGGGCGGGCAGCGCCTGGGCGGGGTTGCAGGAAACGCTGTTCGCGTCCGTGGCAAAAGGGTTGCCGGCCGGAATTGTGTAGCCACGGGCGTCGATAGGGTTGGGGCGAATGCGCAGAATCTTGCCGTTGAGATTGTTTGTGTCGTGCGCCGGGCTGGGGACGATGTTCGAGTCGCCGACGCTGATATAGAGGTTGCCGTCGGCGCCAAAGTTGAGGTCGCCAGCGTTGTGGATGCCCGAGTCGGTGGCAATATTGTCGATCAGAATGCGCTCGGAGGCTGGGTCAATCGTGTCGCCGACCATCGTGAAGCGCGAGACGCGGTTGCGCGGGCCGGGTTGGTTGTTGGTGTAGGTGCCGTAGGCGCAGAGGCTGCCGCTGGTGGACTGGCGCGTGTAGTAGAGATAGAGATAGCCGTTTTGGGCAAAGCCCGGGTCGAGCGCGATGCCCAGCAGCCCGCGTTCGCCGTCACCGCAGACGGCGAGTGTGAGCGCCCGTTGGGGCAGCAGCGCACCATTCTTGAAGACACGCACGCTGGCGAAGTTGATGTCGTCGCTGGTGCTGCTGCCGGTCTCGAGGATGAGAATGCGGCCATCGGGAGCGAAGGTGAAGTCGTAGGAGGTGAAGAGGCCGTCCACGACCAGATCATCGCTGAAAACGCCGCTCTCCGCGGATGTGGTCGTCGACGTGTTCGTCGCCGTCTTGATCAGTGTGTTGATCGGTGTATTGATCGGCGTGCTCGTCGCCGGATTCGCTATAGACGGTAAACCGGCAGGCGCGGCCGTGAGGCGCTGCGGAAAGAGACCAACCACGGCAATTAACACGAACGCGGCACATACGGCGGCGGCCGTCATGACTCGCGTTTTGGTTGAAGACATCTGTTGAACCCCCTACAGTGAGAATAGCGCGCAGGCGCGCGCGCGCATTTTGCGGGGGGGGGCTTGAAACGCCGGGCGAGAATACCACGCGGCAATGGGCGTGTCAATGTTGTTGCGCGATCGAACGGGGCCTCGCAAAAGTCATTGCGCTGCAAAACTGCACCTCACCCCGGCCTCTTTCCAAACTGGAAAGGGGCCGGGGTGAGGTGCAGGTCACGCACGCGCGTGCCGCTTTGCTGACTATTGAGAAGCCCTGGCGATCATCGCGACATGAAAGGTGCTAATCGTGCAGGTGCGATGCAGGCGCACTCTTCGCGCAAAGCTCTGCAATGTGTACCTGAGGCGCGCGCCTCAGTCGCGCGCCTCAATCCGCTGGTAGACGAGCACCAGCACCAGTACGGCCAGAATCCACACGGTGGAGAGGGCGTTGACCTCGGGCGTGACCGTGCGGCGCAGCAGCCCGTAGACATAGATAGGCAATGTGGTAGAACCGGGCCCGCTGGTGAAGAAGGTGATGATGAAGTCATCCAGCGAGAGAGTGAAGGCGAGCATGGCCCCGGCGTAGACGCCCGGTGCGATCAGCGGCAGCGTCACGCGGCGGAAGACGGCCCACTCGTTGGCGCCCAGGTCGGCGGCAGCCTCTTCCAGCGCCGGGTCGAAGCCAACCAGGCGGGCACGCACGGTGAGAATCACAAAAGGCATGCTGAAGGCCACGTGCGAGACGATGATGGTCGTCATGCCCATGGAGAGGCGGTTGTCGCCGCGCAACCCCAGCGCCCCATTCAGCCAGCCAAACGCGGCGCTGAAGAAGACGAGGATGCCGATGCCCATGACAATCTCGGGCGAGACAATGGGCGTATAGATGGAGGCTTCGGCGGCGCGTTTGCCGAAGAAGTTGTAGCGCTGCAAGCCCAGCGCAGCCATTGTGCCGAAGATGGTGGCGGTGATGGTGGAAGTAAACGCGATGATGAGCGTGTTGCGCGCCGCCTCCATCACATCGCCGTTGTTGAAGAGCTGACAGTACCAGTAGAAGGGTCCGCACGGCTGCCGGTTCACAAAGCCAGTGAAGACGACATTCGTGCGCGACTCGTTGAACGAGAAGAAGATAAGCACCACAATCGGGGCGTACATGAAGGCGTACACCAGCACCGCCAGGGTTGTGGTAAACCAGCCGTTGCGCCGAACGTTCATCCGCCCCGAATCTCCTCGCCAAAGCCAAAGCGGCGCGTGTAGTAGAGGGTGAAGAGCAGCGTAAAGACCATGAGGATGATCGACGCCGCCGAACCAAAGGGCGGGTTGCGCGCATCCAGAAACTGGCGCTGGATCAGGTTGCCCACGAGAATCACCTGCTTGCCGCCCAGAATGTCGGAAACGACGAAGGTGCCGATGACGGGGATGAAGACCAGAATCGTGCCGGCGGTGAGGCCGGGCAGCGAGAGCGGCAGCGTAACGCGCACAAAGGTGCGCCAGGCAGCGGCGCCCAGGTCGGCGGCGGCTTCATAAAGCACCGGCTCAATCTTCTCCAGCGAGGTGTAGATGGGCAGAATCATGAAGGGTAGAAACTCGTAGACCATGCCCACCAGCACCGCCCCCTGCGACGGGTACAAATCGAAGGCATTGAAGGGAATGCCGAGCAGCCCCGCACCCCAGGCCAGCGTGCTGTTGAGCACCCCCTGATTGCGCAGGATCATCACCCATGCGTAGATGCGAATCACAAAGTTCGTCCACAGTGGCACGAGCACCATGAAGGTATAGAGGCTGCGCCGCTTGACGGGCGCACGCGCGATGAAGTAGGCCAGCGGGTAGGCCAGCAGAATTACGAGTAGCGTGGTCCAGAAGGCCAGCACCACCGAGCGCCAGAGGATGCGCGCATAGAGGGGGTCGTAGCCCTCGGGCGTAATCCCCAGCAGCCGCAGGTAATTCTCAAAGGTGAAGGTGTAGATGACGTTGCCGTCGGGGTCGCGCCGGCCAAAGCTGGTGATGACCGTGAGCGCGAGCGGGATGATGAGCAGCAGGGTCATCCAGATGAGCGCGGGCAGCACCAGCAGAAAGCCCTGTATGCGCGGGCTCTCGCGCAGCCGCTGCCCAATGCCCATGCGCTGCGCACTCTCCGTTTGTGTCTCCACGGCCATGGGCGCCCCCTCGCTCAACACCCGTACACAGATCTCGCAGATCAAAGGCAGTCACGTGCGACGACAGATTGCCGCCGGTTTGTAGCGGAAGGCCTCCCGGCCTTCGTTGTAGAGCGTGCAAATCGAAGGCCGGGAGGCCTTCCGCTACAAACCGGCTGTGTGCGGTCGATTTCCTCAGTACGCGAGTCTAGTCCACAAGCACGCGCGCGGCTTCGGGGTCGAAGCCAACCTGGACGGTGTCGCCGTCGCCGGCCTGCTGGTTGTTGCCCGGCAGCGCGTTCTGCTCGCGCACGCGCAGCGTCTCGCCCGTGGGCAGCTTCACATCATAGTGCGTATCCGTGCCGATGTAGACCACGTTCGTCACGGCGCCCGTGAAGACGTTGCGCAGCCCCTCGACGCGGTGGATATCGACCTTCTCGGGGCGAATGGCAATGCGCACAGGTGTACCCGGCGCCACGTGCTGGTCGCTCTCGGCGTAGACAATCTGCTCATTGCCCAGGCGCACGGCGGCAATGCGGCCGACTTGCTCGATGACGCTTCCCTGCAAGAAGTTGCTGTCACCGATGAAGTCGGCCACGAACATGCAGTTGGGGCGCTCGTAGATATCCTCGGGCGTGCCTACCTGCAGCGCCTCGCCCTCGGACATGACGGCGATACGGTCGCTCATGGTGAGCGCCTCTTCCTGGTCGTGCGTCACAAAGACGAAGGTGATGCCCACCTCACGCTGCAGCCGCTTGAGCTCGAGCTGCATCTCCTTGCGCAGCTTCAAGTCCAGCGCGCCCAGCGGCTCATCGAGCAGCAGCACCTCGGGGCGCTTGACAAGCGCGCGCGCCAGCGCCACACGCTGCTGCTGCCCGCCGGAGAGCTGCTTGGGCATGCGTGCCTCGAGGTTGGGCAGGCGCACCATCGCCAGCGCCTCCTTGACGCGCGTGGCAATCTCGCTTTTGGGCACGCCATCCATCTGCAGACCGAAGGCCACATTGTCGCCAATGCTCATGTGCGGGAAGAGCGCGTAGCTCTGGAAGACGGTGTTGACGGGGCGCTGGAAGGGGGGCGTGCGCCCCATCGCGCGCCCGCGGATCATGACATCGCCCGCGGTGGGGAGTTCAAAGCCTGCAATCATGCGCAGCGAGGTCGTCTTGCCGCAGCCCGAGGGGCCAAGCATGGCGAAGAACTCGCCTTCAAGAATACGCAGGGTGACGTTTTTCACGGCCGTCACAACCTCGCCCGAGGGCGCGGGAAATTGCTTGGTTACGTTCACCAGTTCAACGGCGTACTCGGATTGCGCCATGCTGCAATACACTCCGCTTCCATCGCACAAGACAAATACAGGGGCAATTCAAAGTGGACACGATGGACGCCGTCGACACAGCGGACGCACGGCAACGTGGCCCATCCCAGCGCCAGTCAACCAGTCAACCAGTCAACCAGTCAACCAGTCAACCATGGTCAATCCTCAGTCATCAATCACGCCGTCCCCTCATACGCCGCGCGCAGCAGCGCCACCACCACATCATCCACGTCCATGGTGGAGGAGAGCGTCACCTTGTGGGTAAGCGCGCCGCTGCCGACGCCCGTGTTCTCGGGCAGCATGTCGTCAAAGGGGCGTCCCTTGAGCTTGAGTGCGAGGTCCACCCGGTCGCGCGCCGAGGGGGCAATGGCGGCGAACTGCTGCCTGCGCGCAAAGGCCACATAGGTGGCGCGAGGCATAATCTTCACATCGTCACCAAGCGCCTGCACGATTTCAACGACATAATTATAGATCGGGCGCAGGTCGGCCTTAGGGCCGCTGTATTGGGCTGCAACAAGGTCGCTGTGCGTGGAGACCTCGGGGCGCTTGTAGCGCAGGGCGGACCAGATGTCGTCGAGTGATACCTGGCGCACACCCTGCCAGCCGTCACTGACGATACGCACGTGCAGCGAGTCGCGGTTGAGGTCGCTCTTGACGCCCGAACTCTGCTTGGGGTAGGAGATCCAGAAGAGGGTGTTGTCGCGCATGGCGGCGTGGGCGGTGTTGTAGAAGCTCTCCAGTTCGCCGCTGTCGCGCACAAAGAGATGCACGCAATCAAAATGTCCCTTGCCGCCGGGGCGCTCGGCCATGTCATGCACCACGCCGTCAGGGAAGTCGGCGCGCACGCGCTCAATGTAGCCATCGGGCGCATTGATCACCAGCACGCTCATGCCCGGCTTCAGATTCAATTTCTTGACCAGTTCTCCCGCCATGGCTGACTCCATTCTCCACAAATTGATTCGCTACACGGAAACGACGGAATTCGCGTGGCGGCGCAATCTTCAATCCTCAATCATCAGTGACTGCTGCTATGTATTCTGCGGCATGCGCTTCTCCAGCCAGCGCACAAAGAGTGTAAGCGCGATCGTCATTACCAGATAAAGGAACGCAACTACATTATACGTCTCAAAGAACTTGAAGGTGCTGGCCGCATAGACCTTGCCCATCTGCGTAATGTCCTGCACGCCCAGCACCGAAACGAGCGACGAGTCCTTGAGCATGGCAATGAAGTCGTTGCCCAGGGGCGGCAGCACGCGGCGCACAGCCTGGGGCAGCACAATAAAGCGCATGGTCTGCCAACGATTCATGCCGAGGCTCATGGCGGCCTCGGTTTGGCCGCGTTCGATGCTCTCGATGCCGGCGCGGAAGATCTCGCTGAGGAACGCGCTGTAGGCGATGATCAGCGCCAGCACCGAGCGCGCGGCAAAGCCCAGATTGCGCACGGTGAAGCGGTTGAGCGCGGCGCCCAGCCCCGTCATGCCTGCGGTCGCCGCCTGGTCGCCCAACCAGTTGATGCCCAGCACAAGTTGCGGCGCGCCCACAAACGCGATGTAGTAGAGCAGCACCAGCATGGGCACGCCGCGTATGATCTCCACATAGAAGGTGGCCACCTCGTAGACGACGCGGTTCTTCGAGAGGCGCATGAGCCCCACAAGCAGCCCCACGACGAGCGCGCCGCCAAAGGCAACCAGCGTCACCCAGATTGTGGTGGTGACGCCGCGTGAGACAGCCTTGAAGATGACTGTGTAGTCGGCGTCGTTGATGATGTACCAGAGCAGGAGCAACCCCAGCAGCACGGCCACCAGCAGCCAGTAGGGGAAGCGGTCAAAGAGGGTGAAGGCGGCGTGGCGCCTGGGCGGGGGCATTGTCTCAACGGCCATGGCGGGTGCTCCGGAGTGGGCGCATGCGAACGAAAAAGCGTGCGCCGCCCCACGGCGGGACGACGCACGCAATCAGTCACCAGGCATCAATCATCAATTGTCAATCATCAATTATTGATAACTGATCATTGATGATTGGCAACGATTACGCTACATCGATGGGTCAAACTCGAAGAACCACTTCGTATCCAGCGCATCGAACGCGCCGTCGGCGCGCAACGCCGCGATGGCGGCGTTGAAGGGCTCCACCAGGTCACTCCCCGGCGTGAAGATGAAACCGAACTCCTCGCTCTTGATCGCGTCACCCACAATCTTGAGGGCATCGGGGTTGGCCCCAATGTAGCCGCGCCCGCTGGCCGCATCCACCAGCACCATGTCCACGTCACCGGCGATCAGCGCCTGCACCGACGCGCCGAAATTCTCGAAGAGCTTGATGCGCGGGTTGCCTTCATCGCCATCCAGAATGTCGTAGACGGCGGTGTAGAAGCCCGAGGTGCCCGCCTGCGAGCCAATCAGCAACTGGTCGTCGGCGGCAAACTCCTGCGGCGTGGTGAAGCGACCCTCATCGGCCTTGACGAGCATGAACTGCTGGCTTGTCATGTAGGGCGCGCTGAAATCCACCTGCTGCGCCCGCTCCTCGGTGATGGTGATGCCATCCATGCCGATGTCGAACTGGCCATCCTTCACGGCGGGGATCATGGCATCCCACGAGGTGACGTTGAAGTTGACTGTGCAGTTGAGCAGCCCGCAGATGGCGGCCATGGCGTCATACTCCCAGCCCATGGCATCGCCCGTCGTGGGGTCAATGAACTGGAGCGGGGTGAAGTCGTTGGCCATGGCGGCCTCCACCACGCGGCCGCCCAGGTCGGGCAAGCCGGAGGCGGGTGCGGCGGCTTCGGCGGCCGGTGCGGCTGTGGCCTCGGCAGCAGGGGCGGCGGCGGGCTGCACCGGCGCACATGCGGCCAGCACAAGCACGGCCAACAGGAGAAGTGAGACAAGTTTGAGCGCGCGCGTTTGCATAGGTTGGCTCCCTGGAATTCGTTATGGCGTTGTGCGCAAACACAACGGCGATTGACAGGCAGGTATCTTACCGCAGGCATGCGCGCCGGGCAATTGCGCATCGCGCCTCACACAGGGCGATTCAAAAGTCATCGCGCTGCAAAACTGCACCTCACCCCCGGCCCCTC
>CAYRVP010000050.1:0-23429 GCA_964427845.1 uncultured Caldilineaceae bacterium
GTGGTGTATTCATACCAAAATCTTACTCGTTACCCTTTCAACTGCGTAACTCCTACCGATAATTGACGCCATGAAAGCTGCAAGACTCTTGCCAAACAAGGGCCGTTCACACACCAGTGGAAGCGAAGTGACAGCCGCCAACCCATCGGCACGGCGCCGCGTGCCTTGGGCGTACTTACTCCCATCCTTGATTCCGCTGGCACTGGTAACGATTGGGCCTCTGATCTTTCTCTACTACATCAGCCTCACCGACTATGCCCTTGGCACTTCGCTTTCTACAGCGCGCTGGATTGGCTTGGAAAACTACCTGCGCCTGCTCAGCGGCAGGGACCCACAATTCTGGGTTGCCGTGCAAAATACGATTGGATTGGCACTGGCTGTTACAGCGATTGAGCTGGTGCTGGGTCTTTCGATAGCCATCTTTCTGGATGGATTTGGCGATCGTACGCGCGGCGTTCTGATCTCGGTCCTACTGCTGCCGATGGTCGTAACACCTGTCATCGTCGGCCTCATTTGGAAATTGATGCTGAATTCCGAACACGGCGTAATCAACTATCTTCTCGGATATCTGGGTTTCCGGCCGGCCTGGTTGGGGCCTGACCTGAGTTTCATTTCAATCATGATCGTTGAGGTGTGGCAATGGACGCCTTTTGCCACGCTGATTCTACTGGCAGGCCTGGCTTCGCTGCCCAAAGAACCGCACGAGGCAGCCGCCATCGATGGGGCAAACACATGGCAATCACTCCTGTATGTGACGCTACCCCTTCTGCAGCCTGTCATTTGGCTGGCGGCTCTCTTGCGCCTCATCGACGTGCTCAAGATCTTCGACATTATCTTTATTATGACGGGGGGTGGACCCGGCTCCACCACCGAAACGCTGGCGATCCGTTCGTATCGGCTCGGCTTCTACTTCACGGGCTGGATTGGTCGCTCGTCTGCAGTGGCGGTCATCCTTGCCCTGTTGACCACTCTCGTGAGCCTCGTCATGATTCGACGACTGCAGCAGGCCAATCGGGAGCGCTAAAGTGATCCACAGACCGCATGCAGGGACTGTACTGATGCGCTGGCTTCTGCTTGCAGTGCTGCTGCTCATTACCGTCTTTCCCATCTACTTTATGATCTCTACGTCGTTCAAGTATCCCATTCAGACTTACGATCCTTCAGTCTGGCTCTTTTACCCAACCCTTGAAAACTATCGCAGTCTGGTGACGAACTACATGGTGCTGCCGCGCCTTTGGAACAGCATTGTCGTGACGGCCGGCAGCGTCGTGGTGGCGCTGGTGCTTGGAACGCTGGCAGCCTATGGGTTTTCAAAGTACGAATTCCGGGGCAAGGAAAATGTGGCAGGCTGGATGCTCTCCGTGCGCTTCCTGCCGCCCATGGCAGCCGTGATCCCACTCTTCCTGATTGGTAACGCGCTCGGCATGCTGGATACATATCCCTTGCTGATCCTGGCCTACCTCACTTTCAACGTTCCATTTGCCGCCTGGATGCTGCGCAGCTTCTTTGAGGAGATTCCCATGGAGCTCGAGGATGCGGCAATGGTAGACGGCGCCTCGCGATGGCAAATCCTGACGCGCGTGATCATCCCGCTGAGCGCACCCGGCTTCTTCGCTACGGCAGCGCTGCTGGTTATACAAACCTGGAACGAATTTGCGCTGGCGCTCTTCCTGGCAACAAACGAAGTGCGCACCATGCCGCCAATCACATCGCAGTTTCAAACGGTGCGTGGTGTCATGTGGGGTGAACTGACCGCATTGGGTGTGGTCACAACCCTGCCTGTCATCTTTTTTGCCATCATTGCGCGCAAGTATCTCGTGCGCGGGCTTACCTTCGGCGCCGTGAAATAGTCTACCTGCGCGCGCCGACCACACTTTATTGCGCCCGTCTGACCCCTTACGCTCTCAAGGGGCCGGTTCCGTAACATCACCTACATCATGCGGAGGTTGTTATGTCTCGCCGGACCAAACCTATCGGCTATGGCATTATCGGTGCAGGAATTTGGGGAAGTCTTCACATTCGCACTTTGGGCCCGGACCCGCGCATCAATCTGATTGCTTTGTGCGATATTGATGGGGATCGGGCACGCGCCGTTGCCAAAGAGTACAACATTCCCAAAGTGTTCACCTCGCACGAGGAGATGCTCGCGGACCCGGAAATCGAAGCCGTCTCCGTTGCGACACCCGATTTTGCCCACGGCCCAGCCGCACTGGCGGTCGTTAGGGCCGGTCGCCATCTCCTGGTTGAAAAACCGATGGCCATGTCCGTCCAAGAATGCCTCGAAATCAATCGGGCAGCGGTTGACAGTGGCGTCACTATCATGGTGGACATGCACACGCGCTGGAGCCCGGCATATTACGCGGCCTATTCGACACTGCGTTCAGGTGATGTCGGGGAGTTGAGGTATGTATACTTCCGCCTGAATGACTCAATCTTTGTTCCACTTGAATACATTTCATGGGCGCACCGCAGTTCTGTGCTCTGGTTCCTTGGTCCCCACGCGATCGATACAATGCGCTGGCTCTTCGCTGATGAAGTCCGTCAGGTCTACTGCGTGCGCAGTGAGGGAGTTGTCAAGGCGCTGGGCGTGGATACTCCGGATCTGTACGTGCTGACGCTCCAATTTGAGCGTGGAGGCGTCGCTATGCTGGAACACGCATGGATCCTCTCGCCCAAGACGCCGAGCTTAATTGATCAGAAGTGCGAAATGCTTGCCGAACGCGGGTCGCTCTACATTGACACGAGCCACAATCGCTGGTTTGAACAGTACAGCGACCGTTCGGCCCAGGGCTATCCACATCAGCCTTTCCAGGATCTGGTTGTGACGCCGGTTGTGCAGGGACGACAGGTTGGATTTGGAGCCGAAAGCATTCGCTATTTTGCCGATTGCCTGTGGAAGGGTGAGCAACCATCGGTAACGGGGATTGACGGGCTGCGTGCAACGGAGGTCATCGAGGCGGCTTTGAAGTCAGTCGAGACGGGCGTCCCCGTGAATGTCATGCGCCACGACGCTTGAGTTGCACCCCAATGGGCCGCATCCTGGCGCTCGAATGCACTTCCAGCGCAGACCTTCGATGACTTATACACAAAGACACGCGGGGCTGCAGCGCAGCCCCGCGTGTTCTTGCAGCGCCAATGGCGCTGCCGGTCGTGACCGTGCCGTGCTGGTTGGGGAGCATGGAAGCAGTCTCCTCGTCCGGGACGATGCCGGGAGACTGCGCGAGTCGACGTGGCAATCCCGCAGCCGCATGCGGGCAGAATGTCCACGCGCATCGTCATTCAATTGTCGAGCGACATCCCCTCAAGGATGCTTGACCGCGGGCAGATACATCCGGAAGAACGTTTCCCCTGGGCGCGTTTCGACGGCGCCGCTGTCGCAACCTTTGTTAAGGCCTCGCTCTACGCCACGCAGATCGATCTTTATGATGTTATTAATGCACACAGCCCCGCCGATTGCCGGGCTCTCTGTCGTGGGGAAGACCAGCACCACGTCCATCGAGTCATCGGCGACGCTCAGCGGCGCGCTGCCAAAGTAGTCGGTCTCAGTCGAATGGGCAAGAAAGCAGCCGCGATCGGCGTGGACATTGTCATCGGAGAGGACATTGCCGCCCCGGGACTCAAATGCGGGCGGCGGATCGGCAACATTCTCCCCTTGATAGCATGTAAGTTCAGCAGCACTATTGATCACCGAGTTGCGCATGGTCAGGTCGCCGTTGTTAACCACTTCGGCAAGCCCGCCCTGCGCGCGGCCGAGCATGGTGACATAGGTGAGTTCCATGCGGCTCAGGTTGACAGGGGTGACCGTATGGTTATGCAGGCTGTTGGCGTCAGGGCTCTTGTTGTCGAGGAAGATCGTATTCGTAATGAGCAGCAGGCCGTCGTTGTCCACGGCGCCATAGTCGACTGTGGTGCTCATGTTGGTAATGACACAGCGGCTCAAGTTGGTTTCGCCGCTGTTGTGGAGCGCGGGCGCCGTGGCGCTTGTGCCGTCGCGCATCAGGCATTCGTCGAGAGTCGCGCGTGCGCCGGATAGAACCCGAATCGCGCCCGCATTGGGCGCGTTGTTTTCGCTCCATGTCGTATCAGTCAGGGTTGCGCTGCCCGCCAGGTAAAGCGCACCCCCTTCGACACTCGCTACGTTCTGCATAAACACGGAGGCGACGACAGTGAGTGTTGCACCCTCGCCAACGCTGACCGCTCCGCCGCGGGTCGCCGAGTTATCGATCAGCCGCACGTTATCCAGCGTGAGCCGCCCGGCACTATGGATCGCGCCACCGTCGCCGCTGACATTGGCGCCCGTAAGCGTCAAGCCGCGCAGCGTGAGGGCGGCCGCCGGCTCGACTGCAAAGAGTCGGTTCCCGCTGCTCGTAACCTGGACGGGGCCACTGATGGTGAGCGAGATGCCATTCGCTACCGTAATCGCATTGGTGATGGTGAAGTCATTCACGCACTCCACGGCAAGTGAACCACCCGACGGAACCAGCGCGAGCGCAGCACGCAGCGCGGTCTCGCTACAGGTCGACTCCGCTCCAACTTCGACGGCCTTGACCGGAAGCGACATCCAAAGCACAAGCGCCAGAGCAACCGCCGCTGCGCGCACGCAGCCCTGCAAGCCCAGACCAACGACAAATGTGCGCACATTGACGCACACGAAAGCGCCATTCTTCAACATGATATTGATCCTCCGCGGGGGGCGAAAGTCTCAAGCACAAATATACCACAGATTCTACCCGGGGAGGTGTGCGGCCCAGTGTTTTCCAGCGGTTGCCGCCTGGTATAGCCAACGGGCCAGCCTGAGCACAGGTTCCTGACGCGCAGCCCGAATAGCGCAGACGCCCCCTTTGCGCATGCGAGACGTACAATTAAGCCACCCCGCACTTCACCATGAAGTCATCATGTGGCGTGCCTCCGTGTCACATCGCATTATGTTATGTAAACAACTCCCCCTCCAGCGTTTGGGTCTTTGACGCGCTGTATCCTGTATGCTAACATCCGCAGTACGCCGCGCGAGGCAGCGCACTATACAGCGCCTAGCAGCAAAGACTTCGCAGTGGCCCTGTTCGCAGGGCAAGCGCCACAGATCACGCTTCGTCTCGCTGCCTCGCAAGCTCCCCGTTCCGAGGAGCCCCGCTCGTCGTTCAGACCTCTCCCATGCCGCTCATCAAGCGCTACCCCAACCGCAAGCTCTACGACACCCAAGCCAAGCGCTATGTGACGCTCGACGACATCGCCGCCATGGTGCGCGCCGAAAAGGATGTGCGCGTCATGGACAACGACACGGGCGAAGATGTGACAAGCCTCACCCTTACGCAAATCATCCTCGAGCAGGAGAAGAAGAGTTCGGGATACCTGCCCAGCGCTCTGCTTACCAACCTCATCCGCACGGGCGGCTCCACTTTTGACCAGTTGCGCAAGTCCGTGCACAGCGGCGTGGCGGGTGTGGCCAGCATGGGCGGCCTCACCGAACTCACGCGCCGCCGCCGCCAGGAGTTTGAGGCGCAGGTGAGCAACCTCTTTGAGCAGGGCAGGCTCAACGTCGAACAGGCACAGGGGCTGCTCAAGCTCGATGGCCTGGTGAGCGACCTGCTGCATTCGCTCAACGTGCCCACGCAGAGCGACCTGCGTGCGCTTCAGGCACAGGTCGAACTGCTGACCGCACGCCTGCATGATCTGGACGCACAAGGCCCGGACGCGGGCCGCGCACAGCCAGAAAGCCAGGCTGTCCTGACGGACTCATCGGTAGCCGACGCATAGAGTTCCCAGCCTCTCGCCAGAAAACTGTTCCTCATGCTTCCCGTTCGCACAATTGATGCACTTTGACCGGTGCGGCGCTGTGCGCGGCCGCGGGCCCGACAATGGCTAGCTACTACTACGAGCAGCACAAGAACGACGCAGACTATGCGTCCATTGAACTAAACGGCGTCGCCGGTGACGAACTGGCCGACGCTTTTGACGATCCGGCCTTCGGCCCCGGCTTCAACGCCGAAACGTGGAGCCACATGCCGCGCCCGGTGGCAGGGCGCGACCCGCACGACAAGGTTGCGCTCGTGCTCGCGGGCGGCGGCATTACCGGGGCCGTCTATGAGGTGGGTGCGCTGCGCGCGATTGACGATCTCCTCGTCGGCCTCACGGTGAATGATTTCGACATCTTTGTGGGCACAAGCGCGGGCGCGCTCGTCAACGCCTTCATCGCCAACGGCTTCACGCCACGCGAAGTGATGCAGCTGATCGACAACCGCCACCCTGAACTGCACGGCTTCGGCGTGCAGGATGCCTACAAACTAAACATCGAAGACGCCCTCCGCCACCTGGGCAAGTTGCCAGCCGTCTCCTGGTCGATTGCGCGCAGCGTCGTCACGAATTTCCGCGACCTGGCCGTCTCCGACTTGCTCTGGGAGATGGCGCAACTGCTGCCTACGGGCATCTTCAATGGCGACGCGCTCGATACCTATGTGCGCGCTGCGCTTGAAAAACCCGGCTTCGCCAATTCCTTCACACAGCTGGGGAACGACCTGTTCCTCGTCGCAAGCGAACTCGACAGCGGCGCACGCGCCGTTTTTGGCCGCGGCCACATGGAGGATGTATCCATCAGCCGTGCCGTAGCCGCCAGCAGCGCCGTGCCTGTTCTCTACCGCCCTGTGCAGATCTACGAGAAGGATTATCTGGACGGTAGCCTCCACGGCAACGCCAGCCTGGACCTGGCAATTGAGGCCGGGGCCAAATTGGTGGTCTGCGTCAACTCCATGGTGCCCTTTGATGCTTCGGCTGTGCGCCCCAACGAGCACTACATCCGGCGGCGCGGCCTGCAGGGGGTCATCAACCAGTCCTTGCGCACGCTTCTCCATTCGGGGCTGCGCTATCACATCAAGAACCTGCGCGCCAAGTTTCCCGACGTGGACATTATCCTGATTCAGCCGGGACTGGATGACTACGAGATGTTTACGCACAACCCCATGCATTACTCGGGGCGGTTGGCCGTGGCGCAGCATGGCTTCGAGACGGTGACCATGGGCCTGCTGCGTAACATCGACTATTACCGCGCCGTACTAGCCCGCCACGACATTGCGCTTCACACCGACCTGCTCGAGACCGAGCTTTCCGGACTGCACACAGGGCGCGCCACCCATCTGGGCATTGTGGACGACCTGATCGTGGAAAGCAACGCCCAGCCGACGCTGCTTGAGGCCATGCAGCATCTCGAGCAGAGCATGGAGCGGTTGCGCAGCCGTGTAGGAACCATGTAGGAACCAGCGAAAAGCGACAATTGAAGATTGAAGATTGAAGATTGGGACGCGCAGTTCATTATTGCGCGCCCCAATCTTCAATCTTCAATCTTCAATCTTCAATTGTCGCTTTTCCCCCACCCCAACTGACCACCTGCTCCACCCCAAAGGTATAGTCGATCGGCACGTCAATTGGCAGCGCCCGCGCATTGCTGCCGTCAGCGTCCATCACCCACAGCCGCCACGCGCCCGCCGCGTTGCCCTCAGTTCGATTGCTGAGGTAGACAATGTGCGCGCCGTCGGGGCTGATGGCGGGATCAAAGCCATTTGTCAGGGATTTCGTTGCGCCTGTGGCAAAGTCGTAGGTCCAGATTGCGCCGCCAGGGCTCTGCTGGAAAGCAAGCGTGCCGGAATGTGAAGCCGCCGCGGCAGAGGTTGCCGCGGCGGTGTTGCTGCTTGCTGCTGCTTCGGCGGAGGCAGCAGCAAGCGGTGCAGTCGACGCCGGACTTCGGGCCACGGTGCGCACGCGTGCTATACTGGGCCTTTGCGGCGCGCAGCCGCGCCCGCGCAAGGGCGCGGGCGCGTACATCGTGGAGTTCCCATGGCAAAGACAACGGCCCCGGTACCGCCGGATACCAGCACGGCAACCAACGCCAGGATTGACGACAGGCTTTCCTACGAGGAGGCCTTCAACCAGCTTGAGCAGGTATTGGCCCGCCTGGAAGCGGGTGACCTGCCGCTCGAGGAATCGCTCACGCTCTTTGAGCAGGGTGCGGCCCTTGCTGCCCTGTGCGCGCGCAAGCTTGACGAAGCCGAATTGCGCGTGCGCCAGTGGCAGCCGGGTGACACCACGGTGCCCGTTGAGAGCTGGCGCGAGGGCGCGTAACCCACGCCCCGCCGTGCGGTGATTTTTATGATGCATTTTTGAATAATTGCGCCCATTCTACGCGAGTTGTGATAGAATGGCACGCACCAAGGGCTGGCCCTTTTGGGCACTGCCCATTGATTCCTGGATTCGACGCTCGCAACCATTGCAGCGTGTGCGTCGGATTCGCCCATTGATAGACGGTTCGCGGAGGAAGCATGCGACGCGTTGTACTCATTCAACCTCGGCGTGATGGCCGGGTCTTCGGCAAATCCCCCGGCTCCCCCTACACCCTCATGCGACTGGCCTCGCTCGTCCCCAATGAAATGCCTGTGGAAATCTGGGACGAAAACGTGCGCGACTTGCCAATGGACACCCTGCGCGAGGGCGACCTCGTGGGGATTACCTCCATGACGGTGACAATTGAGGGGGCCGAGCAGATTGCGCGCCGCGCCATAAAGCAGGGCGCAGGCGTGGTCCTGGGCGGTGTCCATGCCACGCTCATGCCCGAGCACAGCGAGACATTCACGCACAGCATCATGGTGGGCGAAGGCTACTTCACCTGGCAGCAGCTTCTGCAGGACTTTGCCGCCGACGGCATCAAGGGGATGCAGCCCCGCTACGAGGACGAGACCTGGGCCGACCTCACAGGGCTGGCCAACATCTCCGACCGCGTGATCCAGATGGTGGACGAAAAGAACAACTACTGGACGCCCTACCTCGAGATTACGCGCGGCTGTCCGCGCAACTGCTCCTTCTGCACTGCCATCCGCGTGAGTGGCCGCAAGATGCGCCTGCGCCCGATTGACGAAGTGGTGGACGAAATCCATCGGCGCGGCATCAAGCGCTTCTTCCTCACCGACGACAATTTCGGCCTCAACTTCACCACCGACCCCGACTATTGCGCCCACCTATTCGAAGCGCTTGCCAAGATCGACCTGCACGGGTGGACCTGCCAGTCGGAGATGAGCATTGCCAAGCACCCCGAACTCCTTGAGATGAGCGTGGCTGCGCACCTGGACAAGCATTTCGTGGGCTTCGAGAGCGTGAACCCCGACAACCGTTCGTCGCTGGGCGGCAAATCAAAGGGGCAGGCCATGGGCGCGAGTGATGCCATCCGCGTAATTCGCTCCTACGGCGTGGGCGTGGTCGGGCTCTTCGTCATGGGCTTTGACCAGGACACCCCCGAGACCTTCCAGGCCATGTGGGATTTCATCCGCAACAGCGAACTGGACAGCGTGAGCACCACCATGCTCACCCCCTACCCCGGCACCCCCTTCCGTGACCAGTTGGAGGCCGAGAAGCGGCTGCTCGATTCGCCCTGGAGCCACTATGACACGGCGCACGTCACCTTTGAACCCAAGAACTTCACGGTAGACGAACTGCGCTCCGCCTATGACTGGCTTTGCCGCAAGATCTACAGCCCCTCGCAAATTGCGCGCCGCGGCGTGCGCAGCCTCAGCAAGTACCCCGTAGCCAAGATGGGAAAGAAGGCCTTCGGCAGCTTCAGTACAGACTATGGCTACCGCCGCACCTACGCCTTCCGCAACGAAGTATAGTCTGCACCAAACGGGCAGGCGTACGGCGGCCGCCGTACGCCTGCCCGTTCCTCATGAACGATTCGGCAAGAATTCCTCGCCGGCTCCTCCTTGAAAATCCCGTTGCTGGTTGTTTGGCGTGTGCACTGCTGCCGGCGCAGGCGCTGGCTGGGATATCTGCAGCTGCGTAACGCGCCGATTGGCGTGCAAGTGGCGCTGATTGGGTTGGCATCCGGCTTTCTCGTCACGACGGTGGCGCAGAGCATGATCCCCGCAGCCAACCGTGACGGTGAACCGAGTCTGGCGGACATCTTTTTCGTCGGCGGCATTTCTGTCTACGCACTCATGTCGGTCTTCGTGAAGTCGTAACGTCAAACTGCAAAAGCAAGCGGCGCCCCAGCCTGGGGCGCCGCTTGCTTTTGCAGTTTGAATTGCCCTGTATCCCGCCTTGTAACGCCCCGCGTGCTGTTGCGCCCGCGTCAGGACTGGTGGTCTATGCCGGCACTTCCATGCGCATGGTCGTCTCACCGTGTGTGGTGGTGGCGACGGTGACCAGGTTCAGTTCGCGGAAGAGGCGCACAGCTGCGTAGTTGTCGGCCTCAATTTCGGCCACGATGGTCTGTGCGTGCATGCGCTTGGCCAGCAACACCATGCGCCGCAGCAACTCCGTGCCCAGACCCCGTCCCTGGTAGTCATCGCGCACAGTAATGGCCGCCTCTACTTCGGGGGCGTCGGGCTGGCCAGCCGGCCGCATAAGGCGCGCCACAGCCACGATGTGCTCGCCGTCGACGGTCTCCTCGAGCGCAATCACGGCGCCGCCGTGGGTGCGATTGTCAACATTGGCCAGCCGTTGCGATTCCTCAGAGAGTTTCCGTTCATCGACCATATCAATGGGATAGTGAAAGCGCCGCCGCTTGCTTTCGGGGGACAAACGATTGTAGAGATCCACAAGCAGGGGCGCGTCAGCACGGTTCATTAACCGGCATGTCAACTGCGCGCCATCGCGCGTTGTGATGATCTCGTTCTGCTCTTCACAGGCGCCGACGTAGCGTTTGTTCACTTCAGATTGCCAGTTCTGCACGGGAAGTGCGAAAGTGGGCATCTTCAACTCCTTGATAAGGGGTTTACCCGGCCGTACGATTGACAGGTGACGGCTGATCACCCTGAACGGGCCAAAAACCATCAACTGCATGTGCGGCTTGCCACAACTGCTCCAGGTCGCCCCAGGCGAGATCAAGCAGGCTTGCGACGGGTAAACAGGGTTGCCCCGGCACGGCCCCCAGAAGCTCACCAAGTACACGCTTGCTTGCGAGTTGGCCGACGGCAACGCTGGCCATGCCGGCGCGCCGTGCGGCTTCCACACCGGCTACGGAGTCCTCAATCACAATGCAATCGGCAGGGGTAACGCCTACAGCCGCCGCCGAATTGAGAAAGAGCGCAGGATGCGGCTTGCCCCGCGGCAGCCTGTAGCCCGACATGAGGGCCATGAAGAAATCACCCATATCCAGTTTGGCAATGGTGGCGGTGATGTTGGCCATGGTGCCCGATGAACTCACCACCTGGCGGACGCCTGCGTTGTGCAGTTCGTTGAGCCAATGCAGTACGCCGGGCAGCGCGGGCACCGCAAAGGTGGGCAGCAGGCTGCGAAACATGATCTCCTTGCGCTGCGAAATTTCCTGAATCGCCGCGGGGGTTGCTTTCTCGCCCAGCAGGTCGGTGAGGATTTCATGGTTGTTGCGGCCAAAGTCGGCCAGAAAGGTGGCGTGGCTGTACTCGATTGCCTTCGTGTGCAGCGTGGCCTGCCATGCATGAAAATGCAGTTCTTCGGTGTCTGCCAGCGTGCCATCCAGGTCCCACAATACGGTGCGCATACGCAATCGAATGCTCCTTGCCTGCTTGACTGAAAAGCAGTATACCATATCCTATGACGCACTGCGCCATAAGCACGATCCCAATGTATACGGGGGTGCGCGGCGGCTTGACGCATGCAGCGCCATCCGCTATAGTCTGGCGCACGCCGCAGCAACGAGCAAAAACCGGAACACCGCTGCGGCGCGCGCCGGCCCCAGAGAAAGGATGCCCTATGGTCGGAGAATCTGTTTGCGTCGGTTACCGCACTCGCCCCCGCGCCATCTGCAGTTCCTCCCCCTGCTCCTGTTGACGCGCCGGTTCATGCCGGCGCTGCCTGCGAACGAGCGCGCACCAGGTGCGCGTGCACTTGCAGACAACTCGATCGTACGATCCTCCCCAAATCAATCAGGTGCTCGTGCTGCAGCAGCGCGCGCCTGCACGTTGGTTGCTGCCCGACAAGCTGACGCACATGCAGGCACGCGTGCAGCTCTGCCCCCGGCACATTGGCGGCAATTTCGGAATCCGGAGAGATACCCGGCTGCGACGGCGGATACGGCACGCTGCTACCAGAGCCTGCATGCACACGACCCGTTACCGAACCATACAACGAACTATCCAGCTATCCAGGAGAGAGAGCTATGAGCACCAATCCCGACAGCGAGTACGCGCACCCCGAGGCGCTTGTCAGCACAGCGTGGCTGGCCGATCATCTGACTGACCCAGGCCTGCGCGTTGTGGAAAGCAACGAAGACCCACTGCTCTACACTATGGGGCACATTCCCGGCGCGGTCAACATCGACTGGCAGAATGACCTCAACGATCCGCTGGTGCGCGACTACCTGAACGCCGAGCAGTTCGCCGCGCTGCTCAGCCGCAACGGTATTGCGCCCGAAACGACCGTCATCTTCTATGGCGACAAGAACAATTGGTGGGCCACCTATTCCTTCTGGGTCTTCCAGCTTTTTGGCCACACCAACGCCAGAATCCTGAACGGTGGCCGGCAGAAGTGGGTGGATGAAGGGCGGCCCACCACCAAGGAGGTGCCCACCTACCCGGCGGCGCATTACCCCGTGCCGACGCGCAACGATGCGCCGATCCGCGCCTTCCGCGAGGAAGTGCTGGCGCATGTGCAGGCGGGCAAAAAGCTTGTGGATGTGCGCAGCCCCGGCGAGTACAGCGGCACGCTGCTGCATATGCCCAACTACCCGCAGGAGGGTGCGCTGCGCGGCGGCCACATCCCCGGCGCAAAGAGCGTGCCGTGGGCGACGGCGGCCAACCCCGACGGCACCTTCAAGAGCGCCGGCGAGTTGCGCACCATCTACGAGCAGGAGCAGGGGCTGAGCAGCGAGAGCGATGTGATTGCCTATTGCCGCATTGGCGAGCGCAGCAGCCACACCTGGTTCGTTCTCACCTATCTGCTGGGTTATCCCCACGTGCGCAACTACGACGGCTCGTGGACGGAATGGGGCAATTCGGTGCGGCTGCCGATTGAGAAGTAGGACTTCGCCTTGGCAAAGCAACGGGGCGGGCGCAACTCTGCGCCCGCCCCGTTGCTTTGCCTCTCATGCCCGCTCTGCGCTACGCTTTCACAATGCAACGATCTCCCGTCGCATCGCACAGCCTGGCCCCGCACACCCTGCTATGGTTGGCATGGCTTCTCCTGCTGCCGGCGGGCTGCAGGATGCCTCCCAGCGCGCGGGCGGCGCCCGCCACGGCCATTCCACCAACGCCTGCACTTGTGATTGCGCCCATTGCTGCGCCGGTCGACGCCGGAGCCATCACCCTCGTCACCTGGAACCTGGGCATGGAGGACGCCAACGGGCAGCACCTTGCCGCACAGGTTGCCGCCTTCGACGGCGTGGACCTGTGGACATTTCAGGAGGCGAACCGCACGGACGCTGCCGCACTGCTCGAGGCGGCCGCCGAGGCGGGTGAAGACGCCGACTTTGCCGGCGTACTGGGCGCTTCGGGCGACGCCATTCCGCTACTCACCCTCTACGACGCCGACCGCTTCACATTGGTCGACAGTTACGAACTCGATCCCATCAACACCACCGGCCGGGCGCGGGCGCCGCTGGTGCTGCACCTGCGCGACAACCGCAGTAGCGTCGAGTTCCTGCTCCTCAACAACCACCTCTACCGCACGCGCGCCAGCGAGCGCCACACGCAGGCGCGCTTGCTCAACGGCTGGGCCACCACGCAAACGCTGCCCATGATTGCCGCAGGCGACTACAACTTTGATTGGGACTGGCAGTATGGAGAAACGCGCGCCGACCGCGACGCAGGCTACGACTTAATGACGAAGTTCGGCCGCTGGCAGTGGCTGCGCCCTGCCGAAATTGTGCCCACCGAATGCAGCGACACCCTGCCCTGCACCTACGATGATGTGCTGGATTTCATCTTCGTGGCAGCGGATGCGCGCACCTGGCCCGCGGAGAGTGAAATCATCGTGCGCCCCGGCGACTTCCCCGACGACACCACCAGGAGCGACCACCGGCCAGTGATGGCGACGTTATGGGTAGAACGGTGAGTGGTAAGTGGTGAGCGGTAAGTGGTGAGTGGCAATCGACTCGCAACCGGCGTCAATTACCAATACGAGTGTTGCAGTTGCATTCATGCTTCTCGGGGCGGAGGCCCTATCATGCCCAAACACCGGATTTTTGCAATGAGTGTCGCAAGAGTCTATCCAGAGTATATTTCGAAAGCGGAAAGAAAGGGGCGTACAAAAACAGAGGTTGATGAAATAATCAGATGGTTGACCGGATATAGCCAGGAAGAGCTAGAGGCAGTACTGGAAAAACAGACTGACTTTGAGACCTTCTTTGCGGAAGCTCCCCAACTGAATCCCTCACGGGTTTTGATCAAAGGTGTCGTCTGCGGCGTCCGCGTGGAAGACATCGATGAACCAACGATGCAGGCGATTCGCTATTTGGATAAGCTAATCGATGAGTTAGCAAAGGGAAAAGCGATGGAGAAGATTTTGCGGGAACAGGTATCGTAGAGTTGCGCGGGCGAAGTCACGCAACACGGTACAATTGGTTCAACTGCGTGCCTCCTCACCAATTACCAATTACCACCTATCTCTGGGCAATCTTATCCCACTAGACGTCAATCGTCTCCAGCACCGGCTCATACTGGCAGAGGCAGCCGCGCGCGCTGGTGCAGTCGCGTGGCGGCAGTTCCGGTGCACGCGCCACGAGGAATTCCTTGCCCAGCAGCGGCTTGCAGGTGGCGCACGTAAATTCATCGTCGGGACCCACAATTTTGAGGCGGCGCACGTGGTCGCCCCCCTTGCAGCGCTGCCATGTCTCGTGGTTGTCCACATAGAGCGCCATCTGGTGCGCCTTCCAGTAGGTCGCCTCCACACCATCCATGGCGGGCGTGGCCAACTCCGCCTGCACAGCGGCCGGAATTTCTGCTGCGGGCAAACGCCAGTGTGCGCCCCACAGGTGCTGCTCGGCGGCGTAGAGCTTGAGCCAATCCGCCGTCGCGGGGCTCAGCCCATCCAGCAGCCAGTGGCTCATGAAGAGGATGCGGCGTGTGAGAGCCGAGTGGCTCATTTGCGGTTCAGGGCCGGTCCACTCCGTCTCGCCCAGAGGGAAGTGCGCCTCGTACTCGCGGCGCAGATCGAGCGCCGTGCCGGTGTCGCGTTCTTCAAGCGCCTTGCGCACCTTGGGCAGCACCGCGGCCTTCTCGCTGGCGAGGCGCGCAGCGTAGGCCTCCAACGCGGCCCGCGCCGCGGGCGTCGCCACGTAGCGATCGGCCTGCGGCTCAAGCCACCCCTCCTTGACAAAGCGCTGGATGGTCTCGTCATAGGGCTGGGGCAGCACGCGGCTCCAGCGCTGGCGTGTGCCCAGCGCGTGCAACGGCTGCGCAGTGGCAAAGTGGCTGAGCAGGTGAATCTGGGCGTAGTCGGTCAGCAGAGGAGATACGGCCAGCGCCGCGCCGTCGCGTGCGCCCTGTGCGCCACCACCCATCATGCGCTTGAAGAAACCCATATTTGTCCCCGAATGTGCAGAAGGCGGGCACGACCGAGCCTGCGCGCACGCTCCTGTTTACCCGAAGGTGCGCGCAAATGCAACTTGGCGCAGCGAGAGGTGACTGGTTGGTTGAAGACTGACGATTGAAGATTGAGGATTGGGCGCCCAATCCTCAATCTTCAATCGTCAATCTTCAATCTTCAATCAGCCACTCAGTCCCCTCTTCCCCCATTCTTTGACTTACCCCTGCCCTTCGCCTAAAATTCGCAGGATCGGCGGGGTTTCTGCAACCCCCGTCACGCTGTGTTGCATACACCTTGACCCGCGCGCACGCTGGAGCGCCCTGCCATGAAATCGCTTTCAACCAACGAAATTCGCCAGTACTGGCTTGACTATTTCAAAGAGCGCGGCCACGCCACCGTCGCCAGCAGCAGCCTTGTCCCTGCCGACGACCCCACGCTCCTGCTCATCAACGCGGGCATGAACCAGTTCAAGGACGTCTTCCTGGGGCTGGAGAAGCGCAACTACAAGCGCGCTGCCCCCAGCCAGAAGTTCATGCGCGTGGGCGGCAAGCAAAATCACCTTGACAACGTGGGCCCCCCCCCCCCCCACCACACCTTCTTCGAAATGCTGGGCAATTTCTCCTTTGGTGATTACTTCAAGCAGGACGCAATTGCTTTTGCGTGGGACCTGCTCGTCAACCAACTGGGGCTGCCCGTCGAGCGCCTCTGGTTCACCGTCTACACCGACGACGACGAGGCCATGCGGCTGTGGATTGAGACGGGGGCAGCGCCCGCGCGCGTACTGCGCTTTGGCAAGAAGGACAACTGGTGGTCCATGGGTGACACCGGCCCCTGCGGCCCCTGCTCGGAGATTCACTATTACTGGGGCGATTTGGACAAGCAGGTGCCCGAAGGCGTCAACAAGGATGACGAGTACCTCGAGATCTGGAACCTCGTCTTCATGCAGTATGACGCCAAGCCCGACGGCACGCTGGCTCCCTTGCCTGCGCCCAGCGTGGACACGGGCGCAGGGCTCGAGCGACTCGCCAGCATCCTGCAGGGCAAGGACAACAACTACGACACCGACGCCTTTACGCCCATCATGGATCGCATTCAGCAACTGGCGGGGCAGGACGACGCCGGGCGCCGGGCCAACCTCTATCGCTACCGTGCGATTGCCGACCACGCGCGCGCCATCACCTTCATGATTGGCGACGGCGTACTCCCCGGCAACGAGGGGCGCAGCTACGTCCTGCGCATGATCCTGCGCCGCGCCGCCCGCTTTGGCAAGCTCATCGGCTTCGACCAACCCTTCCTCGCGCAGGTCGCCGAAGTGGTGATCGACGAAATGGGTGGTCACTACACCGATCTGCCCGCCAAGGAAGCCTACATTCTGCAGACGATCACCGACGAGGAGGAGCGCTTCCACCGCACCCTCAACACCGGGCTGGCACTGCTGGAAGATCAGATGGCGGCGCTGCGCAGCGAAGGGCAAGGCGTCATCCCCGGCCGCGATGCCTTCCACCTGTGGGACACCTTCGGCTTCCCGCTGGACCTGACGCGCGATATTGCCGTGGACGCAGGCTTCACGATTGACGAGACCGGTTTCGCTGATGCGCTGGCCGCCGCCAAGGAGCAGAGCCGCGCCACGGCGCAGGAAAAGACCCTCCAGGACGTCTCCGTCTACGCGCAACTGCTGACCAGCCTGCAGGCGGCGGGCGCCTTGGGCAAGGAAGGCGTGCGCCACCTCATCTATGAGAACGTGGACACCGTCGACACAACGCTGCTCGGCATCATTCGCAACGGGCAAAGCGTGAACGAGGCGGACGCGGGCGCGCAGGTGGAGCTTGTGTTGCCCGAAACGCCTTTCTATGTGGAGAGCGGCGGCCAGATGAGTGACACCGGCGAAATCTACTACTGGCCGGAAGACACCGAGCAACCCGTCTGGTCGGTGCAGGTGACGGATACGCGCCGCCGCATTCCGGGGCTGATCGTGCACATCGGCACGGTGGTGCAGGGGACTGTGCGCGTGGGAGACCCCGCCGAGGCCGAGATTGACAACGAGCGCCGTTGGGACATCATGCGCAATCACACGGCTACGCACGTACTGCACGCGGCGCTGCGCGAGCGGCTGGGCAAGCATGTGCACCAGGCCGGCTCGCTGGTGGCCCCTGAGCGGCTGCGCTTCGACTTTACCCATGGCCAGCCCCTCAGTGACGAAGACATCCGTGTGATCGAGCGGCGCGCCGCCGAAATCATTCTTGGCAACTGCCCGGTGAACACCCGCTGGACAACGCAGAAGCGGGCCATCGAAGAGGGCGCGATGGCGCTGTTCGGCGAGAAGTACGGCGACGAAGTGCGCGTCGTTTCCTTTGGCGAGGATGACGGCGTGAGCATGGAGCTTTGCAGCGGCACGCATGTAGAGAGCACCGCCGAGATAGGCGGTTTCCGCGTCATCTCCGAGAGCAGCGTGGCCGCAGGCGTGCGCCGTATCGAGATTGTCACCGGCCGCTTTGCCGAGGCGCTGGTCGAAGAACGCTTCGACATCCTCGCGCGCAGCGCTGACCTTTTGCACACCAAGACCGCCGACGTCGAGCACGCGCTGCGCCAGTTGCTCGAGCACAACCAGAGCCTGCAGCGCGAATTGAACCAGGCGCGCCAGAAAAGCGCCCAGCAGGAGACGAGTGCGCTGCTCGACCAGGCGGTATCGCTCGATGGTTTCAAGGTGCTGGCCGTTCAGGTTAAGGCCACTGATGCCGACACGCTGCGCCAGATGACCGACTGGCTGCGCGACAAGCTGGGCAGCAGCGTGGTGGCTGTGGGCGCAGTGATAGACGATAAACCGCTGCTCGTGGCGGCCGTCACGCCCGATCTGGTGAGCCGCGGCATGCACGCCGGCAACCTCGTGCGCGACGCCGCCAGGATCATGGGTGGCGGTGGCGGCGGCAAGCCCAATCTCGCCCAGGCCGGCGGCAAGGAGAGCGCCAAGCTCCCCGCCGCGCTCGATTCCGTGGCTGAGTGGGTACGCGCGAATCTCAAGTGAGGCAAAACCAGTAATTGAAGATTGAAGATTGATGACTGGGCGTCGCCCAATCATCAATCATCAATCTTCAGTCATTGTCGTTCCGTACCTTTCTCAATGACTGAACTCATCCGCATTGAACCCACCGCGCGTCTCAACGCCCTGCGCAGCCAGGTTGCGCAGTTCCGCCGCACGCACATTGTGGTCGAGCTCCCCGACGACTGGGATGGGCTTGCCAACGCCGCGCGCATGCGCCTGCTCCAGCGCCAGGTGCAGGTGCAGCGCTGTCAGTTGGCCATCGTGACGCGCGACGCAGCCACGATCAATGCGGCGCAGGCCGTGGGCGTGCCCGTCTTCGGCGAGGTGGAGATGGCCATGCAGCGCGAGTGGCGCATGGCGCCGACCCTGCCCATGGTGGACTTGCGCAACCCTGCCCTGGGTTTGCCCGAGCCGCCCCGTTACCGGCGTGAAAAGATCGTTGCGCAAACCGCTCTGCCCGGCCAGTTTCAGGCGCGCCAGCGCCGCATCGCAACCGAAGAACGCGCCCGCCGCCGCCGCATGCCCGGCTGGCTTGTCTGGGTTGGCTATGGCTCTATGGCCGGGCTGATCGTGCTGCTGCTGGCGCTCTTCGGCCTCTTTGTGCTGCCCGCCGCCACAATTACCGTCACCCCCGGCACAGCGCCGCTCAGCGTGACCACGCGCCTGATCGCCGACCCGGACATTGACGAATCAAACCTCGCCGCACGCAAGATCAAGGGGCGATTGATCGAGACCATCATCGAGGAGCAGGCTGCGTCCAGCACCAGCGGTTCGCTGCAGAAGCCCACAATCAAGGCCACGGGCGAAGTCAACTTCAGCAACCTGGGCACGGATGAAGTCAAGGTGCCAGTGGGTACAACCGTGAGCACGGGGACAGGCACACCCGTCAGCTTCCGCACGCTGAGCGAAGGGGTCATCCCTGGCGGCGTCGGGCAGCGCGCCACCGTGGCGGTAGAGGCGCTTGATCCCGGCATTGGCGGCAATGTGCGCGCCAACACCATTACCAACATCGATGGCCCGCTGCGCTTCAGGGCGCGCGTGAGCAATCCCAACGCCACGGGCGGCGGTGGCTCGGAACTGGTGCGCGCCGTCACCCAGGTTGACAAGGACAAGCTGCTGACCGATACGCTGGCGCGCGCCGAAGGGCGCGCCGTCGAAGCGCTCAATGCCAAGCTCAACCCTGGCGAGTGGCTCCCCCCCGAGTCGGTGCAGACCTTCATTGTGGCCCAGGCCTTTGACCAATACAACGATGACGCCGCCGACCAGGTGAACCTAACGCTGCGCCTGCTTGTGCAGGGCGTGGCTGTGGATGAGGCCGAAGCGCGTGACGTGCTCCAGGCCGCAGTGGAGAGCGAGATGCCCGACCAGGCCAAGCTTGTGGCCACCTCGCTCACGGCGCAGCGTGTGCCCGGCGCCGCACTCATCGGTCGCGCCGTCGAGTTCACCATGACCGTCAACGCCGACTATGTCATTCCCGTGGACCCCGCCGAGGTGCGCAACGCCGTGGCCGGACAAACGGAAGAGGCGGCGGCGCGCATCCTCAACGAACGCTGGCTGTTGGCTGCGCCGCCCGATTTCCACCGCGACCCGCAGTGGCTGGCCACGCTGCCCGCGTTGCCCAGCCGCATCCAGGTGCGCGTCAACTACGGCGACACGGCAGCAGCCGCCGCGCCCGCCACACCATGAGTACGCCGCATGTGCAGGCGACCCCCGGGCCCCCGTGGCCGCCGGGCAAGCTGCTGGCGCTGGATGTGGGGTTGGCGCGCATTGGCGTTGCCGTCAGCGATCCGCTGGGGCTGGCCGCACGGCCGCTGCTCGTCATCCGGCGGCGTTCGCGCAATGAGGACTTTGCGCGCCTGGCCGAGATTGTGGCGCAGGAAGAAGTGCAGGGCGTCATCTGCGGGCTGCCCCTCAACATGGACGGCAGCGAAGGGCAGCAGGCCGAGACTACACGCACATGGGCGCGTCGTCTTGCCAATGCGCTGCGCGCGCTGTTGGGGCGGCCCATTTCCGTTGAATTCTGGGATGGGCGACTCAGTTCCTGGAGCGAGCGCGAACTACTTCAAGGCGACGCGCGCACCGGTGAAGATGCAGCCGCCGCAGCCGTGATCTTGCGGGCTTTTCTCGATGCGCGCCGCCGGGGCGACGCTACGGACTATGGGCGCATTGCGTTGCCGCCGCGTTGATGGATGGACTGATTCGGTTTGTGAGCAGGTTTGCACCCCGGCGGGCGCGTTAGGTAGATTGTGGGCATGTCGGTACAGAATCAGGATCGATCACCACTCTTTCAGGCGCGCAGCCGCAGCGCCGCACAGCCCGTGACGGCCCCGGCGCAGCACGGCTGGCTGCCGATGCTTGTGCGCGCAGCCTTTCTGCTGCTCGTGGTGGGGGTGCTCGCAGGCGCCTGGGTCGTGGGACGCGCCCACCTTACCGAGCAGTTCCTCGGCGTGCCCGAGCAGGCCGCCGGGTTGATCGACCCCACCGCCGGGCAGGGAGCGCTCACTCCCGAGAACGTTGAAAAACAGGTTCTCCAGTTCAACCTCAAAATGCGCGAGGCTGATCTGCAGGTGCCGGCCGGGGCGGACCCGCGCCCCCGCTCCTTTGTTATCAACCCCGGCGAACCGGCGCGCTACATTGCTGCGCGCCTGGCGCAGGCTGGCTTCATTACCGACGGCGATTTGTTCAATCTGTACCTGCGCGTCTCCGGGCTGGACCGAGGGCTGGCCGCGGGCAACTTCATGCTCTCCGAAGACATGACCATGCCGCAGGTGGCCGAGGCCCTGCAGAATGCGCTCTTCGAGGAGGTGCTCGTCACCATCCCCGAAGGCTTCCGCGCCGAGGAGATCGGCGAGCGGCTGGCGCAGAACAACGTCATGGACTATGACACCTTCATGAACGCCGTCACGGCCCCGCGCAGCCTGGCCCTCTTCGAAGACTATGATTTCCTGCAGGCGCTGCCGCCCGATGCTTCGCTCGAGGGTTTCCTCTTCCCCGACACCTACCGCCTACCCGTCTTCGCCGCGACGCCCGAAATTGTGCTGCGCGCCTTCCTCGACAACTTCGAGGACCGCGTGGGCAGTGACAAGCTTGTGGGCGGCAACAGCGGCCTCAGCGGGCGCGATTTGGTCAACCTGGCCAGCATTGTGGAAAAGGAGGCCGTCCAGGCCGACGAGCGTCCGCTCATCGCCAGCGTCTACGTCAACCGCCTCAACGGCACGTGTGCAGCGGATGTGGGTGGCAACTTCCTGCAGGCCGACCCCACGGTGCAATATGCGGCCGGCCGCCCTGGCGACTGGTGGTGGAAGCCCCAGAGCATCGAGGAGTACAGCCAGATCGCCAGTCCCTTCAATACCTACCTCAACCAGGGGCTGCCCCCCGGGCCGATCGCCAACCCCGGCCTGAGTGCCATTGAGGCCACGCGCAACCCTGCCGCCACGGCCTTCTGCTTCTTCGTGGCCACCGGCGAGGAACGCCGCCACATCTTTGCACAGACCTATGCCGAGCATCAGCAGAACCTGCAGACCTACGGCTACCAATAGCCGCCGCGGCATGCGCGGCCTGGTGTACGCTGGGATGGCTTGTTTGCTCTTCGGGCTGCCGGTTGCGGGTTGCGTCGCGCGCACGCGGGCGCTGGTCATTCCCTTCACCAGCGTGCGCCCTGTAGCGCACGTTGCTGTGCTTGCACCCTTCGAAGGTCTCTACCGGCGCAGTGGCTACGCCGCGTTGGAGTCCGTGCGCGGCGCCGTGGCCGCTGCACCCCCCGCGCCCACTGGCCTCATTGCCCTCGCACTCGACAGCTCGCGCGACCCCGCACGCGCAGCCGCCAAGATCGCCACCTCAACGCACGTGGGGGCCATCGTCGGGCCGCTCACGCCGCTGGAAGGCGCGGCCGCGGCGCATGCGCTTGCCGCAATGCCCTGGCTTGCGCCATGGGCAGTGACGGAGGCCGGCTTCGTTGCACCACAGGAGACGGCCTGGCTCGAGGCGTTGGTGCAGGCCCTGGGTCAGGCGGCCGCGGCGCAGGGCGCGCGGCGGCTGCTTGTGGGTGGCATGTTACCCGCATGGGAACCGAGTCTGCGCGCAGGTTTTGGGCCGCTGCCGACGATCACTCTTGTTGACGGCCCAGGTGGCGTCATTGTCCAGCCCGGCGACGCCCTCATCTGGCTGGGCAGCCCTGCCGAGGGCGCCGCCGCAACGATAGAGCTGCGCGCACTGCTGCCCGATGCACCCGTCTGGCTGGCGCCCTGGGCGATAGACCCGGTCTTCTTCGAACACTTGCAGCCGGCGGCCACGGCGCAGGGAGCAGAGCCCCCCGCGATCTACGCAGTTGTATGGGCAGGACCCCACGACGCGGCGTGGGCAAGCGCACATCCGCAAGGAATGCCGTCCGCCTATCTCATGTACGAAGCCGCCGTGCAGGCCACGGCTATCGCGACGGCAAGTACGCTACCTGCACCGGCGGCCTGGCAGTGGCGTGCGGTGCGCGTTGGGCCAACGGGCGTTGGCGATGTACTGTTGCCATAGCGCCCGCAATCATCTCATCCTGTTTATTCGTGCGAGGAATCATACCCCGTATGCGCGTTCTAGTGATTACATGGGAGTACCCGCCCTACGTCGTCGGCGGCATTGGCACACATGTGGCGCAGCTCATCCCCCGGCTGGGCGGCGATCATAGCGCAGGCGAGGACGAACCAATCTACATCGACGTGCTGACAACCCACTTCGCCGGCGGTCCGTCCATCGAGGCTTTCAATGAGTTCATCACCATCCATCGTGTGGATGTGCCCGTGATGGACGCGCTCGACTGGTACAACAGCGTGGTTGACAACAATTCGGCCTTCGTCGACTATGCCACGCTGCTGAGCAAGACGCACACCTACGACCTCATCCATGTACACGATTGGCTCAC